>NZ_CP113056.1:3714842-4028149 GCF_026625645.1 Ancylobacter sp. SL191 | reverse complement strand
GGCTCGGTCTGCCGCTTACCGTGAATTCGGTGGTACATCGCGCCAATATCCACCAGATCCCGGACTTCATCGAGCTGGCGCTGGCGCTCGACGCCAAGCGCATCGAGATCGCCCATTCGCAATATTATGGCTGGGCGCTGCGCAATCGCGGCGCGCTGATGCCGACGCGCGATCAGGTGTTCTGGGCGCTCGACGTGGTGGAAGAGGCGCGCGTGCGGCTCAAGGGCCGGCTGACCATCGACGCGGTGGTGCCGGACTATTACGCCAAATATCCCAAGCCCTGCATGAATGGTTGGGGCCGTCAGTCGCTCAACGTCACGCCCTCGGGCCGCGTTCTGCCCTGCCACGCCGCCGAGACCATTCCGAACCTCGATTTTTGGAATGTGCGCGAGCATTCGCTGAGCGATGTGTGGGTGAATTCGCCCGCCTTCAACGCGTTTCGCGGCACCGACTGGATGCCGGAGCTGTGCCAGACCTGCGAGCGCAAGGAGCTCGACTGGGGCGGCTGCCGCTGTCAGGCGATGGCCATCGCCGGGGACGCTGCCGCCACCGATCCCGCCTGCCACAAGTCGCCGCTGCACGCCCATCTGCTGGCGCTGGCCGAGACCGACGCTGCGACGGGCGAGGCCGAATATGATTACCGGCGCTACATGACGCCGGATCGCAATAACTAGAAAAATCATGGGAGTAACGCCGATGCGGCGCCTTGCCTTCATCCTTGCCGCCGCTCTCCTCTCGAGCCCCGCCAGCGCCGTGCCCACCGGCAATCAGGTGTTCTTCGAGGCGCCCTATCTGATGCGCGTCGCGCCGGGCACTACGCTGAACTATGTCTACAAGCACGTCACGACGAAAGCGGACCTCGGCGAGAGCTTCGAGGAAACTCTCGACATGGAGGTGACCGCGCCGTCGGATGACGCCAGCAAGCGCATCGCCAGCGTCGAGATCCATCGCGGCGCCCGCGAGAGCGAGGCCGGCCCGTTCCCCACCATGAACGGCAACCCGATCTCGCTCGTGCTGCTGGAACGCGACGTGAAGGAGATGGCGCAGCTCAGCAAGGGCAGCCCGTTCTACCTGCGCAACCGGCTGCGCGACCATCTCGGCACCGGGACGGTGGAGCCGGCGAGCTTCACCTTCGACGGAAAGACCATCGAGGGCTGGAAGCTCATCATGACCCCCTTCGTGGAAGACCCGAACAAGGACAAGATGCTCGAGCTGGCCAATCGCCGCTACGAGTTCCTGTTCTCCGATGCCGTGCCGGGCGGGCTCTACTCGATCCGCGTCGTCACGCCCGCCAAGGAAGGCGGCGGCAACATCATCGAGACCAGCCTGACGCTGACGGGCGCCACCCCGCCGACCAAATGAGCCGGATAACGAGCCGCGCCAATCGCGGCCGGGAGGAAACCATGCGCATCATCGCCGCCACCCTTCTCAGTCTCGCCCTCGGCATGAGCGCCGCCGCCGCGCAGAGCGCGAGCCCGGCCGATCCCGCCGCCGCCAGCATGGCGCCGACGCCGGCCGGCGTGAGCAAGCCGGCGCCCGCCGCGCCCACCGCCGGCCTCGTCAACGACTACCCCACCGTGGCGCGCGCGGACTATGTCTTCGCCTGCATGGCCGCGAACGGCCAGAGCCGGCAGGCGCTGGAGAAGTGCTCCTGCTCCATCGACACCATCGCCACCATCCTGCCCTACGACAAATATGTGGAGGCCGAGACCATCCTCAGCGTCGGCCAGGTCGCCGGCCAGCAGGCCGAGGTCTTCCGCTCCACCGGCATGTTCCGCGACATGGTCGCCGACCTGCGCCGCGCCCAGGCCGAGGCGGAAGTGACCTGCTTCTATTGAGGGCGTTTGTCCTTGCGGCAGGCTCCGCTCCTGCCGCACGGGCTTCCCCGGCATTGCCGGTTGGCAGGTGCCGGGCAACTCTGCTTCAACCGAAGATCTTCTCGCCGCCGACCCAGGTCTGCGAGACCTTGATCTTCATGATGTCGTCCGGCGCAACCTTGAACGGATCCTGTTCCAGCACGACGATATCGGCTTGTTTGCCGGCCTCCAGCGTTCCGAGGCGGTCGCCCTGACCGATCTGCGCCGCCGCCGCCGAGGTCACCGCTCGCAGCGCGTCCAGCACGGTGATTTTCTGGTCGGGGCCGATCACTGAATTGTCGATCGCACAGTGCCGCGTCACCGCGGTCTGGACGAGTCGCAGCGTGCCCAGCGGCGAGCAGGGGGCATCGGTGTGCAGTGTGAAGGGCAACCCCTCCGTCACGCAGGCGCCCGCCGGGTCCATGAACGCCGTCCGTTCCGGCCCGAAGAGCTGGTCGCGATAGGCGGCGCCGTAGAGAAAGACGTGGTTCATCAGGAAGCTCGGCTCGACGCCCAGTTTCTTCATCCGCGCCACCTGATCGGGCCTCGCCATGGTGCAATGCTCGATCCGGTTGACGCCGGTGGACGGATTGGCCCCGTAGCCGGCCTCGATGGCATCGAGCGCATTGTCGATGGTGAAGTCGCCATTGCAGTGGATCTGCACGGGCCAGCCGGCCGCCCTGGTGGCCGCCACCATGGTCTTCAGCTCGTCCGGGGCATAGTTGGGCTGGCCCTTATCGGTGCCGCCGAGATAGGGGATCGTCTGGGCGCCGGTCTTGGTCTGGTTGGAGCCATCGCCGACGATCTTGATGCCGTAGAGCGAGAAGCGGGAATCAGGAAACAGCGCCGCCTTGGCGCCGCGGCCGAGCGCTTTGTAGGCATCGCCGGCCGCCATGTCGTCATACATTAGGCTGGCGCTCAGGCGCCCGGTTCCCGAGGCGGTCAGCTTGACCAGCCCCTCGATCCAGTCCGGCTGTATGGTGCCGGGCTCATGCGTCGCCGTATTGCCGAGCGCGGCGCTCATCTTGAAATAGTCGGTCATCGCCTTGGTGAAAATCGCCGGCGTGATCTTGGGCAGGCCATGCGCGACGAATTTCAGCATGGCGCTCTCTTCATAGATGAGACCGTTCAGCTTGCCGTCGGCGCCGCGCCCGAAATGCCCGCCACCCGGCAGCATGCCGACATCCTCGGTGATGCCGGCGATCTTGAAGGCGGCGGAATTGGCCGCGCCGTCATGCATGTTGATGTACCAGACCAGGATGGGCCGATCCTTCGACACCCCGTCGAGCTCGGCCATCGACAGATCGCCACCCTGCAGCAGGTTGTCGAAATCATAGGCGAGCAGCCATTCGCCGGCCGGCAGCTTCGCGTCGAGCGCCTTGAGGCTGGCGATCATATCGGCGCGCTTGGGGTAGTTGGTGTAGCCGACATCGGCGAGCAGTTCGGAAAACAGCGCCACGAAGCAGCTATGCTGATGCGGATCGATGAAGCCGGGCAGGAGGGTGCGCCCGTCGAGATCGACGATTGTCGTCGAGGCCCCCTTAAGCCCTGCGATGTCGGCGGCGGAGCCGGCCGCAACGATCTCGCCGCCCTTGATCGCCAGGGCCTCGACGGATGCCGAGCCAGCGGCGCCGAGCGGAATGATCGTGCCGCCCTGGAAGATCGTGTCGGCTCCCCCGGTCGCCTGCGCGGCGGCCCGGTCACCAGGCAGGGCCAATCCTGCCACGCCGGCCGCAGCGCCGGCGAACGCCATGAAACTCCGGCGCGACGGCCCCTCGCGCCAAGCAGATCGCGCGGCCGGCCAGCCGCTGTAAAGGCTCTTGTTGGTGAAGAGGGTTCCGACGCAGACCCGGCACATGATGTTTCCTTGGAGTTTTCATTGTAACTCAGTGTAAACATGAGCAACGTGCTTGCGTAGATCGTTCTGTCAACATGATTGGTGCTATCACCCTGGCCAATTTGTGTCGATCAGGATCGCGGAATGTCGATATGTTCTAAATATGTGTGAGCGGATCAACGGGCGGCATGTGGATGGCACATGGCGCCTGCCCCGCGCCTATGGCGCGCGGCGACGCGTGTACTGTCAGATGTTGCGACCGCGGGGGGAGGTCTCTGAGCTTCCTCCCCCGGGTTCGTCTATCTCACCCTGCCGGCTTCAGCTCGCTCTCGAAGGTGCGTCCGTCGGTATCGCCGGCGCGCACGTCGATTTCCTTGCCGCTCGGCTCGTAGGAAATCTGGATCGCCGGGTCTTCGCTCAGAGAGATGCCGCCGACCATGGAGAACACCAGCTCCTCGCCCTGCCGTACCTCGATATTGTCGACGAACTTGGCGGGGATGTAGCCGCGCGTGATCTGGTCAATCTGCAGCCCGGAATAGTTGGGGTGGCGGATCATCAACTGGATCTGCGACACGCGGCTGGCCTGCGTCGCGTCACCTAGCGGGCGATCATCCACAACGCGCAGCTTCATCTGGCCGAGATTTTTCAGCGCCTGCTCCTCATCCTTCATCGCCGGTGCCGAGCAGCCGCCGGAGGCCTTCACATACCGGGCGCCCATATGCAGCGAGCCGTCGGATAGTTCGGCGACGGCGCGCACATAGCTGTAGGAATTGACCCGCAGCCGCGTGCCGAGCGTCACATCATGCCGCTCGCCGCCGAAACTGAAGGTCGCCGCGACCGGTGCGGGGTTCTCGTCGACGATGAGGGTGAGTTTCTTCACCGTGCGCGTGTCGCCCGCAGGCAGCATCACCTCGGCCTCGATCGGCACCATGGCCGCATCCTCGGCGCGGGTGGGGGCGGTGAGCCGCACCAGCGGGCTCGCCTCCGCAATGGAGCGCTCGCCGAACACGTCGGGCTTGAGCGCCTTCCAGGTCGCGTCCGCGCCCGGCTCCTGCGCGAGGGCGGCGGTCACTGCGAGAAGCGACAGGGCGGCGATGACCGCGAGGCGCGGTACAAGACGAGGCAAAGCAAGCGGCGAAAAACGCGGCAAAGCGTGCGGCGTGGGCATGGCGATCCTCCCGGATGCCCGCTGGATCGTTTCCCGTCCGGCGGTGCGGCAGGATCATACGCGTTTCCGGCGTGGAATGGCAGCACATTGCCGCGAGCGGCGTGCGCGGCTGCGGTAACACAATCGGGGGAGACGGGGCCGGCGAAGCCGATTATGACGGCGGGGACGCAACGGCGCGCCGACATCGCGTCGGCCGGGCTGTCGCTGTCGGTCCTGTCACTCAGCCGGCCGGCCCGTCCCGGCCTTCCGCCGAAGGATGACCTGATGATTTCGCGCCGCTCGCTCCTGCGGGGCTTTCTGGCCACCGCCCTGACCGCGCCCCTCGGCCTCGCCTTGATGCAAGAGGCCGACGCCCAGCCCGCCCCTCCGCCCGGAAGCCCCCCGCCCGGCGCCACGCCGCCTGGCCCGCCGCCGCCCCCGCGCCGCGAGCCCCGTCCGGCGCCGCGCCGTGGTTATATCTGGGTGCCCGGCCACTGGACCTGGTCCGCACGCCACCGCTGGGTGTGGGTTCCCGGCCATTGGGACGAGGCACGGCGCGGCTTCAACTTCGTCGGTCCGCGCTGGGTGCTGCGGCGCGGCCGCTGGGTCTATGAACCCGGCCGCTGGGTCCGCGCCTGGTAAAGGCCTGAGGCGACCACCTTCACGCGACGCAGATATCGTGCGACCCCGCCGTCAGTCGGCGCCGGGGTCGCGCACCGTTTGCTGCACGGAGCGGCCGAGCTCCTGCACCTGCGCGCCGTAATTCTCGCGCGTCGTCGGGTCGATGACGGCGATCGGCGCGCTGACCGCGAGGCCGGCGGCAGCGCCGATGGTCTCGCCCACGCCCATGGCGGCGACGCCGATGCGCTCGCCGAGGCTGACATTGGAGTCGGTCACCGTCTGCCCGTTCACCAGCCGCTGGCCGATCATCTGAACAACCTCCGGCGAGGAGGCGAAGCGGCCATGGTTGAGCGCGTCGCCCGAGCGCATGGCAGTCAGGTCGATCACCACGATGCCGGATTTCTCCAGCTCGCCGTAACGCTCCTGCGCGTTGATAAGGCCGAGCCGGTCGATGCCGCCGGCGATGGTGCTGGAGACCTGCAGCGCCCGGTCGTCGCGCGAGACGAACAGGGTGAACCGCGCCTTGGGCCTCTCCAGCGCCCGCCATTGCGTGGCGAACACGTCCACATCGACATCGGGCGAGGCGAGGATGACATTGCTGATCTTCGCCGGCAGCGTGCCGCGACGGATCGCCATCTGCCGCAGCCCTTCCATGGCGAGCCAGGCGCCCATGGAATGGGCCATGATGGTCACGTCCTTCACGCGTGGATCGCGGGCGACCTGCCAGACCGTCTCCTCGAAGGCGTCGCGCGAGAAGATCGTGCTCTCGCGGTCGAACAGATAGTCGAACACCCGCGCCCGCGACGGCCAGGTGAACAGCACCGGGGCGACATCCGAGCCGGAATCATGGGTGATCTGGGCGAAGCGGTAGACCGCGTCCTCGAAGCGGTTGTTGAAGCCGTGGACGAAGATCAGCACCCGCCCGCTCGGCGGCAAATGCTTGTCGAGCCACGTCTTCGCCGCGCTCACCCCGTCGAGAGGGTCGACATTCAGCGTGGCGAAATCGGTCGCGGGGTTGGCCGGCAGGCGGCGCGGCCATTGCACCTGGCCGATGGTGCGCCGTTCATCGGGCGGGATCGACACGGTGAAGGCGGTGAGCGCGACCTTTTCGCCGCGTTCGCCGGTGAACAGGATGCCGGGATCGGCCGAGGGCGCGCGGGTGGTTGCCACCAGCATCTCGACGCGCGTGGTGTCGGGCGCGGTGTCGGCGATGGGGCTGAGCACGCCGACCGGGCGGCTGGCGCAGGCGCCGAGGATCAGGGCGAGCGCAGCCGCTACTCCGAGGAGCGGCGCACGCAGCGGTCGGCGAGCGATGCCGCCGGCGCTCCTGCCCCGGCCCGCCTGTTCCGTCCAATGACGCATCATACGCGCGTTACGCTTCCTGTTGCCGTCCCTGTCGCCCCGCGCGCTCTTCCGGCGTCGCTGAGGCGATGCGTTACGGTTACAGCCTCACGCACTCCGCCTCAACCCGCAAGCGCGTCGGCTCGCGGCTAGTAGGGCCGGGTGAACCAAGTAGTTCAGGGGCGTCGCGGCCGACGGCGACAACAGAGGCGCGTGGTATTCCAAATAATGCCGCAAGACCTTGCAGGAGACCGCCAGAACTCGATTGTCCGGGCACGTGGGTACCGTTATGAAAGGTAAGCACGTCCTGCAGGAGATTCGAGCATGTCCACGTCGGTTGCCGTCAAGATCGCTGCCTTTTCCATTATGGCGCTCGCCGTTGCCGGCTGCACCACCACCGAGCGCCGTGCCGGCACGGGCGCGCTGATCGGTGGCGGCGCGGGTGCCGTCATCGGCGGCATTGCGGGCGGCGGCACGGGCGCGGCGGTGGGCGCGGCGATCGGCGCCGGCACCGGCGCGGTCATCGGCGCCGCCACCGCGAACTGATCGCCCGACGCTTCCGGAACAAGAAGGCCGCGCCCGAGAGGACGCGGCCTTTTTCATGCGTGATGCTGTGCCGCTTTCTCACGGCGCCGGCGAGGCGGGTGGCGGCTCGATGGGCGGCACCTCGTCCGTCACCGGGCTCGCCATGCCTCCCGCCGGTGGCGCGGTGGTCCGGGCCGGCGGCGGCGCGCCGATATCGGCGGCGATGCGGGCGGCGAGATAGTCGTAGAACGGGTTCGACGACATGCGCACCAGCGCGTCCAGATTGACGATCAGCGCCCCGCGCTCGCCGCGCACCGCCATCGCGCCGAGTTCCAGCCCCTGATTGTCCGCCGGGTCCGGGTTCGAGCCATAGAGCCCGTCCGTTGGCGGGAAGGGCAGGGCGACATGGGAGAGCGAATAGACATCGCGCGGGTAGCTCAGCCCCAGCGCGCGCTCGTTCTCCTGCATGGCGCCGGCGGGCATCGTACGCTCCACCACCGCGTCATTGCCGGCGACATTGGTGATGATGGTGCTCTCGAAGCGGCGCGGCGCCGGCGGCAAGGTGCGGGTCAGCGCGTCATAGGTGGTGGCGCGCAGCAGCGGGCCGAGCTTGGTGTCGCGGTTGATGTCGAACAGCACCAGCTCGCTGCCATTGTCCGGCAGGAGGCCATAGAAGGCGTTGACGATGGCCCGCGTCGAGACGGTGAAGTCCATCACTGACTGGAAGGTGAGCGCCGGCGGCAAATCGCCCAGCCTGCCCGCCTGCGCCCGCCGCGCGATGGAATCCTGCAACGCCGCCGTGAGCCGGTAGGATTGCCGGGCGCCGTTGACCGGGAAGGAGTTGTACTTGAACGGGTTGAACTCCGGGATCACGCCCAGCCACGCCGCCTTGGCGAAGGCGGGCAGCAGCGCCGGCAGACCGGCGAGCCCGGCAAAGCGGGCAAAGGCGGTGATGCCGATCATCGGCGAGATCAGCATCAGCCGGTCGACGCGCGGCTGCTTGGGGTCGTCCAGCGCATCGAGCGCGTATTTCACCGCCAGCGCCCCGCCATTGGAGAAGCCGACAATGTGAAGCTGCCCGGTGTCGCCGGCGCGGCGGCGCGCCTCGCGCACGGCAAGGCGCGTGGCAGCGAGCCAGTCTTCCCACTCCACCGTGGTCAGCCCTGCCGGCACGGTGCCATGGCCGGGCAGGCGAGGGGCGACCACTGCGAAACCGGCGGCGGCATAGAGCCGGCCGATATGGCGCAGGCTGTAGGGGGAATCGGTGAGTCCGTGCAGCAGCACCACGGCCCCCTTCGGCGTTCCCTCCGCGTCGAGCGTGTAGGAGCGGTTCCAGTCGCGGGCGAGGTGCGGCGGGTAGACGACGCTGCCGCTGAAATAGCGGTTGGAGGGGATCCGCTCATCGTCGGGCAGCTTCTGCACCACCTCGCGCTCGACTTCGGTGAAGGCGCGCTCTTCCGCCGCGAGATAGGCGCCCCAGTCCGCCCCATCCATCTCGGCGACGCTCAGCTCATGCGGCACGAAGGTGTGCCAGGGCTCCAGCGGCGCGCCGCTCTGCGCGTAATAGATGCGGGTGCCGATGAAGGTAACGAACACCAGCACCACCGCCACGACCAGCAGCCGCAGGATCAGTCTCAGCTTGCGCAGCATGGAGCGGGTCTCCGTCAGGTGGTTGCGGGCGGCTCGCCGGAGAGCAGGCGCGCTACCCAGCGGCTGCCCTCATACTGCTCGCACAGCGTCAGGGCGGCGATCACCATGGGCACCCCGATAAAGGCGCCGGCCAGTCCCCACATGAACGCCCCGGCGAACACCGCCAGCAGCACGATGAAGGGCGAGACCGCGAGCGCCCGCCCGGCGATGCGGGGTTCGATATAGCTGCCGGAGAGGAACTGGATGACGTTCATGCCGGCGAAGACGGCCACCGCCATCTGCCAGGATTCGAACTGCGCCATGGTGAACAGCGTCGGCATCAGCGTCGCCAGCAGCGGACCGATGAAGGGAATGTAGTTCAGCACGAAGGCGATCACGCCCCAGGCCAGTGCCAGGTCGAGCCCGGCCAAGGCGGCGAAGCCCCAGATGGCGAAGCCGGTGCATAGGCTCACCACGCTGCGCACGCCCATATAGCGGCGCAGCTTTGCCGCAGTCTGGGAGGTCGCGGCGAGCAGGCGCCGCCCGTTCTCGCTGGCCTCGCCCGCCGCCAGCTTGCGGGCAATGACATCGACCTCCAGCAGGCCGAGCATGACATAGATGCCGGTCACCACCGCGAAGCCGAGCATGCCGTTCACCCGCGCGGCTACGCTCTGCAGGAAGCGGATCAGCCAGCCGACATTGAAGGTCTCGACGATGCTGCCGGCGATGATGAGCCCGTGCCCTTCCAGCCAGCCGGCGGCCTCGGCATAGAGCGACTGGAAGCGGCCGGCATTGGCGATCAGCCATTGCGCCGCCCTGCCGAAGCCCCAGAGCGTCAGCGAGAACAGTCCGGCCAGCACAATCAGCGTCACGCCGAGGGTGAGGAACAGCGCCAGCAAATGCGGCATGTGGCCCTGAAGCCGCGCCTGTAGTGGCCAGACCAGCGCCATGATGAAAAGGGCGAAGGCCACCGGGGCGATGAGATCGCCACCGAGATAGACCGCTCCCGCGATCAGGATCGCGCAGGCGATCCCGACCAATACGCTCAAGCCCCGTCCCACCATGCCGCGTCGTCAACTCCCCAGCCCTCGACACTGTGCCGGATAATCGCGCCGGGCGCCAACGACAAAGCTTGCGCACAAACCAGTGGGGTCGCGCGCCTTGATGAGCCCGTGGTGCGAAACTAGATCACTGATCTAAAAACATTTTTGTCGGTATTGTGCTGCAACACAAGATCACTCTATCATTCCCCGTCCTAAGGGAGGCGGCACGGTGCTCAGGCTTGGCTACAAGGCGTCGGCGGAACAGTTCGACTCGCGCACATTGTTGAATTTCGCGGTGGAGGCGGAAGCCTGCGGCTTCGATTCCGTCTTCGTCAGCGATCATTTCCAGCCCTGGCGCCACACCGGCGGCCATGCCCCGGCGGCCTTTCCGTGGATGGGGGCGGTGGGCGCCTCCACCTCGCGCATCCTCATGGGCACCAGCGTGCTCACTCCCACCTTCCGCCATCACCCCTCTATGGTGGCGCAGGCCTTCGGCACGCTCGGCCAGCTTTTTCCCGGCCGTGTCATCCTGGGTGTCGGCTCGGGTGAATCGCTCAACGAGGTGCCAGCTACCGGCGCGCCCTGGCCGGAAATGAAGGAGCGCTTCGCCCGGCTGCGCGAGGCGGTGCGGTTGATCAAGGAATTGTGGAGCGGCGAGCGCGTCACCTTCGAGGGCGAGTTCTACCGCACCGAGCGCGCCACCATCTATGACCGGCCGGAGGTGCCCGTGCCGATCTATGTCGCTGGCGCCGGGCCGATGGTGGCGAAGTTCGCTGGCCGGGTCGGCGACGGTTTCATCTGCACCTCGGGCAAGGCATGGGATCTCTATTCCGAAACCCTGCTCCCCAACGTCGCCGCCGGCCTTGAAGCGGCGGGGCGCTCGGGCGAGGGTTACGCGCGGATGATCGAGATGAAGGTCTCCTTCGACACCGACAAGGCCCGCGCCTTGCAGGACACCCGCCACTGGGCGGCGCTCGGCCTGTCGCCGGAGGAGAAGATGAGCACGGAAGACCCGCTGGAGATGGAAAAGCTCGCCGACGCCCTGCCGCTGGCGCGGGCGGCGAAGCGCTGGATCGTCTCCGACGACCCGGAGGAGCATGTGGCGCGCATCCGCCCCTATCTCGATCTCGGTTTCAACCATCTCGTCTTCCACGCGCCGGGCGAGGACCAGTCGCGCTTCCTGCGGCTTTATGCCGAACAGGTGCTGCCGCGCCTGCGCGCGCTGGCCTGAGGCCCCATGGCGGCGGGCGTCCACCTCGTTGCGCTGGAAGGCCTGCCGCTGATCCAGCCGGGCGACGATCTCGGCGGGCTGCTCGCCGCATCGCTTGAGCGTAGCGGCCTCGCGCTTGGCGACGGCGACGTGCTGGTGCTCGCGCAGAAGATCGTCTCCAAGGCCGAAGGGCGTCTCGTCCGCCTCGCCGACGTCATCCCCTCGCCTGAGGCGCTGCGGGTGGCGGCGGAGGTGCGCAAGGATCCCGCGCTGGTCGAGCTGATCCTGTCGGAGAGCCGGCGCATCGTCCGCGCCCGGCCGCATGTGCTGATCGTCGAGCACCGGCTCGGGCTGATCATGGCCAATGCCGGCATCGACCAGTCCAATGTCGCGGAAGGTTTCGCGCTGCTGCTGCCGGAAGACCCGGACGCCAGCGCCGCCCGGCTGCGCGCCCGCCTCGCGCCGGAGGGCGCGCGCGTCGGGGTCGTCATCAATGACAGTTTCGGCCGGCCCTGGCGGCGCGGCACCACGGGGGTCGCCATCGGCGCCGCCGGCCTGCCGGCGCTGGTCGACCGGCGCGGCGAGGCGGATCTTTACGGCCGCCCGCTTCAGGTGACGATGATCGCCTTCGCCGACGAGATCGCCGCCAGCGCCTCGCTGCTGATGGGCCCCGCCGCCGAGGCCCGTCCCGCTGTGCTGCTGCGCGGGCTGGACTGGCGCGCGGCGGAGAACCCCGCCGCTGATCTCATCCGCCCCGAGAGCGAGGATCTCTTCCGATGACGGACGCTTTTGCCGGCAAGGTCGTCGCGCTGTCCGGCGGCATAGGCGGGGCGAAGCTCGCGCTGGGGCTCGACCGCGTGCTGGCGCCCGGCCAGCTCACCGTGATCGCCAATACGGGCGATGATTTCCGCCATCTCGGCCTGCATGTCTCGCCTGACATCGACACGCTGCTCTACACGCTGGCCGGCCTCGACGATCCCGTGCGCGGCTGGGGCCGGCGGGACGAGACCTGGACCTTCATGGCGGCGCTGGAACAGCTCGGCGGCGAGACCTGGTTCAGGCTCGGCGATGGCGACCTCGCGGTTCATGTCGAGCGCACCCGCCGGCTGGAGGCGGGCGCGACGCTGTCGGAGGTGACGGACGATCTGCGCCGCACGCTGGGCATAAGCGCGGCCATCATACCCATGAGCGACGCTCCGGTGCGCACGCAGGTCGAGACCGAGGAGGGCTGGTACGACTTCCAGCATTATTTCGTCCGCCATCAATGCCGCCCGCGCGTGGTGGGGCTCGAATTCGCTGGCGCGCCCGCCGCCACGCTCGCCCCGGCGGCGGAGGCGGCGCTGGCCGACCCGGAACTCGTCGCCATCGTCATCTGCCCGTCCAACCCCTATCTCAGCGTCGATCCCATCCTCGCCGTGCCGGGCCTGCGCGCCGCCATCGGCGCCTGCCGCGTGCCGGTGATCGCGGTCTCGCCGATCATCGCCGGCCAGGCGGTGAAGGGACCGACCGCCAAGATGATGACCGAGCTCGGTCTCGTGCCCTCGGCCGCCACCGTCGCCGCCCATTATGACGGGCTGATCGACATCTTCATCGTCGACGAGGCCGATGCGGGGCTTGAGGTGCCCGGCCTTTCCGTGGTCAGCACCCCGACGCTGATGCGCAGCCTCGATGATAAAATCGCGCTCGCCCGCATTGTGCTGGCACAGGCGCGGCCCGGCGCATGAGCGCCCCCGCGAGATCGCGCGCGGTGGACGACCTCGTCGCGGTCGTGCCGGTAAAGACATTCGCCCTCGCCAAGCAGCGCCTTGCCCGCACGCTGCTGCCGGCGCAGCGCGAGGCGCTGGCCCGCGCCATGCTGTGCGACGTGCTGGAGGCGCTGACCGGCGCGAAGGGGCTCGCCGCCATCGTCGTCGTCACCGCCGACCCGCAGGCCGGTGTCCTCGCGCAGGATTATGGCGCGCGGCTGATGTTCGAGCGGCGGGTGCGCGGGCTGAACCCGGCGGTGGCGGAAGCCGCCGGCTGGCTGGCGGCGGAACGGCGCGGGGGGATGCTGATCCTGCCCTCCGACATTCCCGGCCTCCGTGCGGCGGAGATCGACCGGCTGGTCGCGGCCCACCCGCCGGGGCGGGCGGTCAGCCTCGTGCCCGCCCATGATAGCGGCGGCACCAACGCGCTGCTCGTCACCCCGCCGGATGCCATGCCCTTCTCCTTCGGCCCGCTGAGCTTCGCCATGCATCAGGCCAATGCGGGGGAAGCTCGTCTGACGCTACGCCATCACGCCCCGGCGGATTTTCCCGGCCTCGCGCGCGATATCGACCAGCCCTGCGACCTCGCCGCCCTCGACGCGCTGCTGGCCGACGGCCATACACGCCGCCTGCTGGCGCGGGAGGAATTTGCGCGCCCCGCTGCCCGGTAAGGCCAGCCGCGCAGCGTGCATGGCGCGAAAGGCGGCAGGGGTCGTTAGGGCGCTGCTTTTCTGGGCATAATTATCCAGCGCCAAAGAAAGATCGGCTCTTGTTATCCAGTGTGCTGCAACACCAGCACACTTGGCACGGAGATTGAATTGACCTTCCGGTATCGCCCTTGCGGAGTGCCGGATGTCGTCAATCGCTTTCGTGTCGGTCTTCAAGCGTTACGGAGAGGTGGAGGCGGTGAGCCGGCTCGACCTCGCCTGCGCGGCCGGCGAAATGCTCGCGCTGCTCGGCCCCTCCGGCTGCGGCAAGAGCACCACGCTGAAAATGGCGGCCGGCATTGAGAGCGTGTCGTCCGGCGAGATCTATTTCGGCGAGCGCCCGGTCTCCCGCCTCGCGCCCGGCGAGCGCAACATCGCCATGGTGTTCGAGGACTACGCGCTCTATCCGAACATGACGGTGTGGGAGAACGTCGCCTTCCCGCTGAAGGTGCGCGGCATCTCCGGCCAGCCGGCGGCCGAGCGCATCGGCGAGGTGCTCCAGCTTCTCGGCCTGCGGCAGATGGCCGACCAGCCGGTGCGCGGGCTTTCCGGCGGCGCCATGCAGCGCGTCTCCATCGGCCGCGCCTTGGTGCGCGACCCCGACGTCATCCTGTTCGACGAGCCTCTGTCGCATCTCGACGCCGACCAGAAGGTGCAGCTGCGCGCCGAGATCAAGCGGCTGCAGAAGCTGCGGCAGGTCACCTCCATCCTCGTCACCCATGACCAGACCGAGGCCATCGCCATGGCCGACCGCGTGGCGGTGATGAACCATGGCGTGCTCCAGCAGGTCGGCCCTCCGCAGGAGCTTTATGAGCGCCCGGCCAATCTCTTCGTCGCCAACTTCATTGGCGAGCCGCCGATGAACCTGATGAGCGCCGCTTTCGCCGAGGGCGGCCGTGTCATCGGCGCCGGCTGGGCGGCGACGCTCGACGCGGCCCGCCTGCCGGCGGTTGCCGGGGAGGGCGCCATCATCGCCGGCATCCGCCCGGAGAACATCGCGCTGCGCGCGCCCGACCTGCCCGGCGAGGCGCGCGGGCGCATCATCTACCGCGAGCCGCGCGGCGATGCCGACGTGCTCACCGTCGCGCTGGAGAGCGAGACCGGCCCTGGCGGCACGCTGATCGCCGAGATCGCCGGTCCGGCCCCGTGGCGGGCGGGTGACCGTGTGACGCTCGGCATCGACGTGGCGCGCCTCCTGATCTTCGACGCCGCCAGCGGGCGCAACCGGGAGGCGCTGTCATGAGCCCGGCTCCCCAGATGGGCCTTGCCGCGCGCGGCATCTTCAAGAGCTTCGCCAAGGGTAAAGCCGAGGTCATCACCGCCCTTGCTGGCCTCGACATCGACATCGCGCCGGGCGAACTCATCGCCATCACCGGCCCCTCGGGCGCCGGCAAATCCACCTTCTGCCGCATCCTCGCCGGGCTGGAGCGGCCGGATGCCGGGAGCGTCACGCTTGCCGGGCGCGACCTCGCGGGCGTTCCCCCGCAGCAGCGCCGGGTGGCGCTGATGTTCGAATCCTATGCGCTTTATCCGCACCTCAGCGTGCGCGACAACGCGCTCTCGCCCTTGCAGGCGCCGGGCGACCGTCTTGATGCGGCGGAGGCCACCAAGCGCGTCGACGAGGTGCTGGAGCTTCTGGAAATCCGCCATCTCGGCGCGCGGCTTCCGGGCGCGCTATCGGGCGGGCAGAAGCAGCGCGTGGCGCTGGCCCGCGCGCTGGTGCAGCAGCCGGACCTGCTGATCCTCGACGAGCCGATCTCCCATCTCGACGCCAAGCTGCGCCACAAGCTGCGCGGGGAAATCCGCCGCCGCCTCGCCTCGCAGACCTCGCCCAGCCTGTGGGCGACGCCGGACGGCATGGAAGCGCTCTCGGTCGGTGACCGGGTGGTGGTGATGGATCAGGGCCGCGTCGAGCAGGTCGGCACGCCCGAGGAGATCTGGCAGCGCCCGGCCAGCGCCCGCGTCGCCCGCCTGCTCGGCGACCCGCCGATGAACCTCATCGAGGGCGAGTTGGTGCACGAGGCCGGCGCGCTGGTCTTCCGGCGCCGCGACCTCACCGTGCCGCTCACCGGCGCGCTGGCCGGCGCGGCGCAGAAGGCCACCTCGTCCGCCGTCATCCTCGGCGTGCGGCCGGACGATGTCGGCGTCGCCCCCGAGGGCGCGGCCGGCACAGCGGTGGCCGAGATCTATTCCAACGAACCTTTCGGCAAGCACGCCATCGTCACGCTCGACCTCGGCGCGCTGCTCGCCAAGGCCAAGACGAGCATGGCGAACGCCGCCGCGCTCGGCGCGGATGCGGGCATCGGCCGGAAGGTGGGACTGGTTTTGCCGTCGGAGGGCCTCGCGCTCTTCGACGGGACGACGGGGCGCGCGCTGCCCGGCACCTGAACGAGCCGCTGAGATACGACCAACCAGAGGGAAAGTGCGATGAAGAGACGATACGGGTGTTTCGCCGCCGCCTTGGCGGCTTCCATGGTGCTGCTGGCACCGCTGGCGCCGGCCCACGCGCAGGACAGTTTCTACGCCGAGGCGGCCAAGCCCTATAAGGGCGTGACCATCCACGTGCTCGACGAGATCACGCCGCTGCAGGAGACGCTCTCCAAGATCATCCCGGACTTCGAGAAGGAGACCGGGATCAAGGTTGAGTGGGAGCTGCTCAACCATTTCGAGGTCATCAACAAGGGCCAGGCCGACATGCTGTCGGGCCGCGGCTATTATGACGCGATCATGCTGCACGGCTTCCAGCTCGGCCCGATGATCTCGGCCGGCGTGATCCGCCCGCTCAACGATTTCGTCGCCAACCCGAAGCTGTCCAACCCCAAGCTCGCCACCTCGGACTTCATCCAGAACCCGTTCAAGACGGCGGCCTTTGTCGGCGACAAGCAGTATTCCTTCATCAACTGGAACTATAATCAGGTCTACTGGGCCCGCGCCGACCTCCTGACCAACCCGGAGGAACAGGCCGCGTTCAAGGCCAAGTATGGCTATGATCTCGCGCCCGCCACGACGATCGAGCAGATGCGCGACATCGCACAGTTCTTCACCCGCAAGAAGGGCGAAAAGCTCGCCGGCAAGACGCTGGAGAGCGATTTCTACGGCATCGTGCTCGAAGGCATCAAGGGTGGCTCGACCTTCCCGACGCTGTGGAACAACTTCGTCAAGAACTATGGCGGCAACCTGATCGACGCCGAGGGCAAGCCGAACTTCGACTCGCCCGAAACCGTCGCCGCGCTGAAGATGTGGCACGAGCTGTGGACCTATGCCCCGCCCGGCATCGCCGAATATTCGCTGGTCGACGTGCCGACCGTGATGGGCAATGGCATCGCCGCGCAGTCCATCGCCTGGTCGGACTTCGTGCTCGGCATCGACAAGAAGGGCGTGTCGCCTTACGCGGGCCAGTTCGTCTATGGCCCGATCCCGATCAAGGCCGGCTCCAAGGAGCGTTTCGCCGAAGCCGAGCCGTCGGTCACCGTCATCAGCGCCGCCTCGAAGAACCCCGAGCCCACCTTCATCTTCCTGCAGTGGCTGGCCGACCGGAAGCAGCAGGACAAGCTGATCGCTCTGGGCGAGGGCGGCGTTCCGATCCGCGAGAGCTCCTGGGCGCTCCCGGCCATCACCGGCGCGGCCAACAAGACGCTCTATGCGGCGATGAAGTCGACGCTCGATGTGGCGGCGGCCAAGCCGAAGATGCCGAAATTCTACGAGATCTACGACGTGATGAGCGGCATCGCGCAGGAAGTCGGCCTCGGCAAGCTCTCCCCCGAGGCGGGCGCCAAGAAGGGCCAGGCCGAGCTGCTCAAGCTCTGCACCAAGTGCCTGCTGTGAGCTGACTTCTCTTCACCCTCTCCCCGTCGGGGAGAGGGATGGGGTGAGGGGTCTTCTTTCGTGCCCGACCGTTCACCCCCTCACCCTAACCCTCTCCCCGGCGGGGAGAGGGGATACGGACACCTAAACCCATGGAAATGCCCATCATGGCGAGCGCCGGTGACACCATCACGGCCACGCAAGCGCCGGCACCGCTGCCGCGCGAGCGCAGCTGGTATCCCTACCTGCTGATCGCCCCGTCCATGCTGATGCTGGTCGTGGTCTCGCTGGTGCCGTTCCTCTACACGATCTATCTGAGCTTCCACGCCGCCAAGTTCGGCCGGGTGACCGACTTCATCGGCGTCGACAATTACGCCGTGCTGCTGACCGATCCGCGCTTCTGGAACTCCATCGGCATCGCCGCGACCTTCGTTTTCATCGCTGTGCCCATCGAGTTCATGCTCGGCCTCATCGGCGCGCTGGTGCTGAACCAGAATGTGCGCGGGCGCTCCATCCTCATCCCGCTCCTGTTCATGCCGGCGATGATGGCGCCCATCGTGGTCGGCCTGTTGTGGAAGATCATGCTCGCCGGCTCGTGGGGCTTCCTGTCCTACAACGTGCTGGAGCGGTTCGACATCTTGCCGGGCACCTCGGTCTTCGCCTCGCCCGACTACGCGCTCTACGCGCTGATCTTCGTCGATATCTGGCAGTGGACGCCCTTCATGATGCTGGCCTTCTTCGCCGGCCTTCAGGCGCTGCCGCTGGGCCCCTATCGCGCCGCGGCGGTGGACGGGGCGGGCCCGCTGCAGATGTTCGCCCACATCACCCTGCCGATGATGACGCCGCTGCTCGCGGTCATCGGCCTGCTGCGCTTCATCGACGCCTTCAAGGTGTTCGACACGATCTACATCCTGACCGGCGGCGGGCCGGGCATTACCACCGAGACGCCCTCCATCCTCGCCAACAAGATGACCTTCGAGTTCTGGAACATCGGCGAAGCCTCGGCGCTCGCCGTGCTGGTCTGGATCGCCTTCTTCGCCTTCTGCTCGGTCTTCTACCAGATCGCCAAGAAGCGCCTGAACGCCTTCTGAGGGATGGGAATGCGCTGCTCGCTCGTTGCCGATCTCTCTCCCCGGATCACCGTCATGCCCGGCCTTGGGCCGGGCATCCACGACTTTGCCCGATGCAGGTTGGCCAGATGCGCGCCGTCGCAAGGCGTGGATGGCCGGGCCAAGCCCGGCCATGACGTCGCGCGGGCCGGGTCCCGCCATCTCGCCCGCTTGCCCGGAAGGAGTGCCTGACATGGCCGAAGCCACCGACCGCCCCGAAGGCTCCAAAGGCTGGTTCTGGACCGGCGTGACCGTGATCTACGCCCTCATCGTCCTGTTCCCCATCTTCTGGATGGCGACGATGATGGTGAAGCCGAACGACGCCATGTTCGCGCGCCCGACGCAGTGGCTATTCACCCCGACGCTCGAGCATTTCAGCTATGTGCTCGACCAGGGCTTCCACTGGTATCTGCTGACGTCGTTCGCGCTGTGCTCGGTCTCCACCGCGCTCGTCGTCATCATCGGCACCCCGGCGGCCTATGCCTTTGCCCGCTTCGAGATGCGCGGCAAGGACGATCTGTTCCTGTTCATCCTCGGCTCGCGCATGGCTCCGCCCGTGTGTCTGGTCATCCCGTTCTATCTGATCTTCGCCAAGGTCGGCCTGCTCGACACCTTCACCGGCCTGACGCTCGCCTACATGACTTTCAACCTGTCCTTCTACATCTGGGTGCTGCGCTCCTTCTGCCGCGACCTGCCGGTGGAGCTGGAGGAGGCGGCGGCGCTGGAGGGCTGGTCGCGGCTGCAGATCTTCCGCCGCGTGGTGTTCCCGCTGCTGCGCAACGGCATCGTGGCGACCGCGGTGCTGTGCTTCATCTTCGCGTGGAACGAGTTCCTGTTCGCCTTCATGCTCGGCGGCAAGGCGATGCAGACGCTGCCGGTGTCGATCCCCAAGCTGATCACCAGCCAGGGCGTGCGCTGGGGCGAGATGGCGGTGGTCGGCATGACCGCGCTGCTCCCCGTCCTCGCGGTGGTCTTCGTCTTGCAACGTCACATCGTGCGCGGGCTCACGCTCGGCGCGGTCAAGGGGTGAGGAGCAGCTGATGGCGGATCATTATCTCCCGGCCCAGCCCGGCACGGTGAACTGGGGCCAGTGGGACGCGAGCCTCAGGCCCGTGCTCACCATCAAGTCGGGCGACACGGTGGTGATCGACACGCTCTCCGGCGAGCCCGAGGACATGCCCGACCCGGCGCTCGGCTTCACCCCCGTGCCCGGACAGGCGGAGGTCTTCGCCGCGACCTTCCGCGGCCCCGGCCCGCATATGCTGACCGGCCCGATCTATGTCGACGGCGCCGAGCCGGGCGACGTGCTGGAGGTGCGGCTGAAGGCGATCGAGTTCCGCGCCGACTGGGGCTGGAACATCCAGATGCCGTTCTGGGGCACGCTGCCGGAGGATTTCCCGAACCTGCGCCGCCTGCACATTCCCGTGGACGCCGCGCGTGGCGTCGCGGTGATGCCCTGGGGCCAGGAACTGCCGCTCGAACCGTTCTTCGGCAATTTCGGCGTCGCCCCCGCGCCGAACTGGGGCCGGCTCTCCTCCACCGAGCCGCGCGTCTTCGGCGGCAACATGGACAATAAGGAGCTCGGCGTCGGCTCCATCACCTATTTCCCGGTGTTCACCGAAGGCGCGCTGTTCTCGGTCGGCGACGGCCATGGCCGGCAGGGCGATGGCGAGGTGTGCCTCACGGCGCTGGAGACCGCGCTCACCGGCACCTTCGAGTTCCATCTGCGCAAGGACATGAAGCTCATCACACCGCGCGCCGAGACGCCGGCGGACTGGATCACCATGGGCTTCGATCCCGATCTTGACGACGCCGCCAAGCAGGCGCTGCGCGACATGATCGCGCTGATCCGCGAGCATTCCGACCTCTCCGCGCAGGACGCCTACACGCTGTGCTCGCTCTGCGCCGATCTGCGGGTGACGCAGACGGTCGATCTCAACAAGGGCATCCACTGCGTGCTGCCGAAAAAGTACCTGCCAGTGCGGTAGGAGCCTGCCGCTGAGCCTTCCTCGAAACGTTGAAGTTCGGAGCCATCCGATGTCCGCTATCACGGCCCATAAAGACCCGAAGCTGCCCCCGCCCGTCGCCTTGCCGGAGGATGAAAGCTGGGTCGGCGCGCTCTCGCTGTTCGACGCCCAGGCGGCGGAGACGCTGGTTGCGGTGGTGCGCACGCTCTACCCGCATGACGGGCTGCCCGAGCGCATCTACCGCCGCACCGTGTTCCATTTCGATGCCATGGCGGCCAAGGCGCCCGGCATCGCGCAGATCTTCGCCGAGTTCATCGACAGCGCCGACAGCGCCCTGCCGCTGCCGTTCCGCGAGCTGTCGGAAGGCTACCGCGTGCAGGTGCTGAAGACGCTAGAGGCGACGCAGCCGTTCCGGCTCGTCCAGCGCTCGGCCGTGCGCTTTCTCTATGACGATGTCGAGGTGTGGCAGGCCTTTGGCTATGAGGGCGCCTCGGTCCATCTCGGCGGCTACGTCAACCGTGGCTTCAACGATCTCGACTGGCTGCCCGATCCGCCCGCTGGCGTCTGATCCCTCGGCAGCCCTTTCCCGTTTCCCGGAGTGACCCCCATGACCGCCTATTCCCTCGACGACGATGGCGTCGTCGTCATCATCGGTTCGGGCGCCGGCGGCGGCACGCTCGCCCATGAGCTTGCCCGGCGCGGCATCGATGTGGTGCTGCTGGAAGCCGGCAAGCACCTCACCACTGAGGATTTCGTCAATGACGAATGGGGCGGCTACGAGATGCTGTCCTGGCTCGACAAGCGCACTTCGTCCGGCACCTGGCGCGTCGCCAAGGACCATCCGCTGACCCCGAGCTGGAGCTGCCAGGTGGTCGGCGGCACGACCACGCACTGGTCGGCCTGCTGCTACCGCTTCATCGCCGACGAATTACGCGCCAAGACCGTTTATGGCGATATTCCCGGCACCACGCTGATCGACTGGCCGATCACGCTGGACGATCTGAACCCCTATTACGATCTTGCCGAAGCCAAGATGGGCGTCACCCGCACCAATGGCTTGCCCGCCCTGCCGGCGAACAACAATTTCAAGGTGATGCATGCCGGCGCCACCGCGCTGGGGCTCAACGTCACCACCGGCCGCCACGCCATCAACACCGTCCCCTATGATGGCCGTCCGGCGACCATTCAGGACGGTTTCACCATCACCGGCGACAAGACCGGCTCGCGCTGGTCGACGCTGAATGTCGAGATCCCCAAGGGCCTCGCCACCGGCAAGCTGGAACTGCGCGCCCAGTCCCGCGCCGTGTTCATCGAGCATGACGCGGCCGGCAAGGCGTCGGCCGTGCTCTATGTCGATGCGCAGGGTGTCACCCACCGGCAGAAGGCGCGCGCGGTGGTGCTCGCCGGCAATTGCGTGGAATCCTCGCGCCTGCTGCTTCATTCCAAGAGCGCGCGTTTCCCCGACGGTCTCGCCAATGGCTATGGCCATGTCGGCCGGCACTATCTGCGCCATCTCATCCAGACGGTGTGGTCGACCTTCGACAAGCCGGTCCACATGCATCGCGGCGAGATCATGGGCGGCATGATCGACGATTTCGTGCGCCACGATCCGTCGCGCGGCTATGCCGGCGGCTTCTATATCGAGATGAACTCGATGGGATTGCCGACCACCGCCGCCTTCATGGAGCCGGGCTGGTGGGGCCGCGACTTCGCCGGGGTGATCGAGCAATACGCCAACATGGCCGGCATCTTCATGTCCGGCGAGGACATGCCGCAGGCCGACAACCGGGTGACGCTGACCGATGAGCTCGACGCCTATGGCGTGCCGGTCGCCAACATCCATTATGACGACCACCCGAACGACCTGAAGATGCGCAGCCACGGCTACAAGGTGCTGACCTCGATCCACAAGGCCGCCGGGGCCAAGCGCTCGGTCGAGGCGCCGGCCTATCCGGCGAGCCACAATCTCGGCTCCAACCGCATGGCGGGGAAGGCCGAGGACGGTGTGCTCGACGGCAACTGCCGGGCGTGGGAGGTGCCGAACCTGTTCATCGCCGACGGCTCGAACTTCGCCACCGGCGGCGCCTGCAACCCGACGCTGACCATCGTGGCGCTGGCTATCCGGCAGGCCGACTTCATGGCCAGGCAGATGGCCGCCGGGGAGCTGTGAGGGCAGGGCGGTCCGCCTGACCTTTCGCCAATGCCGCGACGGCATGTCACCCACCATGTCCCGGCGTCGCCATCTGTTGCGCCGGCGCAACGGTCCGGCACGCCGTTTCGTTGCGGCAGCGCGCGCGGTAGGCGAAGCAGGCGCCGGCTCCGCGTGCCGATGCCGGGAAGGCGTTGAATCCTCTTCGCGAATGCCGGCGGGTGGGATGGTTCCAGGCTGGCGCGAATTGTCTTTAGACAAGATCTAAACTTTTGATTTTGATGGCCTTTTTTCATTCGCGCGGCTAGCTCTGGGGGCGTTGAGGCTCCGAAGGCACGCCCGCCGCAATGACCACCACCAGCTCCGCCGCTCCGCAGGTTCAGGACGAGATCGTGACCGCCTATCTCAGGCACTGGCGGGCGCTGCTTGCCATGCTGCGCCGGCGCGTCGGCTCGCAGGAACTGGCGGAGGATGCGTTGCAGGAGACCTGGCTGCGCCTCTCCACCCTCTCGCCGCAGACCCCGCCCATTGCCGACCACCGCGCCTTCATCCTGCGCGTCGCCGGCAATATCGCCATCGATCTCGCCCGCCGCGAGAAGCGCCACACCGGCGGCGTTATCACCGACGACATGGTGCTGAACGCCATTGCCGACACCTGCCCCTCGCCGGAAACCATCATCATCGACCGCGACCAGCTCCGCTTCCTCGTGCTGGCGCTCACCAAGCTGGCGCCCAAGCCGCGCGCGGCGCTGCTGTTCAACCGCTGCGACGGGCTGAGCCATCGCGAGATCGCCGGGCGGCTCAAGGTCTCCGAGAGCATGGTGGCGCGCTATCTCGCGCAGGCGCTGCGCCATTGCCGCGATTTCTTCCGCGACGAGCGATGAGCTTTTTTCGCCTCCTCACTGCAAGTTCGGCCCGCCCGATCCGTCCTTGATAGAGGCACACCGGACGGATCACGACACATCATGGCCAGCAGCGACCACGACCGGGCGGACATCGCGCTCAGCGACGAGGCCATTGAATGGCTGGTTCGCCTGCATTCCGGCCGGGCCACCGAGGCCGACCGCGCGGCCTTCATCCACTGGCGCCAGCGCGGCGAGGCGCATGAGATGGCGGCGCGCGAGGCGGAGGCGATCTGGCACGGCCTCGGCATTGCCGGCAGCACGGTGCGCCGGCGCGAACGGCAGGTGGGGCGCGCCCGCGTCACCCGCCGGCTGGTGATCGGCGGTCTCAGCCTCGGCGCGGCTGGTCTCGCGCTGGAGCGCTCCGGCCTCATTGGCGCGCGGCTGTTCGCCGACCATGTCACCGGCGTCGGCGAGCGCCGCACGCTCACTTTGGCCGATGGCTCGACCGTGCTGATGAACGCCTGCACCGCGCTCGACGTCGATTTCGGGAACAGCGAGCGGCGGCTCTCACTGCTCGACGGGCAGGCGCTGTTCACCGTCGCGCCCGATGCTGTGCGCCCCTTCATCGTCGCGGCGGCGGGCGGTGCCACGCGGGCGGTGGGGACGGTGTTCGACGTGGACATGCGCCTCGACGATGTCGTCGTCACCGTGCTGGAAGGGCGGGTTTCGGTGGCGCGCGATGCGGACGCGCAGGCGACGACCCTCGCCGGGGCCGACCAGCAGGTGAGCTATTCGGCCACGCGCCTCTCGCCCGCCCGGCCGGTCGATGCGCGGATGGCGACCGCCTGGCGGCGCGGCAAGCTGATCGTCAACCAGCGCCCGCTGGCCGAGGTGGTCGCCGAGATCGAGCGCTACCGTAACGGCACCATCCTCATCGCCAATCCCGCGCTGGGTGAGCTCGAGGTCACCGGCGTGTTCGACCTCGCCGGCGCCGACGCCATCCTCGACACGATCGAGCAGACATTGCCCGTGCGCGTCACCCGCCTGCCGCTGGTGACCATCATCCGCTGACATTTTTTCGCGGCGCGCGGTGCAAGATCGCGCGCCCCGCCTCGTCCTTGGAATGAGCACCGAGCGGCACCGGCTCCCAAGAGGCCGGCCCTCGCGCCATCAGGGACAGAAGACGGGCAGGGATCATGCAGGCCACCACCACCGCGACGCACCACCTCTCTCACGCCGCACGCCAGAGCCGTTGCCGGGGGCGCTACGCGCGTCGCGTCGCGCTGCTCGCCTCGGTCGCTCTGAGTGTCGTGGCCGTCGCCCCCGCCGCCCGCGCGCAGGGTGCCTCTGCCGGGGCCGTTGCGACCAACGGCGCGCTCAGCCTCGATATCCGCGCCCAGCCGCTCGGCGCGGCGCTCACCGCCTTCGCCGATCAGGCGGGGCTGCGCCTGCTGTTTCCCTCCAGCCTCGTTGCCGGGCGCACCAGCGCGGCGCTCGTCGGCCGCTTCACCCGCGAGGAGGCGCTGGCCCGCCTGCTCGGCGGCACCGGGCTCAGCTACGCCTTCACCGGCCCCGACACGGTCCGCATCAGCGCGCCCGCGTCCAGCGACGCGGTCGCGGCCGACGGGTCCATGGAACTCGGCACCATCGACGTGAATGCCGGCACCAATCCGGCCGATCTGCCCTATGAGACGCCGGGCTCGACCAACTACATCTCCAGCGCCGAGATCGAGCGCTTCCCGCCGCAGACCGCCGGCGCCCTGTTCCAGGGCACGCCCGGCGTCATCTCCGGCGGCGGCAATAATGGCGCCTCCATCGACCCGAATATTCGCGGTCTTCAGGGCATGAACCGCGTCGCCACCACGGTTGATGGCGCCCAGCAGTCGACATCGAGCTATCGCGGCTATTCCGGCGTCGACAGCCGTACCTATCTCGACCCGGATCTCGTCAGCGGCGTCACCATCACCAAGGGACCGGACGGCGCCGTCGCCGGCGCCATTGGCGGCACCATCGCCATGGAGACGCTGAATGTGGAGGATCTCCTCATCCCCGGAGATGCCTGGGGCGTGCGCCTGCGCATGGGCGTCAGCAGCAACAATATCGAGCCGGTCATCGGGCAGAAGACCCTCGGTGAGGGTGATGCCAGCACCGAGATCAGCAATGGCAGCGTCGCCTTCGGCAGCCGTGACGAGAATGTCGACTTCGTCGCCGCCTTTGTCCGCCGCACGACCGGCAATTACAACGCCGGCACCAATGGCTCGCTGACCACGGTCGACTATCTCGGCGACACCGTCCCCTTGTCGAATTACGGCTATGGCGAGGAGGTCTACAACACCTCGGAGGACGCCACCTCCGGCCTGCTGAAGGTCACCATGCGGCCGACCGACGAGCAGGAAATCCAGATCGGCTATCTCTATTACGGCAATGATTTCGGCGAGGTGTCCCCCTCGCTGATCACCGCCGGAAGCGGCGTGGCCCAGCAGCTTCCGCTCAGTTCGGTCGAGGTCAATCAGGCGACGCTCGCCTACACCTACCGACCGATTGAGAACGACCTCATCGACGTCAAGGTCAACGCCTATGCCTCGATGATTGACGAGACCAACATATACGGCGCCACGCGGACCATCGCCGAACTGACCCAGCAGTCGCAGAATGCCGGGGTCAGCGCGCAGAACACCTCGCATCTGGACATTGTCGGCACGCCCGCCGCCGTCACCTTCGGCGCCAGCTATGCCTATGAGGATGCGCAGCCGACCCAGCCCTATGATTTCTCCGACATCTCGCTCTGGGCCATTCCCGCCGATGGCGTGCGTGAGGTCGGCTCGGTCTTCGGCCGCGTCAAATGGGAGCCGACCTCTTGGCTCGCTTTGGCAGCAGGGCTCGAATATCTGACCTACGACACGACCTTCAACGGCACGACCACTTACAACGTGCCGGGCGAGGATTTCTCGGCCTATGCCGGCAGCGGCATCAGCCCGAGCGCCAGCATCACCGTGACCCCGCTGGAGGGCTGGCAGATCTATGCCCAGTACCAGAGCGGCATCCGGCCCTTGAGCGTGCGCGAGGTCAGCCAGACCCGCAGCGACCAGATTTTCAACCCCGATCTTGAGGCGGAACAGGCGAGCAACTGGGAGTTCGGCACCAACCTGCTGCGTCAGGACATCTTCACGCCCGGCGACAAGGCGCGCCTGAAGCTCGCCTATTTCGACAACACCACGGATAATTATGTCGGCCGCCAGTTCAATGGCAGCAACATGTTCCTGTTCAATTACGATTTCGTCCGCTTCGCCGGCTACGAACTATCGGGCGGCTACGATACGGGCCGCTATTTCGTCGAATTCGGCCTGAACTACTACACCGATTTCGAGGCCTGCCAGCAGGATCACATCTGCACCGACTATACGCTGTCGGCGGATTATCTGACCAACCAGATTCCCCCGCGCTTCACCGCCTCCCTCACCGCCGGCGCCCGCTTCTTCGACGAGCGGCTGACGGTTGGCGGCCGCGTCACCTATATGGGCGAGCGCCTCGCCGAGGTGCGGGAGGATGGCTACTACTTCGCCTGGGTCACCAAGCAGTGGGAGCCCTACACCGTCATCGACGCCTTCGCGCAGTTCAAGATCAACAGCAACATCACGCTCGATGTCAGCGTCCAGAACCTGACCGACGCCTATTACGTCGACGCCCTCAACAATACTGACATGCCGGCGCCCGGCCGCACCTTCATGCTCTCGCTCACCGGCACGCTGGGCGGGGAGGAGAAGCTCGCGCCGATCGTCTTCCCCCGGCTGGCCGGGACGGGGGACTGGACGGGCCTGTATGTCGGCGGCCATTTCGCCTATGGCTTCGGCGAGGTCACCGGCGAAACCACCACGGCGGACGGCTCGGCGAGTGCGCGCGCCGTCAATGAATCCGCCGACCAGTCCTTCTATGGCGGCATGTGGGGCGGGCAGATCGGCTACAATTACCAGTTCGCCAATAATGTCGTTCTGGGTGTCGAGGCCGACTTCTCCTACGCCGATATGGGCGGCTCGCAGCAGCAGGGCGCCACCGAGGGCGCCATGCTTATCACCCGCTCGATGCTGGAATCGCAGACCGATTACGCCTTTGAATGGCTCGCCACGCTGCGCGGCCGTCTCGGCTACGCCTTTGACGACCTTATGGTCTACGGCACCGGCGGCGTCGCCTTCCTGCGGGAGAACGAGCAGCGCTCGCAATACATCGCCACCACGGCGACCGCGGCGCTTCCGGCCGGCAACCGCACCGATCTCGCCTTTACCGATACGGATGTGCAGACCCGCACCGGCTTTGCCCTCGGCGCGGGCGCCGAATACGCGATCAACAGCCGCTGGTCGGTGAAGGCCGAATATCTCTATACCGGCTTCGGCTCCACGGACTTCCTGTTCGGCAAGGCCCGCGCCGGCGTGACCAAGTCCTATTCCACCCGCGTGCAGACCGGTTGCCGCATTGTCGGCAATCGCTGTGTGGCGACCTACGCCAATGTGGTCACGCCCGGCACCTCCGACACGGTGAATGGCCGCACCGCCTCCAACGAGGCGGAACTGCAGCTGTTCAGGATCGGTCTCAATTACCGGTTCTGAGCGGGCGCCGCGCCCGGCGACGGGGGGGGCGGGCAGGGGAGATCAGTTTTAATCTGTAATCAATCTAAATCATTGATGTTGCGTGATAAATAGGATTGGCTAAGGGTAGCTGAACCCCTCTTTCGGGACGCCTCCCGCACCGGTTGACCGGCGGCGCGCGGCGTCCCCGGTGATCAGCCTTGGCCCTTCGCGCGATCAGTCCCTGGACCGTGCCGAGCTTGCCCGCCTCTGGCGCGGGCGGGAGGCGTGCGTGAATCGCGTCTTCAACACATGGCTGGGCGACCTCTACCGGCGCCATCACCGCGATCTCGTCCGCTTCGCCGCCCGGCTGGTGGGCGACCGCGATGGCGGCGAGGAGGTGGTGCAGAACGCCTATCTGCGCCTCGCCGGCCGCCCCGCCCAGGCGGCGGTGATCGAGCATCCCAAGACCTATGCCTTCGCGGCCACCCGCACCGCCGCCATCGACTTTACCGCCCGCCGCCATGCCGAATGGCTCTACCGCGTCGATATCGAGGAGATCGACGCACTGGCCGTGACGGGCGATCCCGAAGGCGCGCTGCATCACCGCCGCCGCATCATCCGGCTGGCCGTGCTGCTCAACGAACTGCCGGCGGCCTGCCAGACCGCCTTCGTCATGAACAAGCTGGAAGGGCGGGGCCATCGCGAGATCGCCGGCCATCTCGGCGTGTCGGTGAGCATGGTGGAGAAGCACATATTGCGCGCGCTCATCCATTGCCGCGACCTGATGCGCGATGAGGCGTGAGGCGGGCATTGAGGATTTCTCCCACGCGCGCCGTCTATAGGGACAAGCCGCCGTGCCGCTCTGGCCCGCGCGCCGCTCTGTGAGCTCGTCCATGGACCACCCTTCCCACCCGCCCCGTGCGCTGTCCGACGAGGCGCTCGCCTTCATCGTGCGGCTGCATTCTGGCGAGGCGCAGCCCGCCGACCGTGCCGCCTTCGCCGCCTGGCGCGGGCAGAGCGCCGATCATGAGGCGGCCGCGCGCGAGGCCGAGCAGCTCTGGGGCGAGGCGTCGGACCTGCATCAGGATCGAAGGACCGGCCTCATCCGCCCCGGTGCCGCCGCCCGCCCGCGCCGCAGCGGCCTGTCGCGCCGGGCGATGCTGGGCGGCGCCGCCGGCCTCGGCATCGCCGGAGCGGGCGGGGCGTGGATGGCGGGCCTCTTGGCCGAGCGCCCGGACATCGCCACCGGCACCGGCGAGGTGCGCACGGTGACGCTGGCCGACCGCTCGCGCGTCACGCTCAACGCCCGCAGCGCGCTCGCCCTGGATTTCTCGCCGACGCGGCGAGGCGTGCGGCTGATGACGGGGCAGGCCTTCTTCGAGGTGGCGCCGGATGCGGCGCGGCCCTTCGAGGTAACGGCGGGCGCGGGCCGCGTGCGTGCTCTCGGCACGGCCTTCGACATCGACGCCAATCGCGGCGACGGCTCGCTCGCGGTCGGCGTGACCGAACATGCGGTCGAGGTGACCGGCACCTCCACCCTGACGCTGAACGCCGGCGAGCGTGTCGAGATCGCCGGCAATGGCCGTCTCGGCCCCGTGACCCTTCAGCCCGCCGACGTCACCCTGGCCTGGCGCTCGGGCCTGTTCATCGCCGAGGACCGCCCGCTTGCCGACATCCTCGCGGCGCTCCGGCCCTATCATGCCGGCTGGATCATTGCGCGCGGGGAGGGGATCGAGGCGCTGAGGGTCAATGCGGTGCTGGACCTGCGCACCCCCGACCTGTCGCTTGCCGCCCTCGCGCAGGGCCTGCCGATCCGCGTGATCCAGCTCTCCCCCTACCTCACCGTCGTCTCGGCGAGCTGACCCGCAAAAAAATCGCACCCGCCACTGAGGATTTTCCACGCCGCCCCGGTCTTAGCCAGCGAGGGACCAGACGAACCGGCAAGGCACGGCCCTCGTCACGCAAGCGGAGACAGGACAGATGGCGGGCTTCACGGGGCGAACGGGGACACAGCGGGGCGGCATTTTGCGCGCCCATATGCTGCGGGCGGGGCTGATCGCTTCCACCATGCTGATGCCGGTGCCCTTCATCGGCCCGCAGGCGCAGACGGCCACGGCCGCGCGGGTGAGCTTCGACATTCCCGCCCAACCGCTCGGCGCCGCGCTCACCGCCTTCGCCCGCCAGACCGGCATCAAATTCGCCTATCCCGCCGCGCTCACCAGCGGGCGCATCGCGCCGGCCCTGCGCGGCAGCTTCTCGGCGGAGGAGGCGCTGGCCCGTCTGCTCGGCGGCAGCGGCCTCATTTACGCCTTCACCAGCCCGACCAGCGTGACCATTTCCGCCCCGGCGCCGGCCGGGGGCGATGCCGCGGCTGCCGACGGCACGATCGAACTCGGCACCATCGACGTGAATGCCGGCACCAGCCCGGAGAACCGGCCCTATGAGACGCCGGGATCGACCAATTACATCTCCGCCGCCGACATCGAGCGTTTTCCCGGCCTGACCTCAGGCGCGATCTTCCAGAGCACGCCCGGCGTTTTCACCGGCTCCAGCAATAATGGTGGCTCGATCGACCCGAATATTCGCGGTCTCCAGGGCATGAACCGCGTCGCCACCACGATTGACGGCTCGCAGCAGGCGACCTCCTCCTATCGCGGCTATAATGGCGTTGATAACCGCACCTATATCGACCCCGACCTGATCTCCGGCATCACCATCACCAAGGGGCCGGATGGCGGCGTCGCCGGTGCCATCGGCGGCACCATCGCGGCGGAAACGCTGGGCGTGGCCGATATTCTCGACCCCGGCCAGACCTATGGCGCCCGCGTGCGCGCCGGCCTGACCTCGGGCCTCACCGACCCGGTGATCGGCCAGTCGGGCGTCGCCGAGAGCAGCGGCGACGCGCCCGGCCCGACCAATATCAGCCTGGCGCTCGCCACCACCTCGGAGAACATCGACTTCGTCGCCGCCTTCGTGCGCCGCAAGACCGGCAATTATTCCGCCGGCACCAACGGCTCGCTGACCTATGACGGCGTCGACGGGCCGCAGCGCCTGTCCAGCTATGGCTATGGGCAGGAGGTCTACAACACCTCGGAGGACGTGACCTCCGTGCTGCTCAAGACCGTGCTGCGCCCGACCGACGAGCAGGAAATCAAGCTCGCCTACATGCATTACGACAATGTCTATGGCGAGGTGACGCCGGGCGTCGTCAATGTTGACAATTACATGCTGCAAATGCCGCTCAACTCGGTCTCGCTCGACCAGGCGACGGTGCATTACCACTACAAGCCAGTCGAGACCGATCTCGTCGACATCCACGCCAACGCCTATGTGTCGAACATCGACGAGACGGTGAACTACGCCGCCTATTCCACCGCGACGCCGGTGCCGCAGAACGCGGTGAATGCCGGCATCTCCGCCTCCAACACCTCGCTGTTCAGCCTGGCCTCTACCCCGCTCGCCGTCACCTTTGGCGGTTCCTACCGGCAGGAGAGCGGCACGCCGGTGGGCGATCTGCTCGTCGATTACGGCAATGGCGCCATCCCGCCGGATGCGCAGGCGCAGGTCGCCAGCGTCTTCGGCCGCGCCAAATGGGAGCCGTGGTCCTGGCTCGCGGTGGAAGGCGAGCTGCAATACATCAACTATCAGAGCACCTTCCTGGGCGTGGAGAGCTGGTCCTATGAGGGGGAGGACTTCGCCACCTATGCCGGCGATGGGGTGAGCCCGTCGATCAGCGTCACCCTCAGCCCGGCGGAGGGCTGGCAGGTCTACGCGCAGTACCAGACCGGCATCCGCCCGCCGAGCCTGCGCGAAGTCAGCATGACCCGCGGCGAGCAGCTGTTCAATCCCGACCTCGAGGCTGAAAACGCCCGCAATTTCGAGGTCGGCGTCAATTTCCTGCGCGAGAATCTGTTCAAGCCGGGCGACGAGGCCAAGCTGAAGCTCGCCTATTTCGACAACAAGACCTACAATTATATCGGCCGGGAATATGAGAACGGCCGGATGATCCTGTTCAATTACGACTATGTGCAGTTTCAGGGCGTCGAATTCTCCGGCGGCTACGATGCCGGCTGGGGTTTTGTCGATTTCGGCATCAACTACTACACCGGCTTCAATGCCTGCCTCGATGACGGGGAGTGCATCGACTACACGCTTCAGGCGGACTATTTGACCAATCAGGTGCCGCCGGAATTCACCGCCTCGGTCACCGCCGGCCTGCGGTTCTGGGATGACCGCGTCACCGTCGGCGGGCGCGTCACCTATGTCGGCGAGCGCCTCGCCGAGCTCTATCAGGGCGAGAACGATACCTACTTCTTCATCACCAAGGCCTGGGCGCCCTATACGGTGGTCGATCTGTTCGGCCAGTGGAAGATCAACGATCATCTCACCCTCGATGTCGGCGTGCAGAACCTGCTCGACGCCTATTATGTCGACGCGCTCAACAACACCGACATGCCCGCGCCGGGCCGCACCATCACTGTCGGCCTCACCGGCAAGCTGGGCGGGGAGGGGCCGCTGCCGGCGCTGACCAAGAGCTTTCCCAAGCCCAACGGCCCGTGGACCGGCCCCTATGTCGGCGTGAATGCCGGCTTCGGCTATGGCCAGATCACCGGCACCACCACGGCGGGCGATGGAAGCGCCAATGCGTTGGCGGCGAGCGAATCCGCCGACCAGAGCCTGGAGGGCATGATCGGTGGCTTCCAGGGCGGCTTCAACTACCAGTTCGCCAATAACCTGGTTATCGGCATCGAGGCGGATTTCTCCTGGATGCAGATGCAGGACGAGGATGTGATCTATTCGACGGAGACCGCCGCGCTCATGGAGCGCGACGCCCGCGAGGCCCGTATCAAGTACCAGTATGACTGGCTCTCCACCGTGCGCGCCCGCGTCGGTTACGCCGCCGGCAACTGGATGGTCTATGGCACGGGCGGTCTGGCCTTCCTGAAGGAGACCGAACAGCGCGGCCAGTATCTCGCCGCCGCCAACCCGGCCTCCAGCTCCTCCGCGCCCACCCCCAGCAGCACCTCACTCGCCTTCACCGAGACGGCGGATAATGTGCGCACCGGCTTCTCCGTCGGCGCCGGCGCCGAATATGCCTTCGGCAGCAACTGGTCGCTGAAGGCGGAGTATCTCTATGCCGGCTTCGGGGCGGAGGACTTCCTGTTCGGCAATGGCCGGGGCGGCGTCAGCCGCGATTACCAGATCCGCACGCTGTGCCGGCGCGGCCGCGTCACCGTTGGCTGCGACGGGATCGTGAACGGCTATGTCTATCAGGGCTTCAACGGCGCGGGCGACGATGTGATCGGCCGCACCGCCTCCAACGAGGCCAATCTCCAGCTCTTCCGCATCGGCCTGAACTATCGGTTCTGAAGCGCCGCGCGCCTTACCGCTGTGGATGCGGGGCGCGCGGGCCCTCCTTGGCGATGGCCCGGCCCGCCCTGCGCCGCTAGGCTGGGGCGTGACCGACGATTTCACCGAATCCACGCTGGCCTATTGGCAGGAACTGCACCCCGGCGTGCCGGCCGGTGTCGCGGCCGCGCCGCCCTATAGGCGGGGCTATCCGGTGACGCTGCCGGATGGCCGGGTGCTGGTCCTGCCGCTGCGCCGTCTGCCGAACGCCGAGCAGGCCGTCGCCTCGCTCATCGCCAATCAGGCCTCCCATCAGGTGGTCGCCGCGCTCAGCGACGCGATGGCGGAGGAGGCGCGGGGGCTGGGCGCCGAGGTGGTCGCCGGCCTGCCGACCCTCGGCCTCGCCTTCGCCGCCGGGGTAGCCGAGCGCCTCGGCCAGACCCGCTATGTGCCGCTCGGCTATTCCCGCAAGTTCTGGTACGCGGACGAACTCTCCGAGCCGGTCTCCTCCATCACCTCGCCGGAAGCCGGCAAACGTCTGCGGCTCGACCCGAACCTGCTGCCGCTCATCGAAGGCCGGCGCGTCGTTCTGGTGGATGACGCCATCTCCACCGGCGCGACGGCGGTGGCCGCCTGCCGGCTGCTCGCCCGCGCGGGGGCCGAGATCGCCGGCATGGTGGTGGCGATGAAGCAGACCAATCGCTGGGTGGCGGCGATGGCGGATGTCCTCCCGCCCGACACCATCCGCGCCGCCTATGGCTGCCCGCGCTTCACCCTGCGCGCCGACGGCTGGTGGCCGGAAGAGGCGACGCGGCCGGAGGTGCCTTAGGGGGCACTTCTCACGTGAGCGCTTCCGGCGCAGCGCTCACCGGCCGGACACGCGAGGCCTGTGGGTTGGGGGCTCAGCGGGAGGCAAACCGGTACGTGTTGCGGCCGCCGAGTTTGGCGGCATAAAGCGCGCGGTCTGCCGCCGAGAGCACCTGATCGACATCCAGCCCGTCCTGCGGGGCCAGCGCGATGCCGATGCTGAGCGTGGCCTGAATCTCATGTGCCCGGAACAGGATCGGACGCGCCATCGCGTCGATCAGACGTTCTGCCATCATGGTGGCCGAGACGGCAGGTTCGGCGTCGTCCAGCATCCGTATCAAGGCGAATTCATCGCCGCCCAACCGGACCGCGATGTCGTCGTCGCTTATGGCGACCTGAAACCGCCGCGCGGCTTCGCTCAGCACGGCGTCTCCGGCCTGATGGCCGAACGTGTCGTTGATGCGCTTGAAGCCGTCGATGTCCATGCAGAAAAGGGCGAAGCGGCGTCCATCCCGCTGCGCCTGCCGCACGGCCTCCGCCAGCCGCTGGTCGAAAACCGCCCGGTTGGCAAGACCGGTGAGCGTATCGTGCGACGCCAGATATTCGAGGTGGCTTTCCGCCTGCTTGCGCCGCTGGATGTCGCGCACGGAAGCCACATAGCCATTGGGGGCTCCCGTGGCCGGATCATAGGTGAGCCGGACCGAGGCTTCCATCCACACCCAGTGGCCGTCCTTATGGCGTTGGCGCACCTCGGAAGCCCCGGTCTCAAGCTTACCGGAGCGGATCTCCGCCATGAGCGCGCCGAAACTCTCACGATCTTCCGGGTGAACGAGGTCGATCGCGCGATGGCCGATCAGCTCTTCCGGCTCATAACCGAGCAGGGCGCGCACGGAGGGCGAGATATAGAGGCGGATGCCCTCGAGATTGCCGCGCACGATGGTGTCGGTCGAGGTCTCCGCCAGCAGGCGGAATTCCTTCTCCTGCCGGCGGGCGAGCTCGGCCTGCCAGCTCAACTGCAGGGCCTGACCGGCGAGGGTGCCGAGATCCAGCAGTTGCCGCCGCTGATCGGGGGCGAGATCACGCGGCCGCGTGTCGAGGACGGCAAGGCGGCAAGGCTCAAGGTTGCACGCGGCAGGGACGGCGACCGTCAGCACGGCGAGAAAGCGCACGCGCTTCTCTCCCGCGACCCCGCTCAGCTTAGCGGGTGCAGGGCCGTTCCGCGTATCGCCGAGGACGAGCAGGGGCGATGCGGGATCGTCCGGCGGCAGGTCCGTCCGAAGAGCGGCGGCGACGGAGGGCCCAAAGGTGCTGTCGTCGATGCTCGCCAGCCATACATGGTCGCCCTGCCACAGGCAGGCGAAGGGCACATCCAGAAGATCCCGCGCGATCCGGCAGAGCGCCGCGAGATCAGGAGAGCCGGCGGCGAGGGATGGCGTGTCGCTCGCGGATGAGACAGGTACAGGCGGATTCATCAACGCGTTCGGACGAAAGACGTCCGAACTCTAATCATACGACGTCTGGCGCGCCAAGGCTTTCGCCCCCTCGATCGCCTCCCACACCCGCGACGGGGTCAGCGGCATGTCGAGATGGGTGATGCCGAGCCCTTCGAGCGCGTCCACCACCGCGTTGACGAAGGCGGGCGGGGCGCCGATGGCGCCGGCTTCCCCCGCGCCCTTGATGCCGAGCGGGTTGGTCGTGCAGGGGGTGTTCTGCGTCGTCACAGAAAAGAAGGGCAGGTCGTCGGCGCGCGGCAGGCCGTAATCCATGAAGGAGCCGGACAGCATCTGCCCGGTCTCGGGGTCGTACACCGTGCGCTCGGTCATCGCCTGGCCGATCCCCTGCGCGATGCCGCCATGCACCTGCCCGGACAGCACGAGCGGGTTCAGCGTGCGGCCGAAATCATCGACCACCGTGTAGCGCTCGACGGTGATGAACCCGGTCTCCGGGTCCACCGCGACCTCGCAAATATGCGCGCCATTGGGGAAGGTGCCGATCATCTGCTCGAAATCGCCGACACCCTCCAGCCCGCCGACCTTGGCGGCGACATCGACGATGCCGACATGCCGGTTGGTGCCGGGCACGCGGAACAGGCCCTCGTCGAACTCCAGCTCGCGCTCGTCGACCTCCATGAGCTTCGCCGCCGCCTGACTGGCCTTCGCCAGCAGCGCCCCGGCGGCGAGCTTCAGCGCGCCGCCGCCATGCACCATGGAGCGCGAGGCGACCGTGCCGCCGGCCGAGGGGATGGGATGGGCGGTGTCGCCGGTCTTCACCGTGATGCGAGCAGGGTCGAGGCCTAGCGCCTCGGCGGTCATCTGCACATAGGTGGTCTCATGGCCCTGCCCGGTGGACTGCGTGCCGACATGCACGGTCACCGCGCCGTCAGTGGCGATCTCCACCCGTGCGCCTTCCTTGCCGGGCACGCCGGTGCGCTCGATGTAATAGGCGAGGCCGATGCCGCGGAGCGTGCCGTCGCCCGCCGCTCGCCGGGCCGGGAAGCCGGCCCAGTCGGCTTCCTCCATGGCGCGGTGCATCACCCGGACGAAATCGCCGGAATCATAGGTCACGCCGGTCGCCGTCCGGTGCGGCATCTCCTCGGGCGGGATCATGTTGAGCGCACGCAAGGCGTCCGGCCCGATGCCGATCTCGCGCGCCGCCTTGTCGACCAGACGCTCGATCAGATAGGCCGCCTCCGGCCGCCCGGCGCCGCGATAGGCGTCGATCGGGGCATTGTTGGTGTAGGCGATGCGCACATCGGTCGCCACCACCGGGATCTTGTAGACGCCCGGCGCCATGGGCGGGCCGGAGAGTGTCGGGCAATAGACGCCGAAGGCCGAGAGCGCCCCGCCGGCGCTCGCCAGCGTCTCCACCTTCAGCGCGGTGAAGCGGTTCTCCGCATCGAGCCCCAGCCACGCCTTCGAGGCATTGTCGCGCCCCTGCGTGTCCGACAGGAAGGCTTCCGCCCGGCTCGACTGCCAGCGCACGGGACGGCCGAGCTTGCGGGCGGCATAGAGCACCAGCGCCTGCTCGGGGTAGGGGATCGCCTTCATGCCGAAGCCGCCGCCGACATCCGGCGTGATGACGCGCAGCCTGTTGCCGGGCAGGCCGAACACGCCCTCGAACATGAAGTCGCGGATCATGTGGCTGCCCTGGCTGCCCGTCACCAGCGTGAACTGGCCCGCTTCCGCTTCGTAAAGCCCGATGGCGTTGCGCGGCTCCATGGCGGAGACGACGATGCGGTTATTGATGAGCTGGATCTCGACCACCCGCGCCGAGGCTTTGAGCGCGGCATCGGCCGCGTCGATCTCGCCGAGCCGCCAGTGCAGCGCCAGATTGCCCGGCGCCTCCTCGAACAGCTCCGGCGCGTCCTCCGCCAGCGCGCTCGCGGGCTCGACCACAGTGGGCAGGTCGTCAATGTCGAGCATCACCGCTTCCGCCGCGTCCTGCGCCGCGCGGGCGGAGGTCGCCACGACGAAGGCGACGGGCTCGCCGAGATAGCGTACCTTCCCGCCGGCCAGCAGCGTGTGGGCGGGCAGCGGCATTTTCTCGCCGCTCACATGGTCGAGCACGATGATGACGGGGAGCGAGCCGATGCCGTCGGCGGCGAGATCATCGGCGGTGTAGACCGCCAGCACCTCCTCCATCTCGCGCGCGGCGCTCACATCGACGCCGTTGAGCACGCCATGGGCGACGGGGGCGCGCACCACGGCGGCGAACAGCTCGCCCTCATAATGAATGTCGTCGGTGAAGCGGCCGGTGCCGGTGATGAACCGGAGATCCTCGACCCGCCGGAAGGGTTGACCCAGACCGAACTTCATCGCGCCGCTCCCTCATTCTGCCGCCGAAAAAGGCATCGCATGATTGTGCTCACTTGCCAATCATTCTATTTGCTAAAAGTCCAGCACATAACGTAGGATAAGTCCGCATCGTGAATAAGATAGCAGTTTCAACGTGAGGTTCGAGGCGCGTGTCGTCAGGGGCGTTCGAGACCGGTTCGCCGGCGGTTGACGGGCAGGGCAAGGCCGCGCGCGGTGTCGGTGCGTCGCTGCCCCGCAAGGAAGATGCCCGGCTCATGGAAGGGCGCGGGCGGTTCATTGGCGACATGCGATTTCCGGGCCAGCTGGAAGTCGCCTTCCTGCGCGCGACCCTCGCCCATGCCCGCATCACCGCTATCCACATTCCCGCCCATCTGAAGGGCCGCGCCTTCACCCATGACGACATGGTGGGGGTGAAAGACATTCTCGCCAAGACCGGCCTGCCGGGCTTCCGCGTCTCCACCCAGCCCTCGCTCGCGAGCGGCAAGGTGCGCTTCGTCGGCGAGCCGGTGGTGATGGTGCTGGCCGACACCCGCGCCGAGGCGGAGGATCTCCTGGAAGAGATCCACGTCGATTATGAGGAACTGCCGGCCAATCACGACATGCTGCGCGCCGTCACCCCGGACGCCGCACGCATTCATGAGGACTGGCCGGACAATGTGTTCCTGATCTCGCAGACCGAGCAGAATTTCAGCGCGGCGCTGGCGGATGCCCCGATCAAGGTGACGCGCGAGGTGCGCACCAGCCGGCAATGCATGGCGCCGCTGGAAGGCAAGGGCTGCATCGCCGTCTCCGAGCGCCACACCGAGCAGCTTCATCTGTGGACCTCGACCCAGATGCCGCACATCGTCCGCTCCGGCCTTGCCGAGTGCCTCGGGCTGGACGAGCGCAAGATCCGCGTCGTCGCCCCCGATGTCGGCGGCGGCTTCGGCTGGAAGGGTCTGCTTCAGCCGGAGGAAGTGTGCTGCGCCTGGGCGGCGCTCAAGCTCGACCGGCCGATCAAATGGCTGGAGGACCGGCGCGAGCACCTGATCGCCGCCGCCAATTGCCGCGAGCACCATTACATCATGACCGCCTATGCGGATGCGGACGGCCATTTGCTCGGCTTCGAGGCCTCCGCCCATGTCGATGCCGGCGCCTATTCGGTCTACCCGTTCTCGGCCTGTCTGGAGGGCGCGCAGGTCGTCTCCAACCTGCCGGGGCCTTACAACCTCCCGGCCTACCGCGCCCGCGCCTTGTCGGTGTGCTCCAACAAGCCGCCCATCGTGCCCTATCGCGGCGTCGCCCGCACCGGCGTGTGCACGGCAATGGAGCTGATGATCGACGCGGTGGCCCGCGCCGCCGGGATCGAGCCCTATGAGGTGCGGCTGCGCAATCTCGTGCGACCCGACCAGATGCCCTTCCGGTCCATCACCGGCAAGGAATTCGACATGGGCGACTATCCCGACAGCCTGCGCCGCGCCCACGCCATGATCGGTCATGACGCCGTGCGCGCCCGCCAGCAGCAGGGCGAGGCGGATGGTCGCCGGATCGGCCTCGGCTATGCCGTCTATTGCGAGCAGGGCGCCCACGGCACCTCGGTCTATCACGGCTGGGGCATCCCCATGGTGCCCGGCTTCGAGCAATGCGGCGCGCGGCTCACCCCGGACGGCACGCTGGAGGTGCGCGTCGGCAATCAGAGCCACGGCCAGTCCATGGAGACCACGCTGGCGCAGATCGCCTGCGAGGTGCTGGGCATCGACCCGGAGCTGGTCAATGTCGTGCATGGCGACACGGCGATGACGCCCTATTCCACGGGAACCTGGGGCTCGCGCTCCGGCGTGATGGCGGGCGGCGCGGTGGCGAGCGCCTGCGACAAGCTGGGCGAGCGCATCAAGCGCATCGGCGCGCATCTCCTGCAGGCCCCGCTGGATGCCGTGCGGATCGAGGATGCCCGCGTCGTCGGCCCCGCCGGCTCCGTCACCTTCCGCGAAATCGCCCACACCTTCTATCGCGCGCCGCAGAACCTGCCTGTCGATGCCGACCCGGACGGGCTCGACCTCGTCGCCGGCTACCGGCCGGTGGTCGATACCGGCACCTTCTCCTACGCCACCCATGCCTGCGTCATCGCGGTGGAGCCGGAGACCGGCGAGGTGGAAATCCTCGACTATGTCATCGTCGAGGATGGCGGCGTGCTGCTGAACCCGATGGTGGTCGACGGCCAGATCTATGGCGGCACCGCGCAGGGCATCGGCACGGCGCTCTATGAGGAGATGGTCTATGACGAGAACGGCCAGCCGCTCGCCTCGACCTTCGCCGATTATCTCCTCCCCGGCGCCAATGAGATGCCGCCGGTGAGGATCCAGCATATGGAGACGCCCTCGCCCAACACCCGCTTCGGGCAGAAGGGCATCGGCGAGGGCGGCGCCATCGCCCCGCCCGCCGCCATCGGCAATGCCATCAATGACGCGCTGGCCGATCTCGGCGTCGAGCTCACCGTCTCGCCGATGACGCCGCGCCGGGTGCGCGAGGCCGTGCTCGCCGCCCGCGCGCGACGTGAAGCCGGGGAGGGCGCCGCGTGAAGCCCGCCCGTTTCGATTATCTGCGCCCTGCCGATCTCCCCGCCGCGCTGACGGCGCTGCGGGACGACGCGGGCGCCAAGCCAGTGTCGGGCGGGCAGAGCCTCGGCCCGATGCTGAATCTGCGCCTCGCCCGGCCCTCGCTGCTCGTCCATGTCGGGGCGCTGCCCGAGCTGCGCGCGGTGGAGGAGGGGCCCGATGCGATCTTCTATGGCGCGGCGATCACCCATGCCGAGTTTGAGGACGGCGTGGTGCCGGACGCGACGCCCGGCTTCCTCGCCCGCATCGCGGGAGGAATCGCGTACCGCGCGGTACGCAATCGCGGCACCATGGGCGGCAGTCTCGCCCATGCCGACCCGGCCGCCGACTGGCCGACCACGCTCGCCGCGCTCGGCGCGCGGGTGAGGCTGGCGCGCGTGGCTGCACACACTGGCCATCAGGCCGGACACACTGGCCTGACTGGTCACCTCACTGCACTCATCGAACCGCGTGAAATCCCGGTCGAGGACTTCATCACCGGCGCTTTCGAGACGGCGCTGGGGGAGGGGGAAGTCGTCACCGGCGTGATCGTTCCGCGGTGTCATGACACCGCCCGCTTCGGCTATCGCAAGTCCTGTCGCAAGGTCGGGGAGTTCGCCGAGGCGATGTGCGCGGTGCTCTATGATCCCGCGCGCGGCGTCTTCCGCCTCGCCATCGGCGCCACCGAGGCCCGGCAGCTGGTGATTCAGGATGCTCGCTTCATTCTGCAAGATATTGAGAAGATTGACGAAGTCCTGCACGAGGCCGGGCTTGCCGACAACCCCGCGAGCTTTCGCCTGCGCCGCGCGGTGATCCGTCAGGCCATCGCCGCGCTTGAGCCCGAGAGCCTTTCCGCATGAATGCCGTGACACATGCCCTGTCCATCGAGGTCAATGGCCGCCCCATCGAGGCCGAGGTCGAGCCGCGCCAGAGCCTGGCCGACTTCCTGCGCGAGGACTTGCTGCTCACCGGCACGCATCTGGGCTGCGAGCACGGCGTCTGCGGCGCCTGCACCGTGCTGGTCGACGGCGCCCCGGCCCGCTCCTGCATCGCCTTTCCGGTGATGCTGGAAGGGTCAAAAATCACGACAATAGAAGGACTTATCGACGATCCCGTGATGGTGGAACTGCGCGCCGCCTTCACCCGCGAGCATGCTCTCCAGTGCGGATTCTGCACGCCGGGCATGCTGGTCATGGCGCGCGATATCGTGCTGCGCCGGCCCGGCCTCGACGCGGCGGCGATCCGGCACGAGCTCGCCGGCAATCTGTGCCGCTGCACCGGCTATGCGGGAATTGTCTCGGCGATTCAACAGGTTGCCGCCGCGCGTGCGCAGGAGGCGCCGGTCGTGACGCGCGGTGCCCTGGCACCGCCGCCGTCCTACGCCTCGCCGCTCACCTTGCCGGTGGCTCCCAGCCGCGCCGTTGCGCCGGCCATGGCCATCTCGCCCGCCGTCATTGCGCCGGTCGACGATAGTGAGGCGGCACCGCCAGTTCCCGAGCTTCTGCGAAATCCCGTTGAAATCACTGAGGAATTCGATGTGGCCGCGCCGCGCGCCACGGTCTGGGCGCTGTTCCAGGATCCCGCCCGCGTCATCGCGTGCCTGCCCGGCGCGCAGCTCACCGAGCCGTCCGACGGTAACATGATCCGGGCAAGGATGGTGGTGAAGCTCGGCCCGATGCAGGCGGCCTTTGGCGGCCTCGGCGTTATCGTCGCCGATCCCGCCGCCTGGTCCGGTACAATCCATGGGCGCGGCGTGGATGAGAAGAGCGCCACGCGGGTGCAGGCGCGGCTCGTCTATCGCCTTGAGGAACAAGGCGAAAATCTCACCCGCGTGCGGGTCGAGGTCGCCTATGTGCTGCAGGGCCCGCTGGCGCAGATGAGCCGGGGCGCCATCGCCCGCGACCTTGCTGCCCGCCTGACCGCGACCTTCGCGGCCAATCTCGACCGGGCGCTGAAGGGCGGGGAGATCGCGGCCGAGGCAGCGCCGCTTGATGCCGGCGGGCTGTTCCTCGCCATGCTCAAGGGCTGGCTCGCCCGGCTCTTCGGGCGCGGCGGGGCTTGAATCGGTGTTTCAACATGGGAGCGAAGCGGGTGAATCAGCATTCCCGCCCGCTCTTCCAACTCATTGAAAATAATAGATATTATCCGAGGAGATCGACGTCGAGCTGCACGCAGTCGCCGCGATAGATGATGTCGGCGACATAGATCACCACGTTATTCGCGTCAGTGATGACGAGATGCGCCTCCACCGTCGGGAAGCCGATGCCGGTCGCCAGCAGGTTCGCCACCCGCGGTTCCACCGTACCGACGATGAAGGACTGCCGGGCCTTCGCCACCGCCAGCCCCTCCAGCGTCGCCACCACCGCGATGGTCGGCTCGCGGTCGAAGCGTTCCGGCGCGAGCTCGTACAGGCGCTCGTCGAAATGCACGCGGGCATAGGAATAGGGCTGCCCGCGCCGCGACTGCACGCTTTCAAGGTAGCGGTAGGATGGTGCCTCTTCGCCATCTTCCGGCCGGATCAGCGGTGCCGGCGGGTTGGCGCTGAGTGGCAGGAAGCGCGGCACGTTGGCGCCGATCGTCCCTGCCAGCGAATGCCATTTCAGGTCGAGCTTCAGCCAGCGTTTTTCCTCGACATTGCCGGAGACGAAGGTGCCCTTGCCCTGGATGCGCCGGACCAGCCCTTCGCTCTGCAGCACCTCGACCGCCTGGCGGACGGTGACGCGAGCGACCCGGAACTCGGCTTCAAGTTCTTGCAGCGTCGAGATTTTCTCGTTCGGCTTCCACACGCCGTCCTCGATCCGCCGGCGAATGACGCCGGCGATCTGGAGATAGCGGGGCACGGGGCTTCGGCGGTAGTCGGGACTGCTGAGGGAGGCCGCGTGGTCCTTGAGCATGGGCAGGCTGGTTCCGATGTCGGCCGCGGCGCGGCGTCGCTTCATAGTGGAATCGGCGGTCTACCTATCTTCAGTATCATGTAATCCTATCCGCCGCCCCGCGCCGCTACTCGGTTTCATACGCGTTGACAACGCCGGAGATCAGATTCGCACGCCAAAGAGCAGCGGTATCGACGTGCGCCGCTGTCCTTACGGGGCAGAGGCTGGCGATGAGCCGGGCGACCGCCTGCTCCTGCGCCCGCCGCGCCGCTTCCGCCTCCGCGACGCTCACCGCCGCGAAGCGCAGCTCGGCGCCCGGCAGAAGCCGACCGGCGGCGGGCACGTCGGCGGAGATCACCGTGGCTATTTTGGCATAGCCGCCAATGGTTTGGTGATCCGCCAGCAGCAGGATCGGCAGGCCCGAGCCGGGCACTTGAATGGAGCCGGTGGCGATGCCGTCGGACACGATGTCGGCGCTGGTGACAAAGCCGAGCGGCGGCCCGTCGAGCCGCATGCCCATGCGGTCCGCCTCGCGGGAGACACGGTACGTGGCGGTGAGGAAGGTGGTCCGCGCGGCCTCGGTAAAGGCTTCCGCCTGCGGGCCGAGCACGACCCGCAGCGTGCCGCCAAAGGCCAGCATCGGCGGGTTGGGAAGTTCGAGACAGGGGCCTGAAGGATCGGCATTGCCCACAGGTATCATGTCACCGGAGATGAGCGCCCGCCCTGCTACACCGCCAAAGCGCCCTTTGAGATCGGTCGCGCGCGAGCCCATCACCACCGGCACATCCATGCCGCCGGCCACCGCCAGAATGGCGCAGCCACTCGCCGTGAGCGCCCCGATGCGCACCGTGGCCCCTTCCGGCACGTCGATGGCCCGCCAGCTCGGATAGGGGCGCGTCTCGCCGTCGGCGATCACCTCGATGCGGGTGGAGGCCCCGGCGAGGGCGATCCGCGCGGGGCCGCCCTCCACCCCAAAGTGAGGCCCCGCAAGGCGTAATTCGAGCGCGGCATCTGTCGCCGCATTGCCAACCAGCGCATTGGCGAGCCGCAGCGCCACCGGGTCCAGCGCGCCGCAGACGGGCACGCCGAAAGCCTGGAAGCCGCGCCGCCCGAGATCCTGCACGCTGGTTTGCGGGCCGGGCTGGAGGATGCGCAGCGTGCTCATACGCGCTCCCCCGCCAGAATTTCATGAGGAGGTATAAAAACACCATCCGCCACCGCCACTCGCACGCGTTCATGCTCAGTGGCATCGACCGGCACGAAGCGCACGCCATCCCCCGGCGCGAACAGCGTCGGCGGGGTGAGCGTGGGGTCGAAGAAGCGAAGCGGCGTGTTGCCGATCAGCCGCCATCCTCCTGGCGATTCAAGGGGATAGACCCCAGTCATGCGCTGCGCGATGGCGACCGAGCCCGCCGGCACCCGCACGCGCGGCACGCTGAGGCGTGGCAGCTCGAGCGCCGCCGGCAGGTCGCCGAGATAGGCGAAACCGGGGAGGAAGCCCTGCACATAGACGCGGTAAGTGGTGCCGGAATGCTGCGCGATCACCTCCGGCACGGAAAGTCCGGTGGCGCGCGCCACCTCATCAAGGTCCGGCCCCGCCTCGCCGCCATAGAACACCGGAAGATGCCAGAGCCGGGCGGGCGCCGCGCCCGCGGTCTCGCCGAGATCGAGCGCGGCCAGCGTCGCCTGCAGCGCTTCCGCCGAGGTCACCAACGGGTCGTAATGCACCAGAAGCGAGCGGAAGGTTGGCACGGTTTCGACGAGGCCGGCGGGTGGCGCGAGCGCCAGCAGGGCGGCGGTGCGATGCACGAGCGCGTTGATTTCCGGCGCGATCACGCTGCCGAACTCCACGGCGAAGGCCGTGTCGCCGACGGGCAGAAAGCGCGCAAGGCCGCCCAGCCGGCGCGTTGCGCCGTCGCCGCCTGTCCCCGCCTGACCGTCCTCGCGCTGCATCTGTCCCCACGCCGCTACGGCAATCATCCTATTCATAGTATGTTTGCGCTTGAAATCCATTATTATCTAATGTGTTAATGAGCGCACGTTCAGCACTGGCAGGAGGCTCCCCGTGGCGCATCGCATCAACATCAACGCCGATATGGGCGAGGGCTACGGTCACTATCAGATCGGCAATGACGCGGAGATCCTGCGGATCGTCCAGAGCGTGAACGTCGCCTGTGGCCTGCATGCGGGCGATGCCACGGTGATGCGCGATGTCTGCATCAAGGCTGAGGCCAATGGCGTGTCGATCGGCGCCCATCCCGGCTTCAACGATATCTGGGGTTTCGGCCGGCGCCAGATCCGCATGAGCGCGGATGACCTCGAATATCTCGTCGCCTACCAGATCGCCGCGCTCATCGGCATGGCCGCCTATGCCGGCGCCAAGGTCACCCATGTGAAGCCGCATGGCGCGCTCAACAACATGGCGGCGGTCGACCGCGACTATGCGCTCGCCATCGGCCGCGCCATCCGCACGGTGGATCCCTCGCTCTACTACCTCGCTTTGTCGGGCTCGCAGATGGAGACGGCGGCGCTGGAGCTCGGCGTGCCGCTGGCGCGCGAGGCCTTCATTGATCGGCTTTACGATGACGAGGGCAATCTGTGCTCGCGCACCAATCCGGCTTCCGTCATCAAGGATCCGGCGGTGGCGGCCGAGCGTGTGGTGCGCATGGTGCTGGAGAAGGAGATCATCTCCATCAACGGTAAGAAAATGCCGACCGCCTTCGACTCGCTCTGCGTGCATGGCGACGAGCCGACCGCGATCGCCGTCGCCAGCGCCTGCCGCGACGCGCTGAAGGCCGCCGGGGTCGAACTCGTCACGCTTCCCGAGATGATGAAGGCCTGAGCCGATGGCAGCGCGCGAGGGCTGGCGGGCAGGGGCGGAGCTGGACGCCAAGGAGGCGCTGGCCCTCGGGGAGGAGGGCGACCTTGCCGCGCTCATGATGGCCGCCGCGCGGGTGCGCGATGCGGGCTTCGGCGCGACCGTCACTGTGTCGCGCAAGGTGTTCATCCCGCTGACCCAGCTCTGCCGCGACGTGTGTCATTATTGTACCTTCGCGCACCCGCCGAAGAAGGGCCAGCGCGCCTTTCTCACACCCGATGAGGTGCTGGAGATCGCCCGCGCCGGCGCCCGCGTCGGCTGCGACGAGGCGCTGTTCACCCTCGGCGACAAGCCGGAGCTGCGCTACGCGGTCGTCCGCGAGGAACTCGCCGCCCTCGGCCATGCGACAACACTGAGCTATCTCAAGGAGATGGCGGGGCTGGTGCTCAAGGAAACCGGCCTGCTGCCGCACATCAATGCTGGCGTGATGGGCGAGGAAGACCTCCTCGGACTGCGCGAGGTTTCGGCCTCGCAGGGACTGATGATCGAGACCACGGCTGAGCGTCTCTCCGCGCGCGGCGGCCCGCATTTCGGTTCGCCGGACAAGCGGCCTGCGGTGCGGCTCGCGACGCTGGAGGCGGCCGGACGCGCCCGCGTGCCCTTCACCACCGGCCTTCTCATCGGCATTGGCGAGAGCCGGCGCGAGCGCATCGAGGCGCTGCTGGCGATCCGCGACAGCCACGCCCGGCACGGCCATGTGCAGGAAGTCATCATCCAGAATTTCCGCGCCAAGCCCGGCACCAAGATGGCCGGCGCGCCGGAGCCTTCGCTGGAGGACCATCTGTGGACCGTCGCGGTCGCCCGGCTGATCCTCGGGCCGGCCATGTCCATTCAGGCGCCGCCCAATCTCCAGCCCGAGGGGCTGAAGGCGCTGATCGACGCCGGCATCAATGATTGGGGCGGCGTCTCGCCGGTCACGCCTGATCATGTGAACCCCGAAGCGCCCTGGCCCGCACTGGCGTCGCTCGGGGTGGCCACCGCCCGCGCCGGCAAGGTGCTGGCGCCGCGCCTTGCGGTCTATCCGCGCTATCTCGATGACCGCGCCACCTGGCTCGACTGCGATGTCGCGCCCCATGTGCTGCGCCGCGCCGACGGTGCCGGGCTCGCCCATGAGAGCGCCTGGCGCGTGGGCGAAGAGGAGCGGACCCGCCTCGTTGACTGGCCCGCCGCGCCGGTGCTGGCGGGCGAGGATGCCACGCTCGACGCCATTCTCGACACGGCCTTCGCCGGGCGGGAACTGGCGGAAGCCGACATCGCCACCCTGTTCGACGCGCGTGGGGCGCGGGCGCAGCGCGTGTTCGAGGCGGCGGACGCGCTGCGGCGCGAGACGGTGGGCGAGACCGTCTCCTATGTCGTCACCCGCAACATCAACTACACCAATGTCTGCGCCTATCGCTGCGGCTTTTGCGCCTTCTCCAAAGGGCGCCAGCACGCCCATCTGCGCGGCCGCGCCTATGAGCTCGACCTCGGCGAGATCCAACGCCGCACCCGTGAGGCATGGGAGCGCGGGGCGAGCGAGGTGTGCATGCAGGGCGGCATTCACCCGGACTTTTCCGGCGAGACCTATCTGGCGATCCTGCGCGCGGTGAAGGCGGCGGTGCCGCAGATGCACGTCCACGCCTTCTCCGCGCTCGAAGTGCGCCACGGCGCGGCGACGCTCGGCGTGCCCGTGCCGGAGTTCCTGCTCATGCTGAAGGAGGCGGGCCTCGGCTCGCTGCCGGGCACGGCGGCGGAGATTCTCGACGACGAGGTGCGCGCCATCATCTGCCCGGACAAGCTGACGACGGACGAGTGGCTGGAGACCGTCGGTGCCGCCCATCGCGTCGGCCTGCGCACCACCTCCACCATCATGTTCGGCCATGTCGACGGCTACCGTCATTGGGCCCGCCATCTGCTGCGCCTGCGCCGGCTTCAGGCGGAGACCGGCGGCATCACCGAATTCGTGCCGCTGCCCTTCCTGCATATGGAGGCACCTTTATACCTCAAGGGCGGCACCCGCGCCGGCCCCAGCCGCCGCGAGGCGCTGCTGATGCACGCGGTCGGGCGGCTCGCGCTTCATCCGCTCATTCCCAACATCCAGGCCTCCTGGGTGAAGCTCGGCGAGGGCGGCATCGTCGCGGCACTGAAGGCGGGGGCGAACGATATTGGCGGCACCTTGATGGATGAATCGATCAGCCGCGCCGCCGGCGGCATGCATGGGCAGGAGTTCCCGCCGGACCGCATGGAAGCCGCCATTCGAATGGCGGGCCGTATCGCCCGCCAGCGCACGACGCTCTATGGCGAGGCGCCCTCGCGCCAGAAGCAGCGCTCCTACGCCGCCGATGCGCTCGCGCCCCGGATCGAGCCGGCCGCTGGCCGCTTCGCGCGGGTCGGCAGCCTTGCCGCTCGTCAGGGCTGATCCTGCTGTCACAGTGAGGAAAAGGGTGAGGGGCGCTTTGAGGGGGTCATGCGCGCCCCTCACCAGCCCGTCTATCCGGGCTACCCTCCATCCGGAGGGATCGGTGAGCCGAGCCGGCTATTTGCGCAGCAGCGGCAGAACCTCGTGAGCGAGCAGGTCGATCTGCTCTTTCTCGTAGCGCCAGGGCACGAAGACGATCTTCTTCACGCCGGTGGCGATATGGGCGGCGATCTGCTCGGCGCATTCGGCCGGCGTGCCGACAATGGCGCTGTCGAAGGTCGAGAGCGAGCCCTTGGACAGATCCCATTCGGCGTGCAGCCATTCGGTCATCTTGGCCATGCCGACCTCGCGCGGGCCGACATAGATCGGCAGCTGGTTGAGGCTGTAGAGCTCGGCCGGATCGCGGCCGGCTTCCTCGGCATAGGCGGTGATCTTCGCCCAGGATTCGTTATACGCCTCAGACGTATAGAAGTAGGTGAGCCAGCCGTCGCCCTTGGTGGCCGCGCGCTTCAGCACGACGTCGACATAGCCGCCGATCAGGATGGGCGGGTGTGGCTTCTGCACCGGCTTGGGGAACATCACCGCATTGCGCAGGTTCAGCTCATCCCATTGGCCGGACACGGAATCTTCCGTCCAGAGCCGCTTCAGGATCTCCAGATTGCGGTCCATGATCTTGCCACGCCGCTCATAGGGAATGCCGACGGCGTCGAATTCGCGCTTGTACCAGCCGACCGCGGCGCCAAGCATCAGGCGTCCATTGGAGATGAGGTCGAGCGAAGAGAGCTGCTTGGCAAGGATCACCGGGTTGCGCAGCGGCAGCACCAGCACGCCCGTGCCGACCTTGATCGTCTTGGTGCGCGCCGCCACCGCCGTGAGCAGCGAGAGCGAGTCGATGATCGGGAAATGCGGGTCGGTGCCGAGCAGGATGTGGTCCCACACCCAGAGCGACTCGAAGCCCAGCTCCTCCATCCGCACGCCATAGTCGATCAGCGCCCTGGCATCCGGCAGCTCCGGGAAGCGGGTGAAGTTGCGCATCGCAATGCCGAAGGAGACGGGGGCGGGCATGGGCTTTCCTTTTCGGTCGACTTCAGGCCGTCATCCCGGACGGCCAAAGGCCGATCCGGGATCGCTGGACACGGGAGAGCGATCCCGGCTCTACGGCTCCACCTCCGGCCGGGATGACGGCGGCGGATATCGAATTCAGGCCGTATAAAGCTGCGCGGGATCGAGCTCGCGCAGAATGGCCAGTTCCTGCGGTGTCGGCGCCTCTGTGGTTGGCACGTCCGCCGGTACCGGCAGCTCGAAGCCGGTATTGGCCTTGATATCCGCCGCCGAGACGCCCGGATGCAGCGCCACCACCGTCATCGCCCGGCTGTCCGGGTCGAAGCCGAGAATGCCGAGATCGGTGACGACGCGGAACATGCCGCCCGCCGGCAGGCCGCGCTCGGCGCGGGTCGTGCCGCCATCGAGGAAGCCGGGGCTGGTGATGAAGTCCACCTTTTCCACGAAACGCCGCTTCTCATGCTTCATGGCGACGATCATGTCGGCGAGCGAAGCGATGTCGTTGCCTCCGCCGGTGCCCGGCAGGCGGATTTTCGGGTCCGCCGCGTCGCCGATGAAGGAGGAATTGAGGTTGCCGAAGCGGTCGATCTGCGCGCCGCCCATGAAGCCGACATCGACATAGCCGCGCTGCAGCATCAGCAGCACCTCGGTGATCGACACCAGCATGTTGGCGCGGCGGGTGCAGCGCTGCTCATTGGTCGATGGTGGTAATTTACCGGCCTCGACAAAGGGGCCGATGACCCCGCCCTCGAACAGGATGGTGAGGCCCGGCGCATGGGTCTTCTGGGCGAGGATGGCGGCGAGAAGGGGTATACCGACACCGGCAAAGACGGTCTGCCCGTCCTTCAAGAGGCGGGCGCTCATTACCGCGAGCAACTCCGAGCCGGTATAGCAGGGGACGGGCGCGAGAGCGTGGCCGGCGCGGGCGCGTTCAGTCGTCATAGATGCCACTCCCGCGACGCTGGGCATCCAGCAACTCGGCCATGCCGATGCGGCTGAGATAGTCCGCCCAGTCCTTCGGCTCGTGATAGTAGCGATCGAGATAGGCGGCCGCGCCAGCTTCCGGGTCGCGTGCGGTCATCTGCGCGTAGAGATCCATGTGGCTGTAGAACGGCTCATAGAGCCCGTAGCACTCATGCGGTGCGCAGCCGAAGGGCACCTCGACCACCGCATCCACGGTGAAGAAGCCGATCCTGGTCTGGTCCGGGTGGCGGCGGATCTGCTCGTTCGAGACGACGCGCTCGGTGGTGAGGATTACCCGGTTCGCCGCCATGGCGATGTCGATGTCCATGAAGGTCAGCCCGTCGAGCTGGGCATTGCCATAGGCGTCGCAGCGCTGGACATGGATGATCGCCACATCGGGATTGAGCGCGGGCACCAGCAGCAGCGTCTCGCCGGTGAACGGGCATTCCATGGTCTTGGCGGCGGCAAAGGCCGGGTCGGCGGGGCCAGTATCGCCGCTCACCCGTCCCAGCACATCCGAGCCGAGCATGGAGCGCATGGGCATGAAGGGCACGCCCATGGCGCCCGCACGGTAGCGCAGGCCCATCGCCATGTGGCTCCACTCCTCGAAGCGCGCGCGCTTCGATTCCGTATAGGCGCGCATGACCTTGGACACGCCCCAGACGATGCCCTGGCTGAACCAGCTGGTGATGATGTGCCGCGAGAGGCCGGAGGCGTAGAAGATGTCGCCTTCGGTCGAGGTGATCGAGCGCGAGACGGTAAGATCCTGCTTCTGCGCCCGCACCAGCGCCCAGATCAGCGCGAAGGGGGTGCGCGACGCCGTGCAGCCGCCGACGGCGAGGTGGTCGCCGTTCTGGACCAGCCGCACGGCGTCCTCCAGCGTCGTCACCTTGTCGCGCAGGCTGCGGTCGCGCTCTCGGGTACGCTGCCGGAGATCGGAATAGGAGAGGGGCGCCACGCTCACATGCTCCTCATGCCGCTTCAGCGATGCCGACATCGCGGTTCATGCGGTCGATCATCTCGTCGAAGATCGGGAGATAGTCCCGCAGCCCCTTCCAGAAGCTCTGGTGGCGGCGGCGGTCGAAATCCTCGACCGAAATGCCCTGCTGCTCGACCCAGGTGTAATAGCCGAGGTTGAACACGCGCTGGCGCTCGCGGTGGTCGAGCTCCAGCACATGGTCGGCATCCCCGCCGAGCAGGTGCTGGCCGAAGGTCTCGGCCGCGTCGATCTGGTCGAACGTCCCGCCCCGGCGGGCGAGATGGGCCGCGAGTTCGCTGGGATAAAGCTCGGCTCCGTCCGTCGCCACGGTGATGATGACATCGTTTTCGCTGAGATCGAGGCGCCGCGCGGTCTTGATCGCCGCCAGCACATTGCCGATGCCGGAGAAACCAAGCTCCGCCAGGCAGTCCAGCGTCGCCGCGTCGATGCCGCGCCGCTCGGCGAGATAGGCGCGGCCGGCGGGCGAGCCGAACAGCAGCGCGAGGTCGTCCGTCGCATGGTCGGAGACGCCGGCGATCAGGTCGGTGTTGGTGACGTTGTGGATCAGCGGCACATGCTTGTCGCCGATGCCCTGAATGTTGTGCTCGCCGAAGCCGTTATAGAGCAGCGTCGGGCATTCCACCGGCTCCATGGCGACGATGCGCGCGCCATAGGTCTCTTTCAGATAGTCGCCCGTCCCCAGCGTGCCGGCCGAGCCGGTGCCGGCCACGAAGGCGGCGAGGTTCAGCGTGCCGGAGGCGTTCAGCGCCTCGAACAGCCGGCCGGCGGCGGTGCCGGTCATGGCGTAATGGGCGAGGTAGTTGGGGAATTCGGAGAACTGGTTGAGGATGAAATTACCTTCGTCCTTCTCCATCTCGCCGCAAGCGTCGTAGATCTCCTTCACATTCGACTCCGTGCCCGGCGTACGCACGATGTCGGCGGGATCGGTGACCCACTGCTCCAGCCAGTTGAACCGCTCCGCGCTCATCCCGCCCGGCAGCACGGCAACGCCATGGCAGCCTAGAATGCGCGAAATGGCGACGCCGCCCCGGCAATAATTACCGGTGGAAGGCCACACGGCGCGGTGATGCGTCGGGTCGAACATGCCGGAGACGAGGCGCGGCGCGAGGCAGGCATAGGCCGCCAGCACCTTGTGCGCCCGGATCATCGGAAAATGCCGGCCCTGCATGACCACGATGCGGGCGGCGACGCCGGTGACGGCCGAGGGCAGTTCAAGGAAGGACGGGACGGACACACCGTCCACACTGTCCGCCTGATTGAACCAATGCACCCCGAAAAGATTGCGCCCATCCGGCGCCCCGCGATCCGCCCGCGCCGCGTGCTCGCGGGCCGTAGGGGACATGGTCTCCGGTGCCGCGAGCTCGGAGAAGCGCGGCAGAACAATGCCGCGGCCGCGCAGATGCGCGACGGTGCGGGCATAGATGCCGTCATCGACGACGCGAGAGGGTAGCTCGAACGGGTTCATGCGGCTCAATCGCAGTTCCGGTTAGGCGTCACGCGCCACAGGTCAGGATGATACTAATCATAGTACCACTGATGCAAATTATCATTCCAAGGTATCAACTTAAATTCGTAGGCGGAGATCGGTCACCCTCTACCCCACGCTTCGGCGCAGCGTCCGGCGGCCCGTCTTGGTGGGGCAGGCGATATGCGGGAGGCGAAGGGTCGAGGGTGATCCGTTTTCCTTTGAGGTATGGTGTGCTAATTGACCATACCAATCATCCCGATTTGCTCAATACACATTGGAACTTAGGCTTGAGCTAATTTTATGCAGCCGGCGCCTTCTCTGCGGGCAGCCAAGCCGTGGAGATTCCGGCTTCCGGCCGGGAATCCCCAGACTGCGCGGGTTGGCACATCGGTTGCTGTGATGGCGCAGGGCGTGTCGTCTGTCCGGGGAAGGGCGGCGCGCCGCGAACTGGTTGAAGTCGCCCAATGGTCGGGTGCAGGATTTGGTGTTTGGGGAAGTGGGTGTCTCATGGAGTTGACGGGATGGCATCGCATCGAGGCTCCCCGCGCGGAAGTGTGGCGGGCGCTCAACGATGCGCAGGTGCTGCGCCAGTGCATCCCCGGATGTCAGGAATTGCTGCAGGTGTCGGCGACCGAATTCACCGCCAAGGTCGTGCTGAAGGTCGGGCCGGTGAAGGCCAGCTTTGCCGGCGCGGTGACTCTGTCTGACCTCGATCCACCTACGGCGTACCGCATCGACGGCGAGGGCCAGGGCGGTGTCGCCGGCTTTGCCAAGGGCGGCGCACGCGTCTGGCTGGTGGAAGAGGGCGAGGTGACCGTGCTCCACTACGAGGCACAGGCGAAGGTGGGCGGCAAGATAGCCCAATTGGGCGCGCGCCTGATCGAGGGCACGTCGAAGAAGCTCGCCGGCGAGTTCTTCAGCGCCTTCGCACAAACGCTCTCACCGGCGGTGGCGCCGGCCGAGCCAAGCTGACTTTTTCGCATAGGCGACCGGGAGCAAGCCGATGCAAACCATCACCCTTACCGTCAACGGCGCGCCCGTCACCCTGACGGTCGACTCTCGAACGCTGCTGGTTCAGGTGCTGCGTGACATGCTGGCGCTGACCGGCACCCATGTCGGCTGCGACACCAGCCAGTGCGGCGCCTGTACCGTGCATGTCGATGGCGAGGCGGTGAAGTCCTGCGCGATCCTCGCCGTGCAGGCGGATGGAGCCATCGTCACCACCATCGAGGGCATCGGCACGGCGGAGCACCTGCATGCCATGCAGGCCGCGTTTCGCGAGCATCACGGCCTGCAATGCGGCTTCTGCACGCCTGGCATGATCATGGCCGGGCTCGACATGGTCCGCCGTCATGGCCCGTCACTGGACGAGCCGACGGTGCGGGCTGAGCTGGAGGGCAACATCTGCCGCTGCACCGGCTACCACAATATCGTGCTGGCGATCATGGCGGGCGCCCGGGCCATGGCGGCCATTCCTGTCGCGGCGGAGTGAGCCCGCATGTTCCCTTTCCTTTATCACCGCCCCGCCGACCTCGCTGCCGTCCAGGCGCTCATCGCCGCCCAGGAGGAGGCAAAGCTGCTGGCGGGTGGGCAAACCCTTATCGCGACCTTGAAGCAGCGCCTGGCGAGCCCGAGCGATCTCGTCGACCTCGGCGCCGTGCCCGGGCTCGCCGGCATCCATCGCGAGGGCGATACGCTGGTCATCGGCGCCATGACCCCGCATGCGCAGGTTCACGCCTCCCCCCTGATCCACGAGGCATTGCCGCCGCTCGCCGAACTGGCAGGCCTGATCGGCGATCCGGCGGTGCGCAATCGCGGCACGATCGGCGGCTCCATCGCCAATAATGACCCCTCCGCCGACTACCCCGCGGCGTGCCTGGCGCTCGACGCGACGATCGTGACGGATCGCCGGGAGTTGGCTGCGACGGCGTTCTTCCGCGATTTGTTCGAGACCGCTCTGGAGTCGGGCGAAATCATCCTGCGCGTCGTCTTTCCGCTCGGCGGCGCCGGGGCGTATGAGAAATTCCCCAATCCCGCCTCGCGCTACGCCATGGCCGGCGCCTTTGTTTGGCGCGGGGAAGCGGGCGTGCGTGTCGCCATCACCGGCGCCGGTCAAGCGGGTGTGTTCCGCTGGGAGGAGGCTGAGAGGGCGCTGACGGAGACGTTCAGCCTCGCCGCCTTGGAGGGGCTGACCCTCGATGGCGACGCCATGATCAGCGACATTCATGGCACCGGCGCCTATCGCGCGCATCTCGCCGGCGTTATGACGCGCCGTGCCGTGGCGCGGCTCGCCGCCCAGGGCTGAAGGCGGGCGGAGGACGACATGGCGGTCACGATCTACGGCATCAAGAACTGCGACACGATGAAGAAGGCGCGGGCCTGGCTCGACGCGCAGGGCGTTGCCTATGCCTTCCATGACTACAAGACGTCCGGCATCGACGCCGCCCACCTTGCCGCTTGGGCGGGAAAGGTCGGCTGGGAGACGTTGCTGAACCGCGCCGGCACAACGTTCCGCAAGCTCGACGAGGCCGACAAGGCGGGGATTGACGAGGCCAAGGCGCTCACGCTGATGCAGGCCCAGCCCTCGCTGATCAAGCGGCCGGTGCTGGAGGCGGACGGGGCGCTGCTGGTCGGATTCAAGCCGGAGACCTATGCGAAGCAGTTCGGCTGAGCGCGGCGGAATTCCTGCCGCCTCTTGATCCGCGGCGGCTTCCCTGCCATTTCCCGCCCATGAACGCGCTTTCCAATTCCGCCGCCTCGCCGATCGCGCTCGAAGTGGCGCGCCGCCGCACCTTCGCGATCATCTCGCACCCGGATGCGGGCAAGACCACGCTCACCGAAAAGCTGCTGCTGTTCGGGGGCGCGATCCAGCTCGCCGGGCAGGTGCGCGCGAAGAAGGACCGGCGCTCCACCCGCTCGGACTGGATGGCGATCGAGCGTGAGCGCGGCATCTCGGTCGCGACGTCGGTGATGACCTTCGAGTTCGCCGGCCATGTGTTCAACCTGCTGGACACGCCGGGCCATGAGGACTTCTCGGAGGACACCTACCGCACGCTGACCGCCGTCGACGCGGCGGTGATGGTGATCGACGCGGCCAAGGGTATCGAGGCCCGTACGCGCAAGCTCTTGGAAGTCTGCCGCCTGCGCGACATTCCGATCATCACCTTCATCAACAAGATGGACCGCGAGAGCCGCGATCCCTTCGAGATCCTTGACGAGATCGAGAAGACGCTGGCGCTCGACACCTCGCCGATGACCTGGCCGGTCGGGCGCGGGCGCGACTTCGTCGGCACGATGGATGTCGCGACCGGCGGCATGCGCCTGCTGGACGGCGATGAGGGCAAGACCGGGCCGCTGCGCAGCATGAGCATGGCCGAGATCGCCGCCCTCAACGTCACGCTCGACGAAGCGGCGCTCACCGAGGAACTCGGTCTGGTGCGCGAGGGCTGCAATCCCTTCGACCTCGAGTCCTTTCTCGAGGGCCATCTCACGCCGGTCTATTTCGGCTCGGCGCTGCGCAATTTCGGCGTCGGCGACCTGCTGGAAGGCCTCGGCAAGTACGCCCCGCCGCCGCGCGCGCAGGACGCCGACAAGCGCCGCGTCGAGGCGGAAGAGCCGCGCATGACGGCCTTCGTCTTCAAGATTCAGGCGAATATGGACCCGAACCACCGGGACCGCATCGCCTTCGCGCGGCTGTGCTCCGGCAAGCTCCAGCGCGGCATGAAGGCCAAGCTCGTGCGGACGGGCAAGCCGATGAGTCTCGCCACGCCGCAGTTCTTCTTCGCGCAGGACCGCCAGCTTGCCGAGGAGGCGTATGCCGGGGACGTGGTGGGCATTCCCAACCACGGCAATCTGCGCATCGGCGACACCCTCACCGAGGGCGAGGAGATCAATTTCGTCGGCGTGCCGAGCTTCGCGCCGGAAATCCTGCGCCGGGTGAAGCTGTCGGACGCCATGAAGGCCAAGAAGCTCAAGCAGGCGCTACAGGAAATGGCGGAAGAAGGCGTCGTCCAGGTCTTCCGGCCGACCGATGGCTCGCCCGCCCTTGTGGGCGTCGTCGGTCCGCTGCAGCTCGACGTGCTGAAGAACCGTCTGGAGGCAGAATACGGGCTCGATGTCGGTTTCGACATGTCCGAGTTCCAGCTCGCCCGCTGGGTCTCTGCGGCCGATCCCAAGCGCCTGGACGAGTTCGCCGCCGGCAACCGGCTCTCGACCGCCGAGGATCTCGACGGCGACCTGGTGTTCCTGAGCCCTTCCGCCTTCATGATCGGCTATACCGGCGACCGCTGGCCGGGCATCGTGTTCACCGATGTGAAGGACGTGAAGAAGGCGGCATGACGCTGCCTTTGTTCACCCGAACAGGCGCGGCTCGGCGGACATCACCCGGTTGCGCCCGCCGCGCTTGGCGGCATAAAGCGCCTTGTCGGCCTCGCTGAGCACCTGCTCGAAGGTGGCGCCATGGGCCACGCCGAAGGCGAAGCCGGCGCTTGCGGTCGAACGGAACCCCGCCATGCCAAGGCCAGCGGCTCGCCGCGTGAAGGCGTGGCAGATTTGCTCGGCGAGCCGGAGCGCCTCATCGGCGGAGGCGGCGAAGGTCACTAGCGCGAACTCCTCCCCGCCCAGCCGCGCCATCAGGGCGCCGGTGGGAGCATCGCGCATCATGGCCTGCGCAAAGGTCTCGATGACGCGATCTCCGACGGCATGGCCATGCGTGTCGTTGATGCTCTTGAAGCGGTCGATGTCGAACACGATCACCGCGGTTTCCTGTGCCACGGGGGCGGCGGAAAGGGCATCAAACAAGGCGCGGCGATTCATCAGGCCGGTGAGTGAATCGGTCATGGCCGCACGGTGGAGTTCGCTCGCGAGCCGTGTCTGGTTGAGCGTGAGAGTGACGGCGCCAATGCCGGGCACGCAGGCGATCATCACCAACAGCGACAGATCCTCGGCCCAGCCATTGGGGGCCGCTGCGAGGGTTGGGCGACCGTCGATCGCCACCATCAGGCCGCACAGGGCAAAAGAGGCGCCTGTGATTGCGTAGAGCGCACACAGGCCACTGATGGCGGTCGGAGCGTGGCTCCGGGCACCGGCATATTGCCAGGCGATGAAAAACAGCAGCGCCGCCGCCGTGAAATTGACCGGCACGAAGCCGAGGCCGGTATAGCCTGCCATCAAAGCTGGCAGCGCAACCAGATTGGCGAGGACGGCGGTGATGATTACCAGCCGGCGCGGCGAGCGGTGGGTGCGAAAGCGATAGCCGGCTCCCACCAGCACGGCGAGGCCGGTCATCACCGTCCCGAAGGCCGGCACCGCGATCAATTCATGCGGGCTGACGACATAGAAGCCATAGAGCAGCAGCCCCGCCCCGCATAGCGCTCCGCCCGCGGCACAGGTGAGCAGGAATGAGTCCTTCGGGTTCATCAGCCAGCTGATGAAGATCATTCCTGAGAGACAGGCGGCGGAGATGCCCACGGCGGCCAGAAGGGTGACGTAGTCGAGCAGCATCGTTGAGGGTCTGAGCCTTCCGTATCCCGCGCGGCCATCGCGGCCCGGCAGCGAGCCTCACCGTTCCGCGCCGCTCTCGCCACCGTCAGCGCGTGATGACGATGTCCGTATTAACCCGTCCGACCTCGCTGACAAGCGCGAAGAACGTAGCGGCATTCTGCGGATGCAGCCGCACGCAGCCATGGGAGGCGGGTCGGCCGAGCCGGCGCAGGTCGCTCGTGCCATGAATGGCATAGCCGCCATTGAAGAAGATAGCGTAGGGCATCGGCGCGTTGTCGTACTTCCGGGAGAAGTAGCGGCGGTGCATACGGTAAGGCTGAAAGTTGCCGGTGGGCGTCCTATACCCCTTGCGCGCCGAGGAGATCGGCCACGTGTAGCGCCGCCAGCCATCGACCCACACTTCCATGGTCTGGGTGGAGATGTCGATGTGAGCCTTCACCTCGCGCGGGGCGGTAGGGGAGATTGACGCGGGCATCGCGGTGAGCGCGACCTGGGGCGCGTATTGCTGCGCGTTACCTTTTGAGGCATGCGCAACACACAGCAGCAGCGTCGCCAGCAGGACCAGAAGGGTACGCGTCACCAGCCTCTCCCATCATTGCGTGCAGTCTGACACGGCTTGCGATTGCCGGGGAGCGCGCTCGCCAAACATGGTTTACCCAAGGGCGCCCAATGCTTGTCCGTGGCGACCCTGCGCGGCGGTAAGTCGGATGGCGCGGGATCTGGAAACGATCTAGCTTCCGGCGCCTTTCACCAATGGAGCGCCCCATGATCCTGATGCTCGCCGGCCTCGCCCTGTTTGTTGCGATCCATCTCGTTTCCGCGCGCCGCAAGATGGCGACGGCCGCGGGCGCGATGCTGGGGACGACGACCTATCGCGTGCTGCATGGCGTGCTTGCCGCCACGGCCGTGCTGATGATGGCCTATGGCTTCGGCCAGTGGCGCGCCGAGGGGCCGACCCAGCTCTATGACCCGCCGGTGGGGCTGCGCCACCTCGCGCTTCTGCTCATGCTGATCGCCTGCATCGCCGCCGTCGCGGCACTGGTGCCAAGCCACATCAAGGCGTGGCTGAAGTTTCCCTTCCTCGTGGCGATCAAGACCTGGGCGCTGGCGCACCTCATCTCTAACGGCGATGCCGCGACGGTGACGTTGGCGGTGGTCATCCTCGCCTGGGCGGTCGTGCTGCGCATCATGGCCAAGCGCAGCAATCGGCCGCTGCCGGTGGCGCCGGCGGGCTGGGGCGGCGACCTCGTTGCGATCCTGGGGGGTGTCGTGCTTTATGCCGTCCTCGCCTTCGGGCTCCACCCCTACATCATCGGGGTGCCGGTAATGGGCTGACAAGCCCTAGAAGAACAAGAGGAAACGCTCCGACATGTCGGTCCAGTCCGCCGCTCGCCGCCTCACCGCCCCGGACATTCGCGCCAAGAAGGGCGGCGAGCCCATCGTCTCGCTCACGGCCTATCACGCTCACACGGCCCGGCTCATCGACCCGCATGTCGACTTCATGCTGGTCGGCGATTCGCTGGGCATGGTGATGCACGGCATGGAGACTACGGTGCCCGTCACCGTCGAGATGATGATCCTGCAGGGGCAGGCGGTGATGCGCGGCTCGTCCCACGCACTGGTGGTCGTCGATCTGCCGTTCGGCTCCTATGAGGGGTCGCCCCAGCAGGCCTTCGCCACCGCGTCGCGCGTGCTGAAGGAGACCGGCGCCGGAGCGGTGAAGCTGGAGGGCGGGCGTCGCATGGCGGAGACCGTGCGATTCCTCGCCGATCGCGGCGTGCCGGTGATGGGCCATGTCGGCCTCACCCCGCAGGCGATCAACACGCTCGGCTCGTTCAAGGCGCTGGGGCGCGATGAGGCGAGCGCGGCGCTGATCCTGGACGATGCGCGCTCCATTGCCGAGGCGGGCGCCTTTTCCATCGTGCTCGAGGCTATCTCCGAGCCGCTGGCGCGGCAGATCACGCAGGAAGTGGCGCCGCCGACCATTGGCATTGGCGGCTCTGTCGCCTGCGACGGCCAAATTCTCGTGCTGGAGGACATGCTTGGGCTCTCCGACCGGGTGCCGCGCTTCGTCAAGAAGTTCGCCGATATCGGGCCGGCCATTGGCTCGGCGGTGGAGGCCTATGCGAGCGAAGTGCGGGCCCGCAGCTTCCCCGGACCGGAGCATGTCTACGCGCCAAAGAAGGCATGAAGCCCCGGCGCGGCGCGGATTTGCGCGGCTTTACCGTAGCACCGCGCCGCGATTTGCCTTGTTGAGGCCGCATCGCTAGTTTACGCGGCCTTTCGCGACCGGTGCGCAGCCTCTGCCGCCGGTGCCCTTCTGACGACCTGCCCACGGACACGACATGGCCGACATTTTCCACGAGATCGACGAGGATCTGCGTCGCGAGCGTTTTTCGCGGCTCTGGAGCCGCTATGGCGCCTATCTCATCGGTCTTGCCGTGCTGATCGTTCTCGCGGTCGCAGGCTGGCGCGGCTATGAGTGGTATCGCCTTCAGCAGGCGCAGCAGGCCGGTGCGCGTTTCGAGGCGGCGTTGCAGCTTGCCGCTCAGGGCAAGACCGCCGAGGCCGAGACCGCCTTCGCCGCGCACGAGAAGGACGCCCCCGCCGGCTACCGCACGCTGTCCCGTTTCCGCGCCGCTATCGAGCTGTCGAAGACTGACACCAAGGCCGCGATCGCCGAGTTCGACGCGCTCGCGGCCGATGCGGGCGTTGGCCGGCTGATGCAGGATGTGGCGCAGGTGCGCGCCGCCATGCTCTTGGTCGATACCGCGCCGCTCAGCGAAATCGAGAGCCGCGTCAAGCCCTTGGACACGCCCGATGGCGCCTTCCGTCATTCCGCCCGCGAGCTGATCGGCCTCGCTCAGTACAAGGCCGGCGACTACAAGGCCGCCACGGACACCTTCACGGCGATCCTGAATGACGGCCAGAGCCCGCCCGGCCTTCGCCGCCGCGCCGAGCTGATGCGCACGCTGGCCAGCACGCAGGTGGCGCCCGCCGCAGCGGCCGCGGGCACGCCGGCCCCGGCGCCTGCTGTTCAGTGAGGAGAACCCGATGACGAACCCCGTTTCGCCGCGCAGGCCGCGGCTGCGTCGCGCGTTGGCCCTGCTGCCCGTTCTCGGGCTCGCCCTGGCCGTTTCCGGCTGCGAGACGCTCGACAAGATGAACCCCTTCAATGAGAAGGAAAAGCCGCTGCCGGGCGCGCGCGCTCCCGTGTTCCCCGAGGGCGTTCCGGGCGTCGACTACAATGCGCCCCCGCCGCAGCCGGCCAATTCCGCGAAATACGACACGCCGACGGCGGCGCCCGCGCCGGCCGCTTCGACGCAGTAAGGCGCTTGGAGGCGCCTTTCCATGACCATTACCGTCGCCATCGTCGGCCGGCCGAATGTCGGAAAATCCACGCTTTTCAACAGGTTGGTCGGAAAGCGGCTGGCGCTTGTCGATGACCGCCCGGGCGTGACTCGCGACCGGCGGGAGGGAGATGCGCGGCTCGGCCATCTCTCCTTCCGCGTCATCGACACGGCGGGTCTGGAAGAGGCCAAGGCGGAGTCGCTGGAAGGGCGGATGCGGGCGCAGACCGAGGCGGCGATCAGTGACGCCGACGTGCTGCTGTTCCTCATCGACGCCAAGGCCGGCATCACGCCGATCGACCGCACCTTTGCCGATCTCGCCCGCAAATCCGGCAAGAACACCATTCTCGTCGCCAACAAGGCTGAGGCGAAAGGGGCTATGGCGGGCTCGCTGGAGGCCTATTCGCTCGGTCTGGGCGATCCCGTGGAGCTCTCCGCCGAGCATGGCGACGGCATGGTGGACCTGCTTCGCGCGCTCTCGGTCTATGTGGCCGATGAGGACGATGAGGTGGACGATCAGGCCGATGAGACCGAAGAGGAGCGCGCCCGCCGGCCGATCCGCGTCGCGGTTCTCGGCCGCCCCAATGCCGGCAAGTCGACCCTCATCAATGCCATCCTCGGCGAGGACCGGCTGCTGACCGGACCCGAGGCCGGGATCACCCGCGATTCGATTTCGGTGGATGTCGAGCACCACGGAGTCGCCCTTCGGCTGTTCGACACGGCGGGCATGCGCAAGCGCGCCCGTATCGAGGACAAGCTGGAAAAGCTCTCCGTCGCCGACGGCCTGCGCGCCGCGCGTTTCGCCGAGGTGGTGGTGGTGCTGATCGACGCCACCCACCCCTTCGAGGAGCAGGATCTGCGCATCGCCGACCTTGCCGAGCGCGAGGGGCGGGCCGTCGTGATCGCGCTGTCCAAGTCCGATCTCGTGAAGGACCAGCCGGGCATGGCCACGCGGATGCGCGAGGAGGCCGACCATTGGCTGCCGCAGGTGAAGGGCGCCCCGGTGGTGATGGTCTCCGGTCTCACCGGCGAAGGGCTCGACCGTCTGGTGCGGGCCATTCAGCAGACCTACCTGGTGTGGAACCGCCGCGTTGCCACCAACCCGCTCAACCGCTGGCTGGGCGAGGTGACCAATGACCACCCGCCACCGGCGGTGTCCGGCCGGCGCATCAAGCTGCGCTACATGACGCAGCCCAAGGCCCGCCCGCCGAGCTTCGTGCTGTTCTGCTCGCGTGCTGACGCGCTGCCGGAGAGCTATCTGCGCTATCTCGTCAACAATCTGCGCACCAGCTTCGACCTGCCGGGCGTGCCGATCCGCCTGACGCTGCGCGAGAAGGACAATCCCTACGCCGAGAAGGAATGAAGCAGCCGCGCGAGCGGCCGGACGCAGGCTCGCTTGAGGCTGCGGACCAGCCCGCGCGCGCAGGTGAGGGCGCTGCGGAGCCGCCGTTGGGAGCGACGCTCCGGCGGCTTGCGGCGATATTGCTCGTGCAGATGCGTCGCCAGCAGCCGCTCCTGCGCGATCATCGGATCGGCGGCGAGCTGTGCCGCGCGGGCGGCATTGTCGCCTCCGGCTGTCGCCAGCAGCGCGTCCAGATAGGGCTCCAGCCGGTAGCGATCCAGATCTGTGGGTCCGAGCGTCTGCGTGAAGGCCCGCCCGGCCGGGTAACCCTCGACGATCTCGTGCGCCAGCGCGCTGGCATCCAGCCGGCGTTCGCAGCAGCGGCCGGTGAAATTGTAGCGCGCGGCGCGGGCGATGTTCGCCGCGCTGAGATAGCCCGGCCCGCCGAAATGATCGTAGACGAAGACCGGCACGCGGGCGGCGAGCGCGTAAGGAATGGTCTTGCCGATGCTGATGACGACATCGCTGGCCGCGACCATCTCGGGCGTGAGCAGCCGCTGCCCGCCCTGCGAGGCGCCGAGGCGATGCACCGTGTAGTCCTGCTCCAGAATATCCAGAGCGCCCATCAGCGCCGGGTCGCTGTGGTTGGTGACGGCGGTGATGGTCGTCAGCCGGGCGCCCGCCGTGCAGTCCGGGCGGAAATAGGCGGCGGGGGCGGCGTTGTGGAACACGGTGACGGGGGCGGTAACGCCCACCTCGACGAGCCGCTCCGCCGTCAGTTCTGAATTCGCGAGATAGCCGTCGGCCAGAATCCGGTCGTGGAGCCAGCCGCCGCTTTCCATGAAGGTGCGCCGGCCGAGCTTGCCGAACACGACCGCCGTGCGCGCGCGTGAGGCGGCATCGAGCCGGTAGTCGAACAGGCCAGCGACATGGTGCTGGAGATAGACGAGATCATAGGCGAAGGGGGCGATGGCGGCTGGATCGGTGACGATCGCGATGCCGAGCCGGGTGTGGAAGAGATCGGCGATGGGCGGGCCGGCCACGCTGGCGAAGACCGTGACGTCGTGCCCGCCGGCGCGGAAGTGCTCGGCCATTTCCAGCAGGATCCGCTCGGAGCCGCCGATTGTGACGAGATAGGCATTGGCGAGAAGGATCTTCATCGGCACCGAACAGTCCTGGAGACGCGACGCAGGAGACCGCTCCCGCTTTACCCGAATTGCCGGAACGCTTCATCCTGATGTGCCCAGCGCCCTCTGTCGGGCATGCCTTATGCGCGGGCCGTGCCTATCCCGGCGGTTCGCCCCGCGTGGAGCGGAGGGCGGGGCGCGGCTGGATCGCCCCGCTTCAGGCCGGTGCGCGGACGCATTTGCACGGGTGTTTGTTTCCCTACGCGAAACGAATTTCCTTCGCGTCCGGGGCTAGCGGGTTCTATAATCGCCCTATCCTCGCGGGGCCGCCCGGCACCGCTCTCCCGTTCATTCCGCGCTGACGGCGTGCTCTTGCGGGCGCGTCCCCGGACGCGGCTGTCGTTCCGGACGTCTCCCATGCTGATCGGCATTCTTGCGGGCCTCATGACCGGGGCGCTGTGGGGGCTGGCCTTCATCGCGCCGCGCGCGGTGCAGCCCTTCACCGCCCTCGATATCTCCGTCGTGCGCTACCTGATCTTCGGGGTGGTGAGCGCCGGGCTCATGGTCATCCCGCAGTTCCGCCCCACCGGCCTGTCGCCGCGCATGCTGCTGATGGGCATGCTGCTCGGCGCGGTCGGCACCTTCGGCTATTTCCTCGCCATCTCCTACGCCGTGCTGCTGGCCGGCGCGGTGCTGCCGCCGCTCATCACCGGCACGGCCCCGGTGATGCTGGCGATCACGGCGAATTTTCGCGAGCGGTCGATGCCCTGGGGGCGCCTCGCGCTGCCGCTCGGGCTCATCGCGGCGGGTCTTGGCGTGGTCAATATCGCCAGCCTTCAGGAGGCCCCCTCCGGCGAGGTCGGCAGCCTGCTCATCGGTGTGGCACTTTCGGTCTTCGCCCTGTTCATGTGGATCGCCTATGGCATGGCCAATGCCGTGGTCATGCGCGCCCCCGACGCCCCGGATGCGCTGCGCTGGACCGGCGTGCAGGGCATTGGCTGCGGCCTGCTGGCCTTCCTGCTGCTGCCCTTTGTCTCCAGCGGCCCGGCGATTCTCGATCTCGCCAGCCCGGCGACGCAGCATTTCTTCCTGTGGGCGCTGATGATGGGCGTGGTCACGTCCTGGTTCGGCACCTATGGATGGGTGGTCGCTTCCGAGCGCCTGCCCATGGCGCTCTCGGCCCAGCTCATCGTGGCCGAGACGGTGTTCGGCCTCGCCTATGGCCTAGCGTTCGAGCAGCGCCTGCCGACCATCCCCGAGGCGGTGGGCGGGCTGCTGCAACTGGTTGGCGTCGTGGTGGCGGTGGCGATCTTCGCCCGCCGCCGCATCATCACGCCGGAACCGGGAACGCCTTGAGGCTGCGCGTGGGGAAATCGTAGAGCGCGCCGGTTTCCTCGAAGCTCGGCAGGCACAGTGACAAGATGGCCTCGGCCACTTCCTCCGGCGCCGGCAGCGTCTCGGGATCCTCGCCGGGGAACGCCTTGGCCCGCATCCGCGTGCGGATCGGGCCCGGATTGATGAGGTTCACCTTGAGATTGGCGATGTTCATCACCTCCGCCGCCCAGGTGCGCGCGAGCACTTCGAGCCCCGCCTTGGTGACGGCATAGGTGCCCCAGAAGGCGCGCGCCTTGTGGGCGGCACCGGAGGACACCAGCACGGCCCGGCCGGCGGTGGAGAGGCGCAGCAGCGGATCGAGCGAGCGGATGAGGCGCCAGTTCGCGGTGAGGTTCACCGCCAGCGCGTCGTCCCATTCCTTGGGCTCGACCTGGGCGAGGGGGGTCATCGGGCCGAGTACGCCGGCATTGCCGACGAAGATGTCGAGCTTGCCGAAACGCTCATAGAGCGCGCCGCCGAGCCGGTCGATGGCCGCGCCGTCCTTGATGTCCAGCGGCACCAGGGTCGCTGTGGAACCAGCCTTGACGATGGCGTCGTCCAGTTCTTCCAGCGCGCCCGAGGTCCGCCCGATGGCGATGACATGCGCGCCCGCGGTCGCGAGCGCCAGCGCGGTCGCTTCGCCAATGCCGCGCGTGGCGCCGGTGACGAGAGCGTAGCGGCCGGCGAGCGGGCGCGCGTCGGAAGTGTCGGACATGGCGATTCCTCGAAAGCTAGTCAGCGTCGCTCATTACAACGGAAGGGGCGGAGCGCCGGTGCGGACCGTGAGTAACGGCCTCGATGTTATTGCCTTCGGGGTCGAGCACGAAGGCGGCATAATAGCCGGGGTGGTAGCTGCGGGGCCCCGGAGCGCCATTGTCGCGCCCGCCGGCGGCGAGCGCCGCGGCGTGGAAGCGGCGCACCATGTCTTCGTCACGCGCCTGGAAGGCGAGATGGGCGCGCCCGGTGGTGGGCTCGCCGGGCGAGACGAACAGCTCGTCGGCGAAGAAATAGCCGTCACCCTCGACCAGCGGCACGCCCAGAACCGCCAGTACCGCCGCATAGAAGCGGCGGCACGCATCATAGTCGGCGACCACGAGCGAGACATGGTCGATCAGCCGTCCGCGATGCCACTCGGAAAGCTCGACCATGGCCGCCCGTCCGGTCAGCTCGCTTCGGCGAGCAGCGAGAGCTGGCGCGGGGCCACCTCGCCGACGCGATCGGTGAGCGGGGTCGGGTACTCGCCGGTGAAGCAGTGATCGGTGAATTGCGGGCTCACCGCGTCACGGCCCTCATAGCCCATCGACTTGTAGATGCCGTCGATGGAGAGGAAGGCGAGGCTGTCGGCGCCGATATAGCGGCGCATGCCCTCAAGGTCATGTGTCGCGGCGAGCAGCTTGTCGCGGTCCGGTGTGTCGATGCCGTAATAGTCCGGGTGGGTGATGGGCGGGGAGGAGATGCGGAAATGCACCTCGCGGGCGCCTGCCTCGCGCATCATGCGGACGATCTTGACCGAGGTCGTGCCGCGCACGAGGCTGTCGTCGATCAGCACGATGCGCTTGCCCTCGACCACGGCGCGGTTCGCCGAGTGCTTCATGCGCACGCCCTGGTCGCGGACCGACTGGGTCGGCTGGATGAAGGTGCGGCCGACATAGTGGTTGCGGATGATGCCGAGCTCATAGGGCAGGCCCGAGGCCTGCGAGTAGCCGATGGCGGCGGGCACGCCGGAATCCGGCACCGGCACCACGAGGTCGGCATCGGCCGGGGCCTCGGAGGCGAGGTGCATGCCCATATTCTTGCGCACCTGATAGACCGAGCGCCCGCCGACGACCGAGTCCGGCCGGGCGAAATAGATGTACTCGAAGATGCAGGGGCGGGGCTTCACGGCGCCGAAGGGGCGTAGCGTTTCCACCTTGTCGGAGGAGAAAACGATGACCTCGCCGGGGTCGATGTCCCGCACGTGACGCGCACCGATTATGTCGAGAGCGCAGGTCTCGGAGGTCAGGATCGGGTGGCCGTCGAGCTCGCCGAGCACCAGCGGGCGGATGCCGAGCGGGTCGCGGGCGCCCACCAGCTTCTTGTTGGTGAGGCCGACAAAGGCATAGGCGCCCTCGATGGCGCGCAGCGCATCGACGAAGCGCTCGGTGAAGCGCACGCGCTTCGAGCGGGCGACGAGGTGCAGCATCACCTCGGTGTCGGAGGTCGACTGGCAGATGGCGCCGTCGCGCACGATCTGGCGGCGCAGCGTCAGGCCGTTGGTCAGGTTGCCGTTATGGGCGATGGCGAAGCCGCCGCCGTCCAGCTCGGCGAAGAGCGGCTGCACATTGCGCAGGATGGTCTCGCCGGTGGTGGAGTAGCGGACATGGCCGACCGCGATATGGCCCGGCAGACGCTTGATCGCTTCGCCATCGGAGAAGGCGTCGGAGACCAGACCGAGGCGGCGCTCGGAGTGAAAACGCTGGCCATCATAAGTGGTTATGCCGGCCGCTTCCTGGCCGCGGTGCTGCAGCGCGTGCAGGCCGAGGGCGGTGATGGCGGCGGCATCGGGGTGCCCGTAAATGCCGAACACGCCGCACTCCTCGCGCAGCGTGTCCCCGTACTCGTCGTAATAATCGTTGGCTTCGACGGGTTTCGGCACCCCACCGTCAACGGCTAGTTTGGCCATGTGACCATTGCTCCGCTCTGCGCAGTTCAAGGCTGCGCCCGCTTTCAACTGCTCAATTGCAACGCACGTCGTCCGGGTCGCTGTGCCCCGAAGGCGCGGTCGAATTATGGCGCCGACGGTGTCGTCGCGGGGGCCGGGTTGAACGGCTCCGGCGGCGGCTCGGTCGGCTCTGCGTCCTTCGAGCTACGAATGTCGCGTATCAGGCTCTCGGGATCTTCCGGCAGTATGGAAATGAGCCAGTCACCCGCACTTTGCAAGACCAGCTTGGCGCGCGCGTCGCGAATCCACTGCGGCTGACCCTGTTCGTTCTGGACCAGCCAGTTGAAGAACAGGAAGGCCACCACCATTATCAGGAATCCGCGCGCGAGGCCGAACAGGAAGCCGAGCGTGCGGTCGAGCGCGCCGATGCGGCTGTCGAGCACCAGGTCGGAGATGCGCACGGTGATGATGGAGACGATCAGCAGCGTCAGCAGGAACACGCCGCCGACGCTGGCCGCCATCGCGAAGGTGTCGTTGGTGATGTACTGCTTGGCGAAGGGCAGCACGAGCGGGTAGGCGTAGAGCGTGACCCCGGCGGCGATGACCCAGGAGGCGATGGCGAAAACCTCGCGCACCAGTCCCCGCACCATGGCCAGAAGGCCGGAAATCACCATCACGGCGATGAGGATGATGTCGAGCAGCGTCAAGACGAGCGCACCGTGACCGTGGCGGCTCCCGGTAGGGGAGCGGCGAATCTCAAAGGCGTGGGGCCCCGATTGGAGCCGCGCGAGGTATAGCGCGCCGCGGCCGGGCCGTCATCCCTCTTCGCTCGCGCGTTCCACGCTCTCCTGCGGACGGCCCCGGCGCGGGGCGCGGGAGGCGATGCTGGCGACGATGTCGCCGAGCGAGGCGACGGTTTCCACGGCGAGCCCGGCATCGGCGCTCTCGCGGCCGGCCTTATCACCGGTTGCCTTGTCGCCGGTCGTCTTGTCGTTCATCGCTCCCTTCTCGCGCTCCTTCTTACCCTCCGGCGCGACGGCGCGGTTGAAGCCGAGCTTCGCCGCCTCCTTCAGCCGCGCAGGGGTGTGGGGCACGGGGCGCACGGCGCCGGTGAGGCTGACCTCGCCGAAATACACCGCGTCTGGCGGCAGCACCGCGCCCGAGAGCGAGGAGACCAGCGCGGCCGCGACAGCTAGGTCCGCCGCCGGCTCGGTGATGCGGAAGCCGCCCGCGACGTTGAGATGCACGTCATGCGCGCCGAGCTTCACCCCGCAGCGGGCTTCCAGCACGGCGAGCACCATGGAAAGCCGGCTGGGATCCCAGCCCACCACGGCACGGCGCGGCGTGCCGAGGCTGGTGGGCACGACCAGCGCCTGGATTTCCACCAGCACCGGTCGCGTGCCTTCCATCCCGGCATAGACGGCGGTGCCCGGCGCGCCACGGTCGCGGTTCGACAGGAAGAGTTCGGAGGGGTTCGCCACCTCGCGCAGGCCAAGCCCGGTCATCTCGAACACGCCGATCTCGTCGGTCGGCCCGAAGCGGTTCTTCTGGGCGCGCAGGATGCGGAACTGGTGGGCGCCGTCGCCCTCGAAGGAGAGCACGGCATCCACCATGTGCTCGACCACGCGTGGGCCGGCGATCTGGCCGTCCTTGGTGACATGGCCAACCAGAATGACGGCGGCGCCCATGCGCTTGGCGTAGCGGATGAGGATCTGCGCGGAGGAGCGGACCTGCGTGACCGTGCCGGGGGCGGATTCCACCGTGTCGGTCCACATGGTCTGGATCGAATCGATCACCACCAGCGCCGGCTTGCGGCCTTCCGAGAGGGTGGCGACGATGTCCTCGACATTGGTCTCGGCGGCAAGCTCGACCGCCGCGCCGGCAAGGCCCAGCCGCTCGGCGCGCAGGCGCACCTGCGCCACTGCCTCTTCGCCGGATACATAGATGATGCGATGCCCGGCATTGGCGAGCGCGGCGGAGGCCTGGATCAGCAGCGTCGACTTGCCGATGCCGGGATCGCCGCCGATCAGCAGTACCGAGCCCGGCACCAGCCCGCCGCCCGCCACCCGGTCCATCTCGCTGATGCCGACGATGACGCGCGGCGCGTCCTCCGATGTGCCGGACAGGCTTTCCAGCGCGATCAGCCGGCCCTTGCGGTTGGCGCGCTGGGCCGGGGGCACCGAGCCGCCGGAGGCCTCCTCCTGCACGATGCTGTTCCACGCTCCGCAGGAATCGCAGCGGCCCTGCCAGCGACTGTGAACCGCTCCGCAGACCTGACAAATGAAGCTCGCCGCGCGCTTGGCCATGGGTCTCCTGCGGGTCTCCCGCGTGTCTTGTGCGAATCGCGTGATGCCAGACCGTCATGCAGACGTCAGCGAGGCAGGGCAAGGGGAATGCGATGGCGGGTCACATGTGAGGGCGCGCGTTCCTTCGCCCGAACCGAAAGCCCCATGGCGACGATAGAGGGAGGGTGCGTCGCGATGGTATTATGTTAAGAACGGCCATGCGCGTTCACGCGCTTGTGCCGCCAAGGCTTGCCGTGGCGACGCCGTCGACAGGGCGGCGGTACGGGAATTGCTTTCCATACATTATTACCGCGAAAACCCGAAACATGGGATGGACGCGACCGGCCGGGTTGAATAGTGGACCGATATGGAACAGATCATCGCCCGCCCAAACCACCGTTTCCTGGTGTGGTTATTGATACTGCTGCCGACGACGTTCGGCATCGGTAGCTTAGCGCTGTGGTTCTGGCATCGCTCCTTCGTTTACAAGGTGGACCCGAGCGGGATTTACCTTTGGTCAGGGCGTTTCGTTCCGTGGAAGGACGTTACGGGTCTTCTCAGCCGCAAGAGCTACAGCCATGTCGACCACAATGTGCTGCGGCTCGATGTGCTGTTTGACCAGGGGCGGGGCGTCGTCCTGCCGCGTTGGCTGGAAAATGGCGAAGAAGTCGTGCAGGCCGTGCGGGCGCAGGTTCGCCAGGGGCTCCCGGCCGAGGCGCGGCTGAAGACGCATTACGTCCAGCGTCGGTGAAAGCGCCGGCCGAGCGAGGTCAGGATTTCATAATCGATGGTCTGTGAGGGGTGGGCGAGATTGCCGAGGCCAAGCCCCTCGCCAATCAGCGTCGCCCAGTCGCCCGGCTGAACCGCGTCCTCGGGCACCTCGGTTACGTCGACCGCCAGAAGATCCATCGAGATGCGCCCGATCAACGGGCAGCGCTGTCCGGCCACCACGGCCTCAGCGCCGGGCCGTTCGTCCGACGCGCCGGCAAGACGGGGAAGGCCGTCGGCATAGCCGGCGGACAGGATGGCGATGCGGCTCGGCCGCCGCGCGGTCTGCGCCCCGCCATAACCGACCGTCTCGCCTTCATGCACGTGGCGCAGCTGGGCGATGCGCAGGTCGAGCCGCACGACCGGCTTGAGCGGCGCGATGTCCCGGCGCGGGCGCCCGCCATAGACCACGATGCCCGGCCGCACGAGGTCGAAATGCAGCGCGGCGTCGCCCATGGCGGCGGCGGAATTGGCGAGCGAGGCTGGCACATCCGGGAACAGAGCCCGCACGGCGCGGAAATCCTCGAGCTGGCGGGCGGTGAGCGGGTGGTCGGGCTCATCCGCGCAGGCGAGATGACTCATCAGCAGTGCGAGGGGAAAACCCAGATCGCCGCGTCCCTCCGCGAGGTTGATCGCCTCGGTGGGGGAGAGGCCGAGCCGGTTCATGCCGGTGTCGACATGGATGGCGGCCGGCAGGGCCGCGCCGCTCGCCGTGCAGAAGCCCTGCCAGCGGGCGATCTCCGGCAGGCTGCCCAGCACTGGAATGAGGCGCGAGTCCCGGTAGGCGCCCTCCGTGCCGGCGAACAGGCCGTTGAGCACGAAGATCTCGGCCTCCGGCAGCACGGTGCGCAGCGTGTGCGCCTCGCTGAGCAGCGCCACGAAGAAGCGGCGCGCGCCGGCCTGCCACAGCGCGGTTCCCGCCTGTACCAGTCCGATGCCGTAGCCATCCCCCTTCACCACGGCGGCGACTTCCGCCGGGGCGACGCGGCGGACGATCTCGGCGAAGTTGGCGCGCAGCGCCCCGAGGTCGATGGTGAGCAGGCCGCCGGCTTCGGCGAGGGGGATATGGCTCTGGGTCACGCGGGGCACTCGATTGGGGGCCGGCCGCTCAGTGCTCCGGCAGGCGGTCGTTCTGGGCGAGGTTGGAGAAGCGGGTGAACTGCGCCTCGAAGGAGACCTTGACGGTGCCGGTGGGGCCGTGACGCTGCTTGCCGATGATGACCTCGGCAATGCCCTGCGCCGCCTTCATGTCCTGGTCCCACTTGAACCATTCCTCGGTGCCTTCCTTCGGCTCCTTGCCCTTCAGATAATACTCCTCGCGGAACACGAACATGACCACGTCGGCGTCCTGCTCGATGGAGCCGGATTCACGCAGGTCCGAGAGCTGCGGGCGCTTGTCGTCGCGCGATTCGACCTGACGGGAGAGCTGGGACAGCGCCATGATCGGCACGCCCAGTTCCTTGGCCAGCGCCTTGAGGCCGGTGGTGATCTCGGTGATTTCCTGCACGCGGCCCTGCGACGAGCTCTTGGACGAGCCGGTGAGCAGCTGGAGATAGTCCACCACCATGAAGTCGAGGCCGCGCTGGCGCTTGAGGCGGCGGGCGCGGGCGCGCAGCTGGGCGATGGAGATGCCGCCGGTGTCGTCGATATAGAGCGGGATGGTCTGCATCATCTGCGCGCAGCTCGCGAGCTTGTCGAACTCGTGCTCGGTGATGTCGCCGCGGCGGATCTTGTAGGAGGCGATCTCGGCCTGCTCGGCCAGAATACGGGTGGCGAGCTGCTCGGCCGACATTTCCAGCGAGAAGAAGCCGACCACGCCGCCATCGAGCGCCTTGATCGAACCGTCCGGCAGCGTCTCGGAGCGGTAGGCCGCCGCCACGTTGAATGCGATATTGGTGGCGAGCGAGGTCTTTCCCATGGCCGGGCGGCCGGCGAGGATGATGAGATCGGAGGGCTGGAGGCCGCCCATCATCTGGTCGAGGTCGTCGAGGCCGGAGGCGGTGCCCGACAGATGGCCCTCGCGCTGGAAGGCGCGGCTGGCCATGTCGACGGCTTCCTTCAGCGCGTCGTTGAAGCGCAGGAAGCCGCCATCGTAGCGCCCGGTCTCGGCGAGCTCGTAGAGGCGCTTTTCCGCGTCCTCGATCTGGTCCTGCGGCGTCGCGTCGATGTCCGCGTCATAGGCCTCGTTGACGATCTCCTCACCGATGGCGATGAGGTCGCGCCGCACCGAGAGGTCGTAGATGGTGCGCCCGTAATCCTCGGCGTTGATAATGGTGGTGGCTTCCGCCGCGAGGCGCGCGAGATATTGCGGGGCGGTCATGCCGCCGACATCGAACTCCGCCGGCAGGAAGGTCTTCAGCGTCACCGGGGTGGCGACCTTGCCGGCGCGGATCAGCGCGCTCGCGGTCTCGTAGATGGTGACGTGCAGCGGCTCGAAGAAGTGCTTCGGCTCCAGGAAGTCCGAGACGCGGTAGAAGGCTTCGTTATTGACCAGGATGGCGCCCAGCAGCGCCTGCTCGGCCTCGATGTTGTGAGGCGCTGTGCGGTAAGTCGTGTCGGGCGCCGCCGGGGGGCGGGCGGAGGAATCGAGCATGGCGTATCCGGGTGTGCAGAGGCTGGGCTACAGCTAACGCCACCCCGGCGACCGAGTCCGGGCGAATCGCGTGCGTCCTATTTTGTCTTGTGGAGCGCCTGTGGAAAGCGGAATCCCGCTTGACGCGATTCCGCTCCGGCAGGGCTGGTAGCCGGCTCCGACCCTTCACTCGCCGGCGAGGCGCAGGCCGGGGCGGTGGCGGTTCTCCATCCGGGCGAGCGCCGCCTCGGCCTCGGCGATGTAGCCGCGCGTCATCGGCACCACCCCCTCGCGCTTGGCGAGCTGGAACTGGAAGATCATCATGCCCTGATGGCGGAACGCCATCTCGGAGGAGGCGAGGTAGAACTCGAACATGCGCACGAAGCGCGCATCATAGAGCCGCTCCACCTCCTCGCGATGGGCGAGGAAGCGCTCGCGCCAGGCCTTCAGCGTCTCGGCATAATGCAGGCGCAGGATCTCGACATCGGTGACATAGAGGCCCGCCCGCTCGATGGCCGGCAGCACCTCCGACAGCGCCGGGATGTAGCCGCCGGGGAAGATGTATTTGGCGATCCACGGGTTGGTGATGCCGGGCCCTTCCGAGCGGCCGATGGCGTGGATGAGGGCGACACCGTCCTCCTTGAGGAGGCTCGCCACCTTGCCGAAATATTCATCGTAATGGCCGACGCCGACATGCTCGAACATGCCGACCGAGACGATGCGGTCGAACGGCCCCGGCGTGTCGCGGTAATCCTGCAGGCGGAACTCGGCCCGCCCGGCAAGGCCGCGCTCCACCGCGCGGTTGCGGGCGACGCCGAGCTGTTCCTGCGAGAGGGTGACGCCGGTGACGCGGGCGCCGGCATTCTCCGCCAGATAAAGCCCCATGCCGCCCCAGCCGCAGCCAATGTCGAGCGCGGTGAGGTCCGGCCGGTCGAACAGCAGCTTGGCGGCGATGTGGCGCTTCTTGGCGAGCTGCGCATCGTCCAGCGACTGGTCCGGCCGCTCGAAATAGGCGCAGGAATATTGCCGGTCGGCATCGAGGAAGAGCGAGTACAGCCGGCCGTCGAGATCGTAATGGTGGGCGACGTTCTGCTGCGAGCGTTCACGCGGGTTGAACTGGGCGAGGCGCCGGAACAGGAAGCGGAGCTTCATCAGGAACTTTGCGCTGGCGCTGGGCACCGCGAGGCCGACCTGCGCCATGAGCAGGGCCAGCACCTCGGCGAGATCGCCCTGTTCGATGACAAGGCCGCCTTCCATATAGGCCTCGCCGAGTTTCAGTTCGGGATCGAGACCCACCTGGCGCTGCCATTCCGGTGAGGTGAAGCGCATCGCGAGCGCCGGGCCGCTGCCATCGCCGAAGGTGGCGCGACGGCCGGAGGCGAAGGTGACGGTAAGATTGCCGCGCCGCACGACGCGGGAGATGACCTGCAGAAGCACCCTTTCCATGGTCCACTCCGACCACAGGCAGTCCTTCGGCGGCCAGCCATTGCGGCCAGTATCCGGGCGGTAACTGCCTGCCCATTCATTGGGCTTGTCTAGATGATGGCCATCATTGCATCACACCAATATCATCCTCGCAACACGCGCAGATTGCACTCATGCAAAAAAGCCCGGCCGCCGAAGCGACCGGGCTACGCAATTTGGCGTATTCCGCTAGGGAATACTTCAGGCCTGCTCGTCTTCGGCCTCTTCCTCGGCCTCAGCCGGGGTCTCGTCTTCGTACTCGTCCTCGTCGTCATCGCGACGGACCGAGAGGTCTTCGCCGCGCGACTGACGCTCGGCTTCCTCGGCGCTGCGGGCGACGTTGGCGCTGATGTTCACCTCGACCTCGGGGTGCAGCGTCACGGGCACGCTGTGCATGCCGATGGTCTTGATCGGCTGGTTCAGCGCGACCTGGCGGCGCTCGACGGTGAAGCCGGCGGCGGTCAGCGCGTCGGCGATGTCGCGGGTCGAGACCGAGCCGTAGAGCTGGCCGGTTTCGCCGGCCTGGCGCACCAGCACGACGATGGTGCCGCGCAGCTTCTCGCCGACCTTCACCGCCTCGTTCTTGAGCTCGAGGTTGCGGGTCTCGAGCTGGGCCTTCATCGAGTCGAAGCGGGTCTTGTTTTCCTTGGTCGCGCGCAGCGCCTTGCCCGAGGGCAGCAGGAAGTTGCGGGCGAACCCGTCCTTGACGCGAACCACTTCGCCCATCTGGCCAAGCTTGGCCACGCGCTCCAGCAGAATGACTTCCATTTCAGTTCTCCATTCGATCGTTCGATTTGAATAAGTCGGTAGGGTTCGGGCGTTCAGGCTTCGTTGGCGGCCGGCGGTACGCCGGGCCCACCGCGCGGAAAGCGACGCCGAATGCCGAAGAGGGTCTCGACCGCGCCCAGCAGCGCCAGCAGCGCGAAGGGCCAGCCAAGGACGAGGGCGGCGATCCACACCGTGCCGAGCACCAGCGTGCGGCCGCCGGCCCCGCGGGTGATCCAGTGCAGCGTGGCGAGGCCGACAAAGGCGAGCGCCATCACCAGCGTCGCGCCGAGCAACTCGCAGACCAGCCCGATGAAGCCGGAGGCGAGGGCCGAGCCGAGGAACGCGCCGGCGAGCAGGGCGACGCTCGCCTGCGGCAGGCTGATGCTGGCGAGGTCCGGCCAGGGGCGCATCAGCCGCCCGGACATGCGCGCCACATGAGCGGCAATCCACAGATTGACTATCTGCGTGACCATGGTGATCAGCGCGGCCGCCGGCGGCATGACGGTGACCAGAAGGTCGATCAGACGCGCCGTGTCGGCATCCGCCGGGGTGGCGGGATCGGCGCTCAGCATGGTCTGGAACAGCGAGCGCAGCGCCGCCTGATAGTCCTCGAAGCTGCCGGCCACCAGCGGGATCAGCGCGGCGACCGCCAGGCAACCCAGCACGGCGGCGGCGAGCACGATCCGCCCGACCGGGAACCACAGCAGCGGCCCGTCCGGCGTCTCCTGCCGCGCCATCAGCGCGAGATAGGCGAGGACATAGGCGGGAAGGCCGACGCCGGCGACATAGGCCAGCATCAGCTCAAGGCCGAAGCCGAGGCCGAGCGCCACGGCGGCGGCCGAGCCCGCGACCAGCGCGGCGATCTGCGACCAGCCGAGGCCGACGATGAGGATGGGCAGGGGAGCGAGATAGAACAGGGGCAAAGCCAGCGTGGTTCCGGTGGACACACTGGCCACCAGAAGGGCGGACGCCGCACCGGCGCCAAACGCTATAAGCCAAACCTGAACCATCGACGAGCTGTCCCGCTTGGGCGGTTAGAGGCGGATCCACGTCCACCCCAGCCAAGGCCCGCGGGACCACCCCGAAGACCTGTCGGATATGAGACTGCCCGAAGGCAGCAGACCATCCCCGGCCGGAGCCGGGGATGGAAAGCGTTACGCGATCAGCGGATCACGAAGGGCAGCAGGCCGAGGAAGCGGGCGCGCTTGATGGCCTGGGCCAGCTCACGCTGCTTCTTGGCGGACACCGCCGTGATGCGGGACGGGACGATCTTGCCGCGCTCGGAAATGTAGCGCTGCAGCAGACGCACGTCCTTGTAGTCGATCTTCGGCGCATTGGCGCCCGAGAACGGGCAGGTCTTGCGACGACGGAAGAAAGGACGACGAGCGCCCGACGTGTTCGCGGCAGCGCCGCCAGTACCACCGAATGCCATCACTCAGTCTCCACGCTGGCCGGAGCCTCTTCACGCTCGCGGCGCGGGCCGCGATCACCACGGTCGCCGCGATCGCCACCGAAGCTGCGGCCGCCGCCACCAAAGCCACGATCGCCGCCGAAGCCGCGATCACCGAAGCCGCGGTCGCCGCGGTCGTCACGGTCGCGCTTCTGCAGCATGACCGACTGGCCTTCCTCGAGCGTCTCGACGCGGATGGTGAGGAAGCGGAGCACGTCTTCGTCGATGCGCATCTGGCGCTCCATCTCGGCAACGGCCGGAGCCGGGGCGTCGATGTTGAGCAGCGAGAAGTGCGCCTTGCGATTCTTGCGAACGCGGTAGGTGAGGGTCTTCACCCCCCAGTATTCGGTCTTGGTGACCGAACCACCATTCGCCTCGATAACGCCCTTGAAGCGGGCGGTGAGTTCCTCGACCTGCTGCGCCGTGACATCCTGGCGCGCGAGGAACACATGCTCATAAAGAGCCATGTCTCGTGCCTTTCCTATAGGTTCCGCACAATTGCGGCCATCATCCCGGCGCCGAGCCCTTCGAGCCTCGGGAAAGGCTCGAACAATCTCGAAGGCGGGGACACGGGACGGCGGAGATCGGGTGATTCCTGCCACACCGGCAAAATGCCAAAGCGTAGCCGTCCGTTCAGCCCCCGGCCGGGACTGACAGTGGCGCGCTTATACGCGCAATCGCTGCAAAATCAAGAGCGGCGCCCGCGCGGGGCTTGCGGGCAAGGCAATGCGTGCGAAGCGACGGGTGCCCGTCTAGCCCTGAGCGGCGAGGATCTGCACCACGGCGCAGCTTTCCATGCACACGCGGTTGCGCCCGGCGCGCTTGGCGGCATAGAGCGCGGTGTCGGCGCGCTGGATCAGGGAGGCGGCATCGTCGTCCGCGTGCAGTTCCGCCACCCCGACGCTGATGGTGAGCGAGACGAGTTTCCCCTCCTTGAAGACGCGCAGCCCCGCGACGAGCAGGCGCAGCCGCTCGGCCGCCTGCACCGCCTGGTCGAGGCGGGTCGAGGGGGCGATCACGGTGAACTCCTCGCCGCCAATGCGGAAGGCCATGTCGGTATCGCGCCGGCCGCGCCTCAGCGCCTTGCCGATCTGACGCAGCGCCTCGTCGCCCCAGTCATGGCCATGCGCGTCATTGATCCGTTTGAAATGGTCGATGTCGAACAGCATCACCGCCAGCGGCTGGTCGCGCCGCCGCGCGATCTCGATGCGCTCGGCCATCGCCATGTCGAAGCTGCGCCGGTTTGGCAGGCCGGTCAGCGTATCGGTGAAGGCGGCCTTCTTGAGGTCGGCGACCTTCAGCGGGTCGCCGAGCGAATCCCGCGTGAGAAGGATCATCGCCAGCATGGTGATGCTGCCGCAGAGGCTGACCACCGGCATGAGAATGTCGATGTCGTCATGCTCGAACCGGCTGTGCTCCTGAAAATAATGCAGCGCCAGATAAGCATAGAGTATGGAGGTGCCGGCCATTAGCGTGGCGAGGATGCGCCAGGCCCGGCGGATGCGCCGTGGCGCCCCGCGGCCGAGCCAGATGACGAGCACCGCCGAGGCCAGCCCGATGGCGACGGCGACAAGGCTACCAAAGAGGATCAACGCTTCCAGCATGCTCATGGGCTAAACCCGCCAGCTTGCTCGAAGCTGGCCGGCATGGGGACGGGCTTTTCCCCCATGAAACTTGACAGCCGGGCCGGGGCGGTGTTCCTGCGCCCGCCCATTCTTAACGAATGGCCAATCTCAGCGAATGGACAGCGTCACGATATGAGCAGCGCCTTTGTGTTCCCCGGTCAGGGCAGCCAGGCGGTCGGTATGGGCAAGGCCCTCGCCGACAACTTCGCCGCCGCCCGCGTGATCTTCCAGGAAGTGGACGAGGCGCTGGGCGAGAAGCTCTCCGCCATCATGTGGGACGGCCCGATCGAGACGCTGACGCTCACCGCCAACACCCAGCCGGCGCTGATGGCGGCCTCGCTCGCCGCGCTGCGGGTGCTGGAGAGCGAGGCGGGCCTCGATCTCGCCCGTGACGCCGCCTTCGTCGCCGGCCATTCGCTCGGCGAATATTCCGCGCTTGCCGCCGCCGGCACCTTCTCCATCGCCGATACCGCCCGGCTGCTGCGCCTGCGCGGCACCGCCATGCAGGCGGCGACCCCGGTCGGCACCGGCGCCATGGCGGCGATTCTCGGTCTCGACTTCGACAAGGTGGCCGCCGTCGCCGCCGAAGCCGCGCAAGGCGAGGTCTGCGATGTCGCCAATGACAACGCGCCCGGCCAGGTCGTGGTCTCCGGCCATGCCGCCGCCGTGGCGCGCGCCTGCGAGATCGCCAAGCGTGAGGGCGCGGCCCGCGCCGTGTTGCTCACCGTCTCCGCGCCGTTCCATTGCAGCCTGATCGCCTCGGCGGCCGATGCCATGGCCGGGGCGCTCGCCGGCGTCGAGATGCGCGCGCCGAAGGTGCCGCTGGTCGCCAACGTGACCGCCGCCCCGGTGACCGACCCGGCCGAGATTCGCTCTTTGCTGGTGAAGCAGGTAACGAGCACGGTGCGCTGGCGCGAAAGCGTCGCCTTCATGGCGGGCGCGGGCGTGACGCGGCTTGTCGAGGTCGGCACCGGCAAGGTGCTCTCCGGCCTCACCAAGCGCATCGCCCGCGAGGTCGCCTCCGCCAATATCGGCACCCCCGAGGATGTGGCGGCCTTCGCCGCCGCGCCGGTGGTGGCCTGAACCCAACGGCCTGAACCCAGGAGTTTCCCCGTGTTCGATCTGACCGGAAAGACCGCTCTCGTCACCGGCGCGACCGGCGGCATTGGCGGCGCCATCGCCACCGCGCTGCACGCGCGCGGCGCCACCGTGGCGCTGTCCGGCACGCGCCGCGAGGTGCTGGAGGCGCTGGCCGCCCAGCTCGGCGAGCGCACCCATGTGCTGCCCTGCGACCTGTCCAACACCGAGCAGGTCGAGGCACTGGTGCCGCAGGCCGAGGAGGCCATGGGCGTCCTCGATATTCTCGTCAACAACGCCGGCATCACCCGCGACGGGCTGTTCGTGCGCCTGACCGACGAGATGTGGGACACCGTCATCCAGGTGAACCTCACCGCCGGCTTCCGCCTGACCCGCGCGGCGGCCCGCTCCATGATGCGCCGGCGCACTGGCCGCATCATCGGCATCACCTCGATCGTCGGCGTCACCGGCAATGCCGGGCAGGGCAACTATGCCGCCGCCAAGGCCGGCATGATCGGCATGTCCAAGGCGCTGGCCAAGGAAGTGGCGGCGCGCGGCGTGACGGTCAACTGCATCGCGCCGGGCTTCATCGCCACGCCGATGACCGATGTGCTGAACGACAAGCAGAAGGACGCGATTCTCTCCGCGGTTCCGGCGGCGCGCCTCGGCACGCCGGAGGACATCGCGGCGGCCGCCGTCTATCTGGCGTCGGCCGAGGCCGGTTATGTCACCGGCCAGACCCTGCATGTGAATGGCGGAATGGCCATGATCTGACAAAGCGCGCCTCGTCCGGCGCTTCCAGCCCCTTTCCTGGGCGCTGGTTTTGCCAGATGAAGTGTGCTAACGACCGCCTCGGCTCACAGGGGTGGACGCCGCGAGAAACAGCGGGATCGTCCGGGCACTTCCTGTAATCGGGGCAGAAAACAGGCCGCCAAAACCGCGTGCCCACGCGGGGGCCAATTTGGAACAACGTAGCAACCTCCGGATACGGACGAGGGTGGACCGATGAGCGATATTGCCGAGCGCGTGAAGAAGATTGTGGCCGAACACCTGGGCGTCGAAGCCGAGAAGGTCACCGAGAATGCCAGCTTCATCGACGATCTCGGCGCGGACAGCCTCGATACGGTCGAGCTGGTCATGGCCTTTGAAGAGGCCTTCAACTGCGAGATCCCTGACGACGCCGCCGAGACCATCCTGACGGTCGGCGACGCCATCAAGTTCCTGGAAAAGAACGCGGCCTGAGGCCCGTTCGGCACGCTGCGGCGGTTCCCCCGTCGCAGCGTTTTCTTATGTGACGTTATCCGGAGACATCGGATGAGGCGTGTCGTCGTTACCGGCCTTGGCATGGTAACGCCGCTTGGGTGCGGCGTGGATGCGACTTGGCAGCGGCTGCTGGCTGGCGAAAGCGGTGCTGGTCGCGTCGAGAATTTCGATGTTTCCGACATTTCCGCCAAGATCGCGTGCCAGATTCCGCGCGGCGATGGTTCCGACGGCACCTACAATCCCGACCAGTGGATGGAGCCGAAGGAACAGCGCAAGGTCGACGAGTTCATCGTTTACGCGATGGCCGCCGCCACGCAGGCGCTGGACGATGCCGACTGGCATCCGACCTCCTATGAGGACCAGTGCGCCTCCGGCGTGCTCATCGGCTCCGGCATTGGCGGCCTTCAGGGCATCGCCGAGACCAGCCTGCTGCTGCAGGAGCGTGGTCCGCGCCGCGTGTCCCCCTTCTTCATTCCCGGCCGCCTGATCAATCTCGCGGGTGGCTATGTGTCGATCGCGCACGGCCTCAAGGGTCCGAATCACGCCGTCGTCACCGCCTGCTCGACCGGCGCGCACGCCATTGGCGACGCGGCCCGTCTCGTCGCCTTTGGCGATGCGGATGTGATGGTCGCCGGCGGCACCGAATCGCCGATCAACCGGCTGGCGCTCGCGGGCTTCGCCGCCTGCCGCGCGCTCTCCACCAGCTATAACGACACGCCGACCAAGGCCTCGCGCCCCTATGACGCGGACCGCGACGGCTTTGTTATGGGCGAGGGCGCCGGCGTCGTCGTGGTCGAGGCGCTGGAGCACGCTCTGGCGCGCGGCGCGAAGATTTATGGCGAGGTCGTCGGCTACGGCATGTCCGGCGACGCTTACCACATCACCGCCCCCTCCGAGGATGGCGACGGCGCCTATCGCTGCATGCAGGCGGCGCTGAAGCGCGCCGGCATCACGGCGGGCGACCTTGACTACATCAACGCCCATGGCACCTCGACCATGGCCGACACGATCGAACTCGGCGCGGTGCAGCGCCTGCTGGGCAACGCCGCCGCCAAGGTGTCGATGTCGTCGACCAAGTCGGCCATCGGCCATCTGCTCGGCGCGGCCGGCGCGGTGGAGGCGATCTTCTCGCTGCTCGCCATCCGCGACCAGATCGCCCCGGCGACGCTGAACCTCGACAACCCGTCGGTCGAGACGCCCATCGACCTCGTGCCGCACACGCCGCGTCCGCGCACCATCGATTACGCGCTGTCGAACTCCTTCGGCTTCGGCGGCACCAACGCGTCGCTGGTATTCAAGCGCTACACGAACTGAGCGGAGCGGGGCGGACGCAGGGGAAAAGCTGGGCTTTTCCCCGCGCCGGGTTCCCGCTTTCGCCATATTCAAGGGTAGTCTGCCTGTGCGTTGCGCCGCCCGCGGACGCCAGGCGAGGCACCCGATGACCGACCAGACTCCTCCCCCGCCGCCGCCCGTTCCCGCCGAGACGCCGCCCGCGGCGTCGAGCGCGGCGGCGCCCGCGCCGGCCACGGAGACGGCCGCCAGTCCCGCTGCCAAGCCGGTCAAGAACCACCGCGCCTCCAAGCGCGCCGGCCATCCGCTGGTGGTGGCGGGCAGCGCGATCTTCACCCTGCTGCTGATGGCGATCCTGCTCGGCGGCGGGGCGCTGTGGATCGGCCTCAAGCGCTATGACGCGCCGGGCCCGCTACCGCAGGACACGGCGATCATCATTCCCGGCGAATCAGGCCTGATGGACATTGCCGATCTTCTGGTGAAGCGCGGCGTGATCGACGACAAATGGGTGTTCGTCGGCGCGGCCGTGGGCACGCGCTCCTCCGGCAAGCTGAAGGCGGGCGAGTATGAATTCGCCGGACGCGCCTCGATCCGGCAGGTGCTGGACACCATCGTTTCCGGCAAGGTGATCGAATACAACGTCACCCTTCCCGAGGGGCTGACTTCCGACCAGATCGTGCAGCGCCTGCTGGAGATCCAGGAACTGTCCGGCGCCATCCGCCAGGTGCCCCGTGAGGGCAGCCTGTTGCCGGACACCTACAAGGTGACGCGCGGCACCTCGCGCGAGGACGTGCTGCGCCGCATGGCCCGCACGCAGGATGCGCTGCTGAAGGAAATCTGGGAGAAGCGCGACCCGTCCATCCCGCTCAAATCGCCGGAGGAGCTCGTCATCCTCGCCTCCATCGTCGAGAAGGAGACGGGCGTGGCGCAGGAGCGGCCGGAGGTCGCGGCGGTGTTCATCAACCGCCTCAACAAGAAGATGAAGCTGCAATCCGACCCGACGATCATCTACGGGCTGGTGCGCGGCAAGGGGCGGCTCGACCGGCCGATCACGCGGGCCGACATCACCACGCCGACGCCGTTCAACACCTACACCATCCCGGCCCTGCCGCCGGGGCCGATCGGCAATCCCGGCCGCGCCTCGCTGGAGGCGACCGCCAATCCTGCCAGATCCAAGGCGCTCTATTTCGTGGCGGATGGCTCGGGTGGCCACGCCTTCGCCGACACGCTCGACCAGCATAACCGCAACGTTGCGCGCTGGCGGCAGATCGAGCGCGACCGCAAGATCGACCCGGCCAGCCAGCCCGCCGGCACCCAGGGCAACACCGGGACGACCACCGATATCAACTAACCGGTACGCGGCGCTTCTTCTTGAGGCGCCGGGGCACCCCCGTTATGGTCCGCGCGCCGCATTGGTGCGCGGCACGCCGCGGCGGTGCGCGGCAGGGGAGACAGCATGGCGCTTGCCAGCATGACGGGCTTTGCCCGCACCCAGGGACAGGCCGGCGCATGGCACTGGACCTGGGAAGTGAAGTCGGTGAACGGCAAGGGGCTGGATGTGCGCCTGCGCCTGCCCACCGGATGGGACGGGCTGGATATCCCGCTGAAGCAGATCGCCTCGCGCGCCCTCGCCCGCGGCAACGTCAACGCCACCCTCTCCATGACCCGCGCCGATTCGGCGGTGAGCGTCACCGTCAATGAGCCGCTGCTGCGGGCGGTTGCCGCCTCCGTCGCCACCGTCGCGCGCGATCTCGACGCTCCGCCGGTGCGGCTGGAAAGCCTGCTGTCGCTCAAGGGCGTGCTGGAGGTGAGCGAGACGCAGGACAGCGAGGCCGAGCGCGGCGCCGTCGAGGCGGCGGTGACGGACGGCTTCGAGCGCGCCATATCCGAACTGGTCGCCATGCGCGCCAAGGAAGGCGCGGCGCTCGCGCTGGTTCTCAATGAGCGGCTCGACGGCATCGAGCGTCTGACCGCCGCCGCGGAGGCTAATCCCGCGCGCCGGCCGGAGGCGATCCGCGCCAAGCTCGCGGAGCAGATCCGCACGCTGCTGGACACCGGCGCCAATTTCGACCCCGATCGGCTGCATCAGGAAGCCCTGATGCTGGCGGCGAAGGTGGATGTGCGCGAGGAACTCGACCGACTGGTCGCCCATGTCGCCGCCGCCCGCGCCATGTTGACAGAGGGCGGCGCGGTCGGGCGCAAGCTCGACTTCCTCGCCCAGGAATTCAACCGCGAGACCAACACGCTCTGCTCCAAGGCGAACGATGTGTCGCTGACCGCCATCGGCCTCGAGCTGAAGGGCGTGGTGGAGCAGTTCCGCGAGCAGGTTCAGAACATCGAGTGAGGCGCATGAAGCATTCCAACGTTGCCCGCCGGGGCCTCATGCTGATCCTGTCCTCGCCCTCGGGCGCGGGCAAGTCGACGCTGGCCCGGCTCCTGCTGGAGCAGAACCCGGACATCTATCTCTCGGTCTCCGTCACCACGCGCGAGCGCCGGCCGAGCGAGGTGGAGGGGGTGCATTATCACTTCCTCACCCGCGACCGCTTCGAGAAGATGCGCGATGCCGGCGACCTGCTAGAACATGCCGAGGTTCACGGCAATTTCTACGGCACGCCGCGCGAGCCGGTGGAAGCGGCGCTGGCGGCCGGGCGCGATGTGCTGTTCGACATCGACTATCAAGGCGCCGAGCAGCTCTACGTCCGGATGCCCGAGGATATTGTCGGCGTGTTCATCCTGCCGCCCTCGGCGCATGAGCTGAAGATGCGGCTGGAGCGTCGGGCGGAGGATGCCTCCGGCGTGATCGAGAAGCGGCTGAAGAACGCCCGCACCGAGATCGCGCACTGGCAGGACTACAATTACGTGCTGGTCAATGAAGACCTGAACAGCACCTTCGCCAATCTGCGCAACATCCTGCTGGCCGAGCGCCTGCGCCGTGAGCGTCAGGTCGGCCTCGCGCCGGTGATCGAGCGGCTGGACTCGGAACTGGCGACGCTGACGGACTGAAGCCATGGCGTCCCCCCCGGCCCCTCGGGTCTTGCCGTCGGCAAGGCCAAGGGCAGGCTCCGCGTAGCGGAGAGCCGGGGTCGCGGGCCGGTCGCCGCAACATGATACGATCCCGGATCGGCCTGCGGCCGTCCGGGATGACGGCCTAAGAGGTCTGTCCGTCGCGGCCCGTATTTGCCCGCATCGCCACCCAGGCATTGGCCAGCGCGACGAAGCCCTCGACCGGGATCTGCTCGGCGCGCTCGGTGGGCGGCAGGCCGGCGGCTTCCAGCAGCGCCATGGTGTCGACGCCGAGGCTCTTGAGCGACTGGCGCAGCATCTTGCGGCGCTGGCCGAAGGCCGCCTCCGTCACCCGCTCCAGCGCCTTCAGATCGCAGGCGAGCGGCGCCGGGCGCGGGATGATGTGAACGACCGAGGACGTGACCTTGGGCGCCGGTACGAAGGCGGAGGCCGGCACATCGAAGGCGATGCGCGCCGTCGCCCGCCAGCCGGTGAGGATGGCGAGACGGCCATAATGATTGGTGCCCGGCGCGGCGACGATGCGCTCGGCCACCTCGCGCTGGAACATCAGCGTCAGGCTCTCATACCAGGCCGGCCACGGCCCGGAGAGCCAGCCGATCAGCAGCGGCGTCGCGACATTATAGGGCAGGTTGGCAATGATGACGGCGCGCCCGCCCTCGGGCACCAAAGCGCGGTAGTCGGCCTCCAGCGCGTCGCCCTCCACCACCTCCAGCTTGCCGGGATAGTGCGCGGCGACTTCGGTGAGCGCGGCGATGCAGCGGGAATCGCGCTCGATGGCAACGACCTTCTGCGGGCCGAGGGCGAGAATGGCGCGGGTGAGCCCACCTGGGCCGGGTCCGACCTCGATCACCGTCACCCCGTCGAGCCGGCCGGCGGTGCGGGCGATCTTCGAGGTGAGGTTGAGGTCGAGCAGGAAGTTCTGGCCGAGCGACTTCAGCGCCGAGAGGCCATGCTCGCGGATGACCTCGCGCAGCGGCGGAAGATTGTCGATCCCGCTCATGCCGGCACGCGCTCGACAGAGGCGGCGGCCAGGGCCGCGCGGTCGACATCGGCGAGCCGGCGGGCAAGGCGCAGTGCCTCGATGAGGCTCGACGGATCGGCTGTCCCGGTGCCGGCGATGTCGAAGGCCGTGCCATGGTCCGGCGAGGTGCGGATGAACGGCAGGCCGAGCGTCACATTCACCGCGCGGTCGAAAGCCAGCGTCTTCACCGGCGCCAAAACCTGATCGTGATAGGCGCCGATCACCACGTCATAGCCCGCGCGGGCCTTGGCGTGGAACAGCGTGTCGGCCGGGAAGGGGCCGCGCGCGTCGATCCCCTCCACCCGCAGAGCCGCGACGGCCGGCCGGGTGATCTCCTCATCCTCCCGTCCGATCGTGCCGTGCTCGCCGGCATGCGGGTTGAGCCCGCAAAAGGCGAGGCGCGGGCGGGCGATGCCGAAGCGGCGCTCCAGGTCGCGCGCGGCGATGCGGCCGGTCTCCACCAGCAGTTCCGTCGTCAGCCGGGAGGCGATTTCGGCGACCGGAATGTGGATGGTGGCGGGGATGACGGCCAGTTCCGGCGACCAGATCATCATCACCGGCCGCAGCGTGGCATCGCCGGCGAGGTGCGCGAGATATTCGGTATGGCCGGGAAAGGCGAAGCCGGCACTGTAGAGCACCGATTTGGCGATGGGATTGGTGACGATGGCGCTCGCCCGGCCGGCCTGCACCAGCCGCACCGCCGCGTCGATCGCCGCCTTGGCGGCCGGGCCGCTTGTCGCATCCGGCGCGCCGGGCTGCGCGGTGACGACGGGGCCGGCGGGCACCACCGGCAGCACATCGGCAAAGAGGCGGGATGCCTCTTCCGGCGTGCAAGGTTGAATGACGACGGGCACGCCGAGCCGGTCCGCGCATGCGCGCAGGCAGGCGGGATCGCCGGTGACGAAAAAGGCCGGCAGCTCCAGCGCCGCCCGGTGTTCCCAGGCGAGCAGGGCGATGTCGGGTCCGATACCGGCAGGTTCGCCGAGCGTCAGCGCGAGGGCGGGGGAGGGCGCGGGGCGCTCGGGCATGGTGTCAGCGGTACTGGATCATCGCCTGCTTGCGGGCCTCGTCCAGCAGGCGGCGGGAGAGCGCGTCGAACTGCTTGGTCTGCAGCTCCTGCTTGACCTCGCGCTTCTGCGCGCTTTCGCCGACGATCTCGCGGCGCGCGCAGATGGCGACCATCTCGATGCCGGCGCGGGTGACCTCGGGCGCCGTGGTCTGGCCGACTGGAATCTCGTCCATCACCTTGCGCAGCGGCGCGCTCATGTCGGCGGAGGTGCGGATGACGGGATCGCGCACCACGGTCTCCTTCAACGCACGGGCATCGACGACGCCGGTTTCGCAATTGGTGAACCGCTTGCGCAGCGCATTGGCCTCCGCCATGCGCTGGGCGCGGCTGGCATCGGGCGCGGTGCGCGAGACGACCAGCACGATCTGCCGGACGGTGTATTCGGTGGTGCGCTGGGCCTTGGTCAGATCCTCGCCCTTCGTCTCCAGCGCCGCGAACACGTCGGAATCGCGCACCGTGGTGACAGAGGAGAAGCGCCCGCGCACATAGCTGTTCCAGACATAGTCGGCGCGCATCTTGTCCTTCAGCGTCTGGGCGCTGAGGCCGGATGAGGCGAGGGCGTCGGTGAGCTGTTCGGCATTGCGCCCGCTGCGGCTCGCCATCTGGCTGAACAGCTTGTTCACATCATCCGTGTCGGCGGTGATGCCGTAGCGCTGGGCGGTGGCGATCTTCAGCTTCTCGTCGATGAGGTCTTCCAACGCCTGCTTCTGGCTGAGGTTGGTGCGCTCGGTGAGCTGGGCGAGCTTGATGCGCTGGCCGACGTCGAAGCTGGTGATCGGCTGGCCCTGCACCAGCACCAGAACCTGCTGGGCGGCGGCCGGTGCCGGGGCCAGCGACAGGGCGGTGAAACCAAGGGCGGTCGACAGCAGGAAGGGGGCGAGAAGGCGCAACGCCGCGCCGCGCCCGTTGCCGCGCCTCTTGCCGCTCCCCGCGCCGTTTCCGCGCTTCGAGGTGCTGTGCACGCTCCGCATGGTCATGTCCGCCTCATACCCCTCTCGCTGATCCGAGGATCCGCACCCGCCATCGGCGTCGCCAAAGGCCGTATGGTTCTTCTGACCAGCGGTTGTGGCGTCAATACGACGCCACGTTCACGGATCCGAACCGTCGGCTGTACGCTCTCACTCACCCGAGGTCATGGTGGAGCCAACCTGGGAGGAGAAGCCCGCCTGGCCCAGCGTGCGCAGGCTGATGGTCAGCAGGACCGTGTCCACCCGCTCGCGGTTGCCGCTCTCGGTGTAGTCCGACTTGTAGGACAGGGTCAGACCGAAGCAGTCATCCGCATAGGAGACACCGAAGAGCGAGTAGTCGATCTCGTTCTCATGCAGATTGTACCGCGACGCTGCCAGCAGGCTCCAGTTCTCGTTGAGCTTGAGCTGGCCGGTGCCGAGCACGCCCTGACGCTCCTCATAGTAGCCGAGATCCGGCTGCGCGGCGTAGAGGCCGTAGGTCGCCGACACCGTGAGTTTGTTGATGGTCGCGCGACCTTCCAGCTCGTAGCGCTCGACGCCCCAATCGTCATTGTCGAAGCGGAAGCGATTGATCAGGGCGAAGTTCTTGTTCGGCGCCCAATAGAGGCGGGCGACATAATCGGAGACGTCGTCCTCCAGGCCCGAATCCGCGCCCGTATTGGCCATATCGTAATAGGCGTACGAGTTCTGGCCGGCGAGCTGGTAGGACTGGCCGAACAGCGCGTTCACCTGGCCGGCGCCGCGGATGTTGGCGGTGTACTGCAGGCCCACATTGGCGCGGGTGCCGCCCTCGACCCGGTCATAGCCCGAGTACTTGTTGATCTCGAACAGGTTGGTGTCGTCGAAGATCAGGCTCTGCGCGTCTTCGTTCGGGAACTTGCCGATGTCGGTTTCGTTGGGGCGCACGATGAGCTGGGCGATCGGCTCCAGCGTCTGCGTGCCCCAGTTCTGCACGGCGATGAACGGGTAGCGGTATTCCAGACCCACCGCCGGCATGGCGCGCACCAGCGACTCGCTGTCGGAGGACAGCCAGGGATAGTCCTGCGGCTCCGGGTCGACCTGGGCGGCATCGAGCTGGACATTCATGAACGGCGTCCAGGACTGGCCGGCCGTGTCGATGAAGGTGCGGCGCCAGTTCGCCACGCCCGACACGCGGGTGTAGCTGCCGGCCATGCCGCGCATCAGGCAGTTCTCACGCTGGACTGCCGGGTCCGCGCTCATCGTCGACAGGTCGCACTCGTTGATCGGCCCCTGCGTGACATTCGTCGCCGCATATTCCGAGGAGGTCGCGCGGATATCGATCTCGTTCCGCGTCAGGCTGATCATGTTGAAGTCGTAGCTGAACTCGCCGCCGAAAACCGACTTGTCCAGCGTCTTGCTGTAGTCGATCACCGCAACCGTCGGCTGCTGGTCCTGGATGTCATAGGATGTCAGGCCGGTGAAGTACTGCAGCCGCGCGTCGAAATAGCTGCGGTCGCCCTGGCCGACGATGTAGAGCTGCGACGTCACTTCCTTCTTGGAGTCATTGATGAGGTTGTAGTCCTCCATGAAGGTCTTGTCGGAGGTCAACCAGCCATCCCAGCCCCAGTACCACTGCTCGTTGATATTGAAACGGCCGTGGGTCTCGATCATGCCGCGCTGGTCGCGATAGCCGGGCTCGCCGAGGAAGGCGTCCTTGTCTTCCTGCTCAATGCCCGCCGCGCGGATGCTGTAGATGCCGGTCTCAAGCCGATGCCGGAAGGTGCCGTCGAGCAGCACGCCCTGCTTGGTGAGGAACATCGGCGAGAACGTCACGTCCATATTGGGCGCGATGTTCCAGAAATAGGGAATCGTGACGCCGTAGCCGATCTCGCTGGTGTTGATGAACTGCGGGATCAGGAAACCGGACTTGCGCTTCACCGTCGGATCGGGCGCCGACATATAGGGCACCCAGGCAATCGGAACGCCGAGGAATTCGAGGCGGGCGCTCTCGAAATAGATCGTCTGTTCCTTTTCCTTATGGATGATCCGGGCGGCCTTGATCTGCCACATGGGCGGCTTGGTCGGATCGGTCTTGCACGGTTCGCAGGGCGTGTAGGCGCCGCTGGTCATGACCGTGGTGTCGCCCCCCGTGCGGTCGGCCCGCGCGGCGGCAAAATGCATGTTGTCCGGCGTGTCGATCCGCAGCGAATTGACGAAGCCGTCGGTGAACTGCTGGGACAGGTCGAGGCTTTCGGCCGAGATGATCTTGCCGTCCTTGTCCTTGAGGCGCACGCCGCCTTCCGCACGCAGGCGCTGGCCAGTGCGGTCATAGACCACCCGCTTCGCCTCGAGTACGGCACCGTCGTAATAGATCTGGACGTTGCCGTCCGCGATGACCTCATTGCGATTGTAGTCGTAGACCAGCTCATCGGCGGTCACGAGCATCTTGGCGTCGGGGTCGGTAGGCTGGCGCTGGGCCAGCATTTCACGGGCGGCCGAGTTGGCGTTGGTCTGCGCCTGCGCGAACGCATCCGGCGCCGAGGCAACGACGCCCAGCGAGCCAATGACTACCGTGAAGAACAGCCAACAAGCGGAGGTGACCAGACGGCGCTTATGCCGCGAGACCACCGTGTCCGCCTGGCCGGCCAAGGGGTTGCCGACCTTCATCCGTCCTCCCGGTGAAGCAGGATGAGTACGCCCATCAATGCCCCAACGACCGCTGGAAACCACGCTGCAATAATGGGATGCACGATCCCAGCCTCCCCGAGATCCTCGGCGAGCTTGGTGAACACATAAAGCAGAAAGCCGGCGGCCACGCCACCGAGAATCGTCTGGCCGATCCCGCCGAACCGGAACACGCGCAGGCTCACGGAGGCCGCGATCAGCACCATCGCCAGCAGCAGCATGGGCCGCGCGAGCAGCGCCTGATACTGCAGCCGATAGCGTTCCACACCGAAACCGACACGGCGTGCGGCCTCGATCGCGCCGGGCAGGTTCCAGAACGGGACGGTATCGCTCTGCAGCGTTTCCTCGATCTGATTCGGCGTGAGATTCGTGGCGACCATGTACGTATCGTACGACTGTAAACCTAGACCGGGGGTTAAGACCCGGGCTTCGCTCAGTCGCCAGGCTCCGTCTTCGAGGGTGGCGTTGCGCGCTTCGATGCGCTCCTGCAGCTTGCCATCCGGACCAAACAAGAAAACGTTAACGCCGGAGAGCTGCCGCCCGCCATCGACCTTGGCGCCGGCCTGGATAATGGCCTGCCCGTCGACGCTCTGCTGGCGAATCCAGAACCCGCCGCCGGTCGAGGCGAACAGGCCGGTCTGACGGTTGAAAATCTCCGCCTCGATCTTGTTCGCCCGTTCTTTGAATTCGGCGGACATTGGATTGTAGACGGTTGTGGAAAACACCCCCAGCAGCACCGCCAGCAGGCAGGCCGGGAAGAGGAACTGCCAGGCCGAGATGCCGGCCGCGCGCGCCACCACCAGCTCCAGCCGCCGGGATAGCGTGAGGAAGGTGCCGATGGCGCCGAACAGCACCGCGAAGGGCAACAGCTGCTCGGTGAAGAAGGGCGCCCGGTAGAGGATGAGCACCAGCAGGGTGAGCGAATCCACATCGCGCTCGCCCACCCGGCGCGACATCTCCAGGAAGTCGACCATCATGATGAGGACGACGCAGCTCACGAAGATTCCGAGCACGGAGCTCATGAACCGGCGGCCGAAATAGAATCCGAGGGTGCGGCCGATCACGGGGCGCCTTCCCATTCATTCGCGATCATCATCGGCGCGCTCAGTTCACGGTCGCGCGCACGACGCGCTGCGCCATGCGGTCGAAATACAGGCTCACGGCGCGCGGCATGCGCGGCTTGAAGCGCCCGCTCAGCGACAGGATGGAGCCGATGATGAAGACCACGGGCACGAGATACACGAAGGGCACGAGGTCCGGGTTGTTGCGCACCTGATTGATGAGCCCGAAGCTCGTCACCTGCAGCACGATCACGAAGGGCGCCGTTCCCGCCAGCGCCAGCCCGCGCCCCTCGCGTGTCGTCCGCGGCTCGGCGAGCGCGGCGCACGCGATGCCGAAGAAGGCGAGCACATAGAGCGGCAGCGACAGGCGGCGGTGGATTTCCTCGGTGAAGCGGCCGGGATCGCGCTGATAGGCGGGGTCGTTCGGGTCCGGGCTCAGCAATTCGCGGAAGGAGCGCTCCGGCGCACGGTACATCGTGTTGTCGGCCCCGCTGGTGAAGGGCGACAGGTCGAAGGCGTAGCGCTGGAATTCCACCACATTGCTGTCCGGCTTGCCGGTGGTGCGGCGGTGGATCGCGCCGTCCTCGAGAATCAGGAAGGTGCCCTCGGGGCTGTCCACCACCTGGCCGCGATCGGCCAGATAGGTGCTGACCTCGTTCGGGTTGCGCGCATCGTTGATGAAGATGCCGCCGAGCACGCCGCTCGAATTGCGCTCGCGCACATTGAACACCATGCCGTCCGCCAGTGGCGTGAAACGGCCGGGCTGGGCGATGAAGGCGACCACGTCGGCCCGCACGCGGCTGATCTCGTAACGGAACTGCCGTAGCGCGGCCGGCACCAGCTCCATGGACAGCGCGGTGCACAGCGCGGCGACGATAAGGGCAAGGACAATCAGAGGGCGCAGGAAGCGCGCCGTCGAGATGCCGGCGGAGCTCGCCACCACGATTTCCGAATCGGTGTTCATGCGGAAGAGCGTGTGCGAGACGCCGATGAACAGCGCGGCCGGCGCGAGGCCGAGAATGAGCGCGGGCAAGGCCAGGCTGGTGATGAACACGAACGCCAGGATGGTCTGGCCCTGCGTGGTCATGATGTCGAGTTCGCGCAGCGCCTGCGTCACCCAGATCATGCCGGCTAGGACGACCAGCGTTCCGATGAAGGCCGTGGCGGCCGCGCGGAACACGTAACGGTCAAGTCGAGTCATCGAGCGGCGATTCCCGTTGCAACGTCGTAACGTCCGCCGCCCCGGCGACCGTCAGCGGCTCATCAATAAGCGCCCGCGCGGCGCCGTGCAAATGGGGCGGCTTTGTGAGCGGGGTGACGCAGCGGCCCGGTGGGGCGGTTCACCATGCGGTCGCGCGGGCCTCGTCGGCGGACGCACATTCGGCTAAACAGAAGGCCTGCGTGCGATCCAAGCCAAGGTGCCCCCGATGTCCGATACCGTGAAATTCAGTTTTGCCAAGATCCCGGCCGCGCTCGAGGGCGTGGTGGTCGTGCTTGCGGCGGAGGGCGGCGAAGCGGGTGGGCTGGTACTCGCACCGGAGGTCTCCGCGCTACTCGGCGCCGCCGCCGACACGGTGACGCGGGCCGCGCAGGCGGAGCGGTTCACCGCCAAGTCCGGCAAGGCGCTCGACCTTCTCGCCCCCGCCGGCAGTGAGGCCACCCGGCTGATCGTCGTCGGCGTCGGCAAGCCGGAAGAGCTGAAGCCGCTCGACTGGCTGAAGCTCGGCGGCGCCACGCTGGGGCGCCTGTCGGCCTCGGCCAAGGAGGTCGGCATCGTGTTCGCGCTGTCCGGCGGGCCAGTCTCGCCCGAGGCGGTGGCTGAGTTCGCGCTCGGCATGAAGCTGCGCGCCTATTCCTTCGATCACTACAAGACGAAGAAGAAGTCCGATGACGCCGCCGCGAAGCCGCGCGTCACTCTTTATATAGAGTGCGATGCGGCGGCGAAGCGCGCCTTCAAGAAGCGCGAGGGCGTGGGCGAGGGCGTCATCATCGCCCGCGACCTGGTCAACGAGCCGGCCAACGTCCTCACCCCCACCGAATTCGCCAAGCGCGCGGGCGACCTCGCCAAGGTCGGCGTGGACGTCGAGGTGCTCGGCGAGAAGGATCTGAAGAAGCTCGGCATGGGCGCGCTTCTCGGCGTCGGCCAGGGCTCCTCGCAGGAGAGCCGTGTCGTGGTGATGCGCTGGAATGGCGCCAAGAACGATTCGGCCCCGCTCGCCTTCGTCGGCAAGGGCGTGGTGTTCGACACGGGCGGCATCTCCATCAAGCAGGCCGCCGGCATGGAAGATATGAAGGGCGACATGGGCGGCGCGGCCACGGTGGTCGGCCTCATGCACGCGCTGGCCAGCCGCAAGGCGAAGGTCAACGCAGTGGGCCTGATCGGCCTCGTGGAGAACATGCCGGACGGCAACGCCCAGCGCCCGGGTGACATCGTCACCTCCATGTCCGGCCAGACCATCGAGATCATCAACACCGATGCGGAAGGCCGGCTCGTGCTGGGCGATGTGCTCTGGTACGCCAAGGAGCGCTTCAAGCCGCAGTTCATGATCGACCTCGCCACGCTCACCGGCGCCATCATGGTGGCGCTGGGCACCGAGCATGCCGGCCTGTTTGCCAATGACGATACGCTGGCCGAGCGGCTGGCCAGCGCCGGGCAGGCGACCGGCGAGAAGGTGTGGCGCATGCCGCTTTCGGCCGAGTACGACAAGCTGGTGGATTCGAAATTCGCCGACATGAAGAACACCGGCGGGCGCTTCGGTGGCTCCATCACCGCGGCACAGTTCCTCAAGCGCTTCGTCGGCGATGTGCCGTGGGTGCATCTCGACATCGCCGGCACCGCCATCAACTCCCCGACCAGCGAGTTCAACCGGAGCTGGGGCGGCGGCTGGGGTGTGCGGCTGCTCGACCAGTTCGTCGCCGACCATTACGAAGCCTGAGCCGGACGCCGCGCGCATGGCCGAGGTCTTCTTCTATCACTTGCAGGGGCGCCCGCTTGAGGGCGCCCTGCCGCAATTGCTGGAGAAGTGCCTCGAGCGCGGCTGGCGCTGCATCGTGCAGGCGTCCTCCCCCGAGCGGATCGACGCGCTCGACCAGATTCTCTGGACCTATGACGACGCGTCCTTCCTGCCGCACGGCACCGACCGGCAGCCCGAGTCGGCCCGCCAGCCGATTCTCCTCACCACGGAAGAGGCGAATCCCAACGGTGCGGCCGTGCGATTCTTCATCGAACGCGCCACGGCCGGCGATATCGGCGCCTATACGCGGGTGATTCACCTCTTCGATGGCGCCGATCCCGACGAAATCGACCATGCGCGGGCGCAATGGCGCGCCGCAAAGGCGGCCGGACACGCCGTCGCCTATTGGCAGCAGACGGCCGAGGGGCGCTGGGTCCAGCGCTGAAACCGGGCCGCTTCGAGGCGCCAATCGCCACATTCTGTGCGACCGTCGCTGCCCTCGATTCCCGTTAAGCCTTGATTTACCATAGCTTTCTACTTTGCCGCCGAAAGCGCAAAAGCGGCCGTCGGGGCCGTGAAAATTGTGTCCAGATAGCAACACTCGGTTGCCGAATGGCCCCGAGGCCCTGTTTGGAGCCACTTTGGCTTTGCACCTCCCAGGGCTTTCAAACAATATCGTCCACGGATGTCGCGGGTTGCGGCGGATCCTGACAATCGAAAACCCAACATTGGTCCAATTTGGGGGAGAATGAAATTGAAGACGGTCATGAAGAATGTACTGCTCGGTTCGGTCGCCGGGCTCGCGATGGTCGGGACTGCTGCGGCGGCCGATCTGCCTGTGAAGGCGAAGGCTGCTGAATATGTGAAGATCTGCTCCACCTACGGCGCGGGCTTCTACTACATCCCCGGCTCGGACACCTGCCTCAAGGTCGGTGGCTTCGTGCAGACCGACTATAACTACCTCGATCAGTCGAACGCTGTGTCCGACGAGCAGGACGACACCTACTTCCTGGCCCGTGGCGCGATCCGTCTGGACGCCCGCACCCAGACCGAGTACGGCACGCTCCGTTCCTACCTCGAGTATCGCCTGACCTACGGTGAGTCGACCTCGCCGAGCCTCGACAAGGCGTACATCCAGTTCGCCGGCTTCACCTTCGGTAAGGTTCAGTCGTTCTACGACTACTACGCCGACAACAACGTTTGGGGTATCGACTCGGTCGAGCTGACCTCGGACGAGAACGCCACCGTCGCCGCTTACACCGCTGACTTCGGCAATGGCTTCACGGCCACGATCTCGATCGAAGACGACAGCACCCGTTCCAACGGCGTGTATGACCTCGACGTCGGTTACTCGAACGTTGGTCAGGATCTCCCGGCCCTCGTCGGTAACATCAACTACGAAGGCGAGTGGGGCGGCTTCCAGGTCTCCGGCGTCGTCCGTCAGATCAACGACGAGAACTACGACGTTCTCGGCATTGGCACCAGCGGTGACGACATCGGTTGGGGCGTCCTCGGCGGCGTCAAGTTCAACCTGAACGCTCTCGGCGAGGGTGACACCCTGTACATCGAAGCCACCTACGGCGATGGCGCGATCGAGTACACCGGCATCACCGGCAGCTACGCTCAGCTGAGCACCTTCGAATTCGCCGACTCCTACTACAACCCGGCCACCGGCGACTACGAAGCCGCCACGGCCTGGACTGTTGCCGGCGAGCTGACCCACTACTTCACCCCGTCGGTCTACGGCGTGCTGTTCGGTAACTACGGCGAGCTCGACGTCCCGTCGGCTGCTTGGGACGGTTCGGTCTCCAGCATGAGCCTCTTCAACGTGGGCGCCAGCCTGAACTGGACCCCGGTCAAGGGCCTCCTCTTCGTTGCTCAGTACACCTACGGCGAAGCCAACTACGACGCCCCGATCGAAGACGATCTCGGCAACTTCGTGAACTCCTCGGACTTCAACCAGGTCATCCTGTCGGTCCGTCGTTCGTTCTGATCTCGTCAGTCTCTGACGTGATGGAAACCCCGGCCTTGCGGCCGGGGTTTCTTTTTGTGTTGTGCGTGATGACCTGACGTGGCGAGTCCTCGGGCGCTCCCGCCGGTTCGCGTAGTCTCGAAGCATGTCGGGCGAGGCGCGTGCCTATCCGCCCCGGCGCACGCTTCCGCGCGGACCGGCTTGCGGTCTGATAGCGGGGCTCTCGTCTAAGACTGCGCTTCCAGCTCTTCGAGCTGCGCGGATAGCGTGATCCAGCGCTCTTCCGCCTCCGCCAGCTTCTCGCCGCAGGCGCCACGGCTAGTGGCGAGGCGGGCGGCTTCGCGCGGATCTTTCTCATAGAGGCCGGGCGCGCCGAGCTTGGCGTCGAGCGCCGCCAGCTCTGTCTCCAGCTTCGCCATGGCCGTCTCCGCCTCCTTGATCTGCTTGCGCAGAGGGCCAAGGGCAGGGCGCTTCGGCGCGGCGGGCCTCGCCTCGTCGTCTTTCCGGGCCGTCTCCTTGGGAGGCGACCGACGCAGGACGAGCTGCTGATACTCGTCGAGATCGCCCTCATAGGGCCGCACCGTGCCGTCTGCGACCAGCCAAAGCCGCTCGGCAGCGGCATCGAGCAGCGAGCGGTCATGGCTGATGAGGATCACGGCGCCGGGAAACTCGTTCAATGCCTCCACCAGCGCCTGGCGTGCGGTGATGTCGAGATGGTTGGTCGGCTCGTCGAGAATAAGCAGATGCGGCCCGCGAAAAGCCGCCAGTCCGAGCAGCAGGCGCGCCTTCTCCCCGCCCGACAGCGCGGCGATCTTCGTGTTGGCCGGTTCGCCGGAAAATCCCATCTCGGCCGCGCGCGCCCGGACCTTCGCCTCCGGTGCGTCCGGCATCAGGCGCCGCACATGGTCATAGACCGTGTCCTCGGCGATGAGTTCGTCGAGCTGGTGCTGGGCGAGATAGGCGATCTCTAGCCCACCGGCCTTCACCATGCGACCACCGAGCGGGGCCAGCCGATCCGAGATCAGCTTGGCGAAGGTGGACTTGCCATTGCCGTTCGGACCGAGGAGGGCGATGCGGTCGTCATGGTCGATGCGCAGCGTCAGGTTCTTGAGGATCGGCTTGCCCGGCTCATAGCCCGCCGACACCCCGTCGAGCGTTAGAATGGGCGGGGAGAGCTGGCGCTCGGGGTGGCGGATGGAGATGGCGGCGGCCGCCTCGCCCACCGCTTCGGCGATCGGCGCCATGCGCGCCAGCGCCTTCAGTCGTGACTGCGCCTGCCGCGCCTTGGTTGCCTTGGCGCGGAAGCGCTGGACGAAGGCCTCCATATGCTTGCGCTTGGCCTCCTGCTTCATCCGCGCCTTCTGGTCCACGGCCAGCTTGTCCGCCCGCTGGCGCTCGAAGCTGTCATAGCCGCCGCGCCACAGGGTGAGTTTGCGCTGGTCGAGATGCAGGATGAAGGAGACCGACTGATTCAGCAGCTCGCGATCATGGCTGACGATCAGAACGGTGCGCGGGTAGTGCGCGAGGTAGTCCTGCAGCCAGAGCGTGCCTTCAAGGTCGAGATAATTGGTGGGTTCGTCGAGCAGCAGCAGGTCGGGCTCGGCGAACAGCACGGCGGCGAGCGCCACGCGCATCCGCCAACCGCCGGAAAATTCCGCGCAGGCCCGCTGTTGCGCCGCCTCATCAAAGCCGAGGCCGGCGAGGATGCGCGCGGCGCGCGCCGGGGCGGCATGGGCGTCGATATCGACGAGGCGCAATTCGATATCGGCGATGCGGCCGGGATCGCTCGCGCTCTCGCGTTCCTTCAGCAGCCGCGCGCGCTCGGTGTCGGCGGCGAGCACGACATCGATCAGCCGCTCGGGCCCGGCAGGTGCCTCCTGCGCGACCTGGCCGATGCGGGCGGCGCCCGGCAGGCGGATGTCGCCGGTCTCCAGCGACAAATGGCCGGTAATGGCGCGAAACAGTGTCGTCTTGCCGGTGCCGTTGCGCCCGACAAGGCCGACCCGCGCGCCCTCGGGGATGAAGACGGAGGCGTGATCGATGAGCAGCCGGCCGGCCACGCGCAGCGAAATGTCGTCGAAGGTGATCATGCGCGTCTTGTGCCGCGCGGAGCACGGTGCGGCAAGGGGGAGGGCGGCGGAAGTGCCGCCAGCCCCATTATTCGACGGTGTTATGCTGCCGCTCGGCCGTCACAGCGGCCGGGCGATGTCGATCTCCCGCTGCCGGGCGATGAGGTCGAGCGAGGGGCCAGCTTCCGGGCCGCCCAGGATGGTCAGCAGCGTGTGGACCTGCCCGCGATGGTGGGTCTGGTGATTGAACAGGTGGTCCAGCACGGTCCAGAACGGCTGGGTGAACTGCACCCCGGTCATATTGGCATAGGTGATGGGCGCCAGCAGAAGCTCGGGCGTCAGCGACGCCGCGAGATCGGTGATCCGGGTATCCTCCACCGCGCGGGCGCCGGCAAGATCCTTGAAGGTGTCGAAAAGCTGGGCATCCAGCCGGTTCGGCGCCTCGCCCGTGCCGGTGATGCGGCGTAGCCAGATGCGGTCGGTCGCCAGAAGATGGTTGAGCGTGCCGCATACCGAGCCGAAAAAGGCGCCACGGTCGGCGCGAAACTCATCCGGGCTCAGTCGGGCGGCGGCGGCATAGAGTCGGGCATTGGCCCAGCGGTTGTAATCCGCGAAATTGAGGTATCTTTGCACCATCGTGTCATCGCTGGCTGACGGCGCGGCGGAGATGGATATCGGCATGAGCGGCCCTCGAGCGTGTGGGCCAACTCTGCCGCAGGTGCGCGCGGGGACGCCAATTCCAAATTGAAATGCCGCGCGTGCGCGAAAACGATGGATGGTTTCTTCGGGGGGCGAGGGCTGATCCCGGCCCCGCTGCGAACAGCCGGGGCCGGGCTCGCCGAACGCAGCACCGGGTCGGCGGTACTGGCTGTGTCCGGTAGGGCGTTCCGATTTCGGAACGCCGTCACCATGACAAAGCCAGCTGCAACGGTGGCTGAACGCGCCGTTGGCCGGTGTTCATCTTCGCGCGGGGGCGTGGGTAAAAAGAATGCCCCGGCTCCTTGGGGGGAGGAGCCGGGGCGTATGGGCTCGCGTCGGGGCTTGGGGGAGTGGGGGATGCCGCGAGCCTATTCCTGAAATCTCAGTAGCAGACCGGGCGCTCGACCTGGACCATACGGCCCGCGTCGCTCATCCAGCGCGTCTGCATCACGCAATCACCCGCAACCGGTTCGGTCGGAATATCGACCGTCGCCACCTGCGGCTGACGCTTGAAGTAACCGGTGGCCGAGGCCGCGCCCACATACAGAGCGCTGAAGCCCATGACCGCCGCAACAGCACTGATCATCACGGTTTTCAACATATCCGGCTCCTTCCACCTCCCGGTGGAGCAGCCACCGGACCGTTAGAAACGCACGCCTTCCCAAGAACTCACGGGGTTACGCTCACTGTGACGCCGTACCTCGGCACATTTTCCTCGCACACGAGGCCGCTGCCGGCCGCGTTGGACGGCTGGCTGAAGAGAACGAACAACGACGCCTTCGTTCATCCGTGGTGGCCTCATGCGCTTCGTTAACGGTGACTTAACGTGGGTACGGGGCAGAAGGTTCCAAGGATCGATCATGAAGTCGTGAAGCGCGATTACTCGTCGAATACGCAACGGCGCCGGGTTTCGAACCGCGGCGTGCCGGAGGCGATAAAGCTGCGCTCCTGGTAGCAGCTCCGGTAGCCGGGCGGCTGCGGCTCGGTCTGCTCCTTGGTCGTGATGGCCGGCGCGCCCGTACCGGCGCTGGCTCCCGCCGAGGTCAAACGCGGGAGGAGCAGGGCGCCGCCCAGCAGCAGGAGGGCGCCAAGCACAGGGAACGCATACTTCGTCATCACGCGGGCTTTCGGGGCATGGGGCGGGAAGGATCTGGCCTTGGCGCCGAACAGATGCGCCTCACCCTCCTTTCCCACAAGCCGCGAACGCCCGGAACTTTCGTCGGTGCACGCAGCTGTGTTCCAGCCCATTCCGCGGTCTTTTTTGACGGGCGCGGGGCCTCGATACGGGCTGTCCCGCCCGGCAGCCAAAAGGAGCCTTGGCATGGCGGCGCGCCATGATGCGCCGGGCGTCTTGTCGGGACCGGGAGCCCCCGCTATAAGCCGCCTCGATCACGCATTCCCCACACTTTCAAGGAAGACGACCATGGCGCTCGAGCGCACCTTTTCGATCCTCAAGCCCGACGCGACCCAGCGCAACCTGACGGGCGCCATCAACGCCTATATCGAGAAGGCCGGCCTGCGCATCATCGCGCAGAAGCGCATCCTGCTCACCCGCGCTCAGGCCGAGACCTTCTACGCCGTCCACAAGGAGCGCCCCTTCTTCGGTGAGCTCGTGGACTTCATGATCTCCGGCCCGATCGTCGTGCAGGTGCTGGAAGGCGAAGGCGCGGTTGCCAAGTACCGCGACGTGATGGGCGCCACCAACCCGGCCAACGCCGCCGAGGGCACCATCCGCAAGGACTTCGCCCTCTCCGTCGGTGAGAACTCGGCCCACGGTTCGGACAGCCTCGAGAACGCCGCGATCGAGATCGCCCAGTTCTTCGCGGGCAACGAGATCGTCGGCTGATCCTCAGTCTTCGCAGCTGATTACGCTGAGTTCAGGCCCCGTCCGGGCAACCGGGCGGGGCTTTTCTTGTGCGCGGCAGCGTAAACATGAGCGCCTGCAGCATCATCAACTCAATTAACTCACGAAATGGTGCAGAAGGGGTTGGCGGGCGCATAGATTATTATGTATGTTCCCACTCATGGGCGCTGCGGGGGTCCGGCCACAGGAGAAGTGGCCCGCAGCGGGGAAAGCCGATTTGGCGCGCCAAGAGCGCCCGGGAGTGGGCCCGCCGGAGCCACCTCCTCTTGCCTCACCTTTGCACGGCGCGCCAACGCCGCTTGAACCAATCAAGAGAGTCTCGTCCGCGCGCGGAACGAGGTGAGGGAACCATAATGAATTATCTTGAGCCGCTTTTCTGGCTGGCACTGATGAAGATCATCTGGATCAACGTGCTGCTGTCCGGCGACAACGCCGTCGTTATCGCCATGGCGTGTCGGTCGCTCCCCGACAAGATGCGCCGCACGGGCATGATTCTCGGCGCGGGTGTCGCCGTTGGCATGCGCATCGTCTTCACCGCCATCATTGCCGTGCTGCTCGGTCTGCCCTGGCTGCGCATCGTCGGCTCGCTGGCGCTGATGTACATCGCCGTCGATCTCGTCGTGCCGGAGGCGGAAGGCGAAGAGGGCGGCGTGGCCGCGCATGACAGCCTGTGGCGCGCCGTTGGCACCATCGCGGTCGCCGACCTTGTGATGAGCCTCGACAATGTCGTCGCCATCGCCGCCGTCGCCGATGGCGACTGGACGCTCATCATCATCGGCCTCGTCATCTCCATCCCGATGATCATCGCCGGCGCGGCGCTCATCATGGGCCTGCTGGCGCGCTTCCCCTTCCTGGTCTGGGCTGGTGCGGCCCTGCTCGGCTGGGTCGCGGGCGAGATGTTCGTCTCCGACGTGAAGGTGTTGGATTACTTCGGTGAGGCTGTCGTCCACCACTACGAATACGCCGCTGCAGCTGCGGGCGCGGTGGTTGTGCTGGCGCTCGGCTGGGCCCTGACGCGCCTGCGTCGCGGGGCGCATTCTTCCGGGACGCACGCCTGATGACCTAACCGGGTTCCCTCCCTGAAGCGCCCGCGACCTCATCCGTCGCGGGCGCTTTCAGTTTCAGGGGTGAAATCTGGCATACATAACAAGGTATGCCAGATGGAGGGTCCGGTTCACGCTGATTTCGAATTCTCGACGACCGGAGAGGACCTATGGATTTTTCAAGCCCTATCTTCTGGGTAGCTCTGCTGCAAATCATCTGGATCGACCTGTTGCTGTCCGGCGACAATGCCGTCGTCATCGCGCTGGCCTGCCGCTCGCTGCCGGAGAAGCAGCGCAAATGGGGCATCCTGCTCGGCGCCGGTGCGGCGGTCGGCCTGCGCATCATCTTCGCGCTGGTCGTGTCCTACATGCTTGGCGTGCCGCTGCTGAAGGTTGTCGGTGGCCTGCTGCTGTTCTGGATCGCCATCAAGCTCGTGCTCGACGAGGGTGGCGAGGGGCACCATGTCGAGGGCGCGGACAGCCTGTGGAAGGCCGTGCGCACCATCGCCATCGCCGACGCCGTGATGAGCCTCGACAATGTCGTCGCCATCGCCGCCGCCGCCCGTGGCCATGCCGAGCTGTTCATCTTCGGCCTGCTGCTCACCATCCCGCTGATCATCTTCGGCTCGCAGCTCATCCTGAAGCTGATCTCGCGCTTCCCGATCCTCATCTGGTTCGGCGCGGCGCTGCTCGGCTGGATCGCCGGCGAAATGCTGGTCAGCGACAAGATCGTGCTGGAAACCATGCAGGGCCTGGGCCCGAACCTGGTCGAGACCATCGCCGATCCCGAGGATCCGGTGGGTCTCAAGCCGGCCCCGCTGCCGCATTATCTCGCGGCTGTGGTCGGCGCGGCCTTCGTGCTGGCTTTTGGCTGGATCGTGAAGAACCGCCGTTCGGCGGCGGCGGTCGGCTCGCACTGAGCCTTTGCGGCGTTGGCCTAACGCCGTGATGTAAAAAGATGGGGCGCTCCGCTAGGATGCTGGCGGAGCGCCTTTTTCATGAATCAGCACAGCCTGCCCAGCCACACCGGCTATTCCGCCTGCCCGCATGACTGCCCGTCGACCTGCGCGCTGGAGATCGACATCTCCGGCGGGCGCATCGGCCGGGTGCGTGGCTCGCGCGACAACAGCTACACCGCCGGCGTCATCTGCGCGAAGGTAGCCAGATACTCTGAGCGCGCGCATCATCCCGGCCGTCTGACCCAGCCTTTGCGCCGCATCGGCGCCAAGGGGGAGGGGCGTTTCGCCCCGATAGGGTGGGACGAGGCGCTGGACGAGATCGCCGATCGTTTCGATAGGGCCGCCCGGATGCACGGACCGGAGACCGTCTGGCCGTATTATTATGCCGGCACGATGGGGCTGGTGATGCGCGACGGCATCAACCGGCTGACCCATGCGATGGGCTATTCGCGTTTCTTCTCAACGATTTGTGTCAATCCGGCGTGGAGCGGCTTCATGGCCGGCACCGGTCGTCTCGCCGGGCCGGACCCGCGCGAGATCGCCAAGGCCGACCTGGTGGTGATCTGGGGCACCAACCCCGTGGCGACGCAGGTCAATGTGATGACCCACGCCATCCGCGCCCGCAAGGAGCGCGGCGCGAAGATCGCGGTGGTGGATGTATACCGCTCGCCGACCATGGAGCAGGCAGACATCCCCGTGCTGATCCGGCCGGGCACCGATGCCGCGCTCGCCTGCGCGATCATGCATGTGCTGTTCCGCGACAATCTCGCCGACCGCGCCTATCTCGCTGATTTCGCTGACGATCCTGCCGGTCTTGAAGCCCATCTCCAGGATCGCACGCCGCAATGGGCGGAAGCCATCACCGGCCTGCCGGCCGCCGAGATCGAGGCCTTCGCCCACGCGATCGGCCGCACGGCGAAGACCTTCATCCGCGCCGGGTATGGTTTTACCCGCTCGCGCAACGGCGCGGTGGCGATGCACGCGGTCACCTGCATCCCGACCGTGACCGGCGCCTGGCAGCATGAGGGTGGCGGCGCCTTCCACACCAATTCGGCGATCTACCGTTGGAACAAGACGCTGATCGAGGGCCTGGATCTGCTCACCCCCCGGTCCGATGGGGTGACCAGTCAGGCCAGTGAGGTGAACGGTCAGGCCGATGTGGCCAGTGAGTCGCGCCCCCGTCCGGGCCGCCAACTCGACCAGTCGCGCATCGGCGCGATCCTGACGGGCGACGCCGAGGCGCTGGCGGGTGGGCCTCCCGTCACAGCCATGCTCATTCAGAACACCAACCCGGTCTCGGTCGCGCCCGATCAGGCGCGGGTGCGGGCGGGGTTCGCGCGCGAGGATCTGTTCCTCGCGGTGCATGAGCAGTTCATGACCGAGACGGCGGCGATGGCGGACATCGTGCTGCCGGCGACCATGTTCACCGAGCATGACGACCTCTATCAGGGCGGCGGCAACCAATATGTCATCCTCGGCCCCAAGCTGGTCGAGCCGCCCGGCGAGTGCCGCTCCAATCACGAGGTCATCGGCGCGCTCGCCGGCCGGCTCGGGGCGGAGCATCGCGGCTTCGCGATGAACCCGCGGGAGATCATCGACTGGACGCTGCAGGCGACCGGGCGTGGCACGCTCGAGGAGCTGGAGGACAAGCGCTTCCTCGACGTGCAGCCGGATTTCGCCACGGCGCATTACCTCAAAGGCTTCAACTGGCCGGACGGCAAGTTCCGCCTCAAGCCCAACTGGGCCAAGGTGCCCTATGCCGCCCCGGCCAAGATGGGGCCGTACACCCAGATGCCGGAATGGCCGGACCATTGGGCGGTCATCGAGGAAGCGAATGAGGCGTACCCGTTCCGGCTGGTAACCTCGCCGGCGCGGACCTTCCTCAACTCGACCTTCACGGAGACGCCGAGCTCGGTCGCGCGCGAGAAGCGGCCCGAGCTGATGATCCACCCGGAGGACGCGGCGGCGCTCGGCCTCGCCACGGGCGATCTCGCCCGCGTCACCAGCGCGCGCGGCGAGGTGCTGCTGCATGTGCAGATCTTCGACGGGCTGCGGCGCGGCGTGGTGGTGGCGGAATCGATCTGGCCCAACCGCGCCCATGCGGGCGGGCAGGGCATCAACAGCCTGACCGGCGCCGACCCCGTCGCCCCCGTCGGCGGCGCCGCCTTCCACGACAACCGCGTCCGCATCGCGCGCGGGTGAGGGGACGTCCCTCGCACCGTCATCCCGGACGGTTGAAGGCCGATCCGGGATCGCTTGCTCCAGTAAGAGCGGGTCGCGATCCCGGCTCTCCGCTGCGCTTCGGCCGGGATGACGTTTACAGGGTGCGGCCTCGCACGCTGCGTCTCGCGGAATCGCTCCGTCCTTACACCCGCGTCTCCCCGGCTCCCTACGGCGTCACCGGGCTCAAAGGCTGGGTGAGCTGGACGTTGATTTCGTCGATCAGGCCGAGCGGTTCGCCGGATTCCACGGCTTCGACGATGGTCATCACCGGCAGTTGCTCGTGGCGGGGGGTGATGCGCAGCGAGAGGGTGGAGAGCGGCTTCTGGATGAAGGCGACCAGCGCCTGCGTGGCGGGCTCGAGGTCCGGGCGGTCGGCCACCGTCTGGGCCAGCAGCAGCTCGGCGAAGCCGGCGAGGAGCTGGCGCAGCGCCTCCGGCTCCATGTCCTGCTGCTTGGCGGCTTCCTCCAGCTTGCGCTCATAGATGCCGGCATCGGAGACGGTGATCTCCAGCGCGGCGAGGCTCGCGCCGAGCGCGCCGGCCAGCGCCTCGTCCGGCTGCGGCGAGAACAGCGCGTCATCGACATCGCTCAGCGACAGCTTCACCGAGAGGGCGAAGGCATCCGACACCTCGGCATAGAGCGGGGCGAGGGTGAGGGTGCTCGCCGCCTCGTTCCACTCCCCACCAATGTCCAGCGCGACGCTGGCGCGCTGCATGCCGTCCGGCACCAGCGCGAAGACCGGCTTGTCGGCGGCGAAGGCGGCGGTGGGGCCGGTCACGCGCAGCGAGGCGGCCATGCGGGTCGGCAGGGCGTCGGTCTCCCCGCTCCAGGACAGGCTCGCCCGGTCGATCACCACCGGTTCGCCGCCCTTCTCCACGGGGGCCTCGGCGCCTTCCAGCGTGAAGCTGCTGACAATGCCGAACAGCCGCATCAGCCAGGCGATGTCGCGGGTCGCCTCCGGGCTTTCGGCTGCGTCGGCGGCGAGTTCCATGATGGCGCCGGGCCGCAGCCCGCCGATTTTCAGCGTGTCGAGATGGAAGCTGCTGCCGTCGGCCTCGGTGCCCTTCAGCCGGTCGAGGGCGAGGCTGTCGAGCTTTCCCTCATTGAGCGGGCCGGCGGTGAGCGCGGCGAGCTCCACCTTGGTGCCGTCGGCCTCCAGCGCCGTCATGTCCTTGAATGCGATGGCGCGGATGCGCAGCCCATCATAGGTGGCGGCCATTGCGCGGAGCATGGCGGCCATCTCGGCGGGCGCGGGCTGCTCGCCCTTGGCGGCAAGCTGCTGGATGCGCTGGCCGCTCGCCAGCAGTTCCTCGGCGGGAATGGCCGAGGGGCGGATGGCGACGTCGGCGATCTCGATCGTGCTCCAGCGCTGGGTGAGTCCGCTATCGGCCTTCAGCTCATAGCCGTCGACTTTCACCGTGCCGTAGAGCGTGCGGTAGTTTTCTTCCCGCGCGCGGCGCTGCGGGTCGAGCAGGATCAGCAGGGCGGCGACGTCGATGGTCTCGATGCTGACGCGTCCGACCCGGCCGGTGGCGGCATTGGCCGGCGCGCCGCCCGCGGTGAAGCGCGAGGGTGCGATGCTGGCGCGCGCCACGCGCCCGCCGGCGATGTCCTCCAGCGCGACCGCGCCATGGGTGACGTCGGTCTCCAGCCGGTCATTGCCGGTGCCTGAGCGGGTGGTGACCAGCGATTCCGGGATGGCGACGCGCTGCACCTTCAGCGCCTCCAGCACGGCGAGCGCGATCTGCGCCGGCTCGGTGCCATCCGGGGTGACGACGGTCGGGCCCTCGACGCCGGTGATCTCGATCTTCGGCGCGCGGTAGCTGATGTCGACCATGGGCGCGAGCGGGGCCGGGCCGTCGAAGGAGAGGTCGTGAATGTCGATCTGCCGGGCGGTGAAGCGGCGGTCATCCGGGCGGGTCAGCCCGTCGGCGACCAGCGAGGTCAGCTTCAGCGAGCCCTGGCCGGGCGAGGTGAAGGAGACATTTTCGATCTCGAAATGACCCTTGAACAGGTCGAAGCGCACCTCGCCGCGATGCGCCTCGATCCCCGCCGCGCCGAGATCGGCGAACAGGGCGTCCACCTGCCGGCGGGCGAAATGGTTCACGATGGCGCCGAGCGCGAAGTAGCCGCCGACCAGAGCGACGAGCAGGGCGGCGGTCGCGACGACAAAAGTCTTGCGCATGAGAATACGACCTGAAAAGTGACGGTACGCGCGGGTGGTTGGTCTCGTCCGGCGGCCGCTTTGATGAGTAAGCTTACCTGACCGTCGAAAGGCGGGCATTACAAAATCGGCAACTCGGTGTACGGCACAAGAGAGCCCCACGCCGTACCGCCAGTTCCGGGGGAAGGAATCGCCATGGCCTCGTACATTTCCGATGACCTGCGCTCAGGGGCGCTGGTCTATCACCGCCTGCCCCGTCCGGGGAAGCTGGAGATCCAGCCGACCAAGCCGCTCGCCAATCAGCGCGACCTGGCGCTGGCCTATACGCCCGGCGTCGCCGCGGTGTGCGAGGCGATCGCCGCCGACAAGGAACTCGTCGCCGAACTGACCGGCCGGCAGAATCTCGTGGCGGTAGTGTCCAACGGCACGGCGGTGCTCGGGCTCGGCAATATCGGCCCGGAAGCCTCGAAACCGGTGATGGAGGGCAAGGCCGTCCTCTTCAAGAAGTTTGCCGGCATCGATGTGTTCGACATCGAGATCAACGCGCTCGAGCCCGACCATGTGGTGAGCGTCGTCGCCGCGCTGGAGCCGACCTTTGGCGGCATCAACCTCGAGGACATCAAGGCACCCGAGTGCTTCGAGATCGAGGAGCGGCTGCGCGAGAAGATGGGCATTCCCGTCTTCCATGACGACCAGCACGGCACCGCGATCATCGTCGCCGCCGCCATCGTCAATGCGCTGCATATTGGCGGCAAGAAGCTGGAGGAGGTGAAGATCGTCACCTCCGGCGCCGGCGCGGCGGCCATCGCCACGCTGCGGCTGCTGCTCTCCATGGGCGCCAAGCGCGAGAACATCTGGGTCACCGACATCGAGGGCGTGGTCTATGAAGGCCGCACCGTGCTGATGGACCCCTATAAGGGCGCCTTCGCCCAGAACACCGAGGCCCGCACGCTCGCCGAGGCGATCGCCGGCGCCGACATCTTCATCGGCCTCTCCGCCGGCGGCGTGCTGAAGCCGGAGATGCTGAAGGCGATGGCGGACCGTCCGCTCATCATGGCGCTGGCCAACCCGACGCCCGAGATCATGCCCGACCTCGCCCGCGAGGCGCGCCCGGACGCGATGATCTGCACCGGCCGGTCGGACTTCCCGAACCAGGTCAACAACGTCCTGTGCTTCCCCTTCATCTTCCGTGGCGCGCTCGATGCCGCCGCGACGCAGATCAACGAGGCGATGAAGATCGCCGCCGTTCACGCCATCGCCGAGCTGGCGCGCGACACGCCCTCCGACGTGGTGGCCCGCGCCTATGGCGGCGAGACGCCGGTGTTCGGCGCGACCTCGCTCATTCCCTCGCCCTTCGACCCGCGCCTCATCCTGCGCGTGGCGCCGGCGGTGGCGCGCGCGGCGATGGAATCGGGCGTGGCCAAGCGGCCGATCGCCGATTTCGACGCCTATCAGGAGCAGCTCGACCGCTTCGTCTTCCGCTCCGGCCTCGTGATGAAGCCGATCTTCACCCTCGCCCGTCAGGCGCCCAAGCGCGTGATCTACGCCGAGGGTGAGGATGAGCGCATCCTGCGCGCGGCGCAGGTGGTGGTGGAGGAGGGCATCGCCCGCCCGATCCTGATCGGCCGCCCCTCCGTGGTGGAGACGCGGCTGGAGCGCTTCGGCCTCTCCATCCGTCCGGGCGTCGAGTTCGACCTCATCAACCCCGAGGACGACCCGCGCTACCGCGACTATGTGCAGACCTATGTCGAGCGCGCCGGCCGCCGCGGCGTGACGCCGGAACTCGCCCGCACGCTGGTGCGCACCACCCCGACCGTGATCGCCGCGCTGGCGGTGGTGCGGGGCGATGCCGACACCATGCTGTGCGGCGTCGAGGGGCGGTTCATCCGCCATTTGCGCCACATTCGCACCATTATCGGCCTCGCGCCGGGCGTGCGCGATGTGGCCGCGCTCTCCATGTTGCTGACACAGAAGGGCGCCTTCTTCCTCTGCGACACGCAGATCACGACGGACCCGAGCGCCGAGGATCTCGCCGAGATGGCCATCCTCTCGGCGGCGCATGTGAAGCGCTTCGGCATAGAGCCGAAAGTGGCGCTGCTCTCGCATTCCGACTTCGGCTCGCGCGACGATGCGGGCGCGGTGAAGATGCGCGCGACGCTCGACCTCATCCTCGACAAGGCGCCGGACCTGATGGTCGATGGCGAGATGGAAGGCGACAGCGCGCTGGTGCCGGAGATGCGCGAGCGGGTGATGCCGGGCTCGCGCCTGCAGGGCGTGGCCAACATTCTCGTCATGCCCAATCTCGACGCCGCCAACATCGCCTACCAGATGGTGAAGGTGTTCGGCGACGCGCTCCCCGTTGGCCCGATCCTGCTCGGCACCGCGCGCCCGGCGCATGTGCTGACCCCCTCGGTGACCGCGCGCGGCGTGGTCAACATGACCGCCATCGCGGTGGTCGAGGCGCAGAACGGCTGAGCCTTTTCATGCGCGCGGGGGCGGATCCCCGCGCGCATCTCTCCGTCCGCCTGTCTTTGCGTGATCTCCCGGCGCCGATGCCCGCCGGAACCGGCCGGCTTAATCCCAACGTAACCTGCCGCCACGTACCGTCCTCCCGCTGGAGCGCGGCTGGTTCGCGCCGCGCCGGGGAGGTTCATGATGTTTCGCCGCTGCGCCGTCTTCCTTGCCGTCGCCCTGTGCCTCGCCGCCCCGTGCCTGGCCTCTTCTCCCGCTCGCGCGGGCAATGGCGGCGCGGCGGAGGGCGCGGTGATCGGCGGGCTCACCGGCGCGCTCCTTGGCGGGGTGCTGATCGGCACCGGCACCGGCGTGCTGCTTGGCGGCGCCATCGGGGCGAGCGCCGGCGCGGTAATCGGGCGCAATCGTGGCCCGCAGGGCTACTATTACGTCCGCCGCGGCAACTGCCATTACCGCTACCCGAACGGGCGCGTGGTGCGCGTCAGCTATGACTATTGCTACTGAACGCTAGCGCTGTGGGCCGGCGAAAAGCCGGCCTTTTCCCGCCAGGAAACTCATCGCAGTTCTGCCGCATATGGGGCGGAAGTGTGGCGATTTTTGCCGTCTAAAAGCCATATTCCTCGCCAATCTGAACGTGCACGGATTTGACCGAAGGACTGCGCCGCCCGCGGGCGCACAGGTTTTCGCACAAGCCGTCTGCCGGCGGGCGTCATCCGGCGTTCGCCGCCAAAAATCCTGGTCTCCTAAGGTTTCTTTCTATGGCTGATACCGGCACCGTTAAGTGGTTCAACGAGCAGAAGGGCTACGGCTTCATCCAGCCGGATGGCTCGGGCAAGGACGTGTTCGTCCATATCAGCGCCGTGCAGCGCTCGGGCCTGCAGGGCCTGCGCGAGGGCGAGAAGGTCTCCTTCGAGCTGCAGACGGACCAGCGCTCGGGCAAGACCTCGGCGGTGAACCTGCGCCCGCTCTGAGCGGTCCGGGAGCAACGGGCGGCGCGCCGCCTGTTTAGACAAGATCTGAATGTCGCCGTCTTGTCGCCTGGTGCGGGCGAGGCGGCGACATTTGCCGGCTAAAGCGGCTTTCCGCGACGGCACCGGCCCTTGCATTGGCGCGCATTCGCGCTAGTCTTCATGCCAGATTTTGGCTGGACTCTGGGCCGTTTCACCTTGGCGTTGCCGGGTGCACGTTCAGCTTTTCTTCCAAATTCGACCCAGCGGCAGGTGCCACGCGCCTGCTGAATGTGCAACCTCGATGACGTGAGACTACCCTGATGTCTACCCAGACCGGCACCGTGAAGTGGTTCAACGACCAGAAGGGCTACGGCTTCATCCAGCCTGATGGCGCGGGCAAGGACGTGTTCGTCCATATCAGCGCGGTTCAGCGTTCGGGCCTGCAGGGCCTGCGCGACGGCGAGAAGGTTTCCTTCGAGCTGCAGACCGACCAGCGTTCGGGCAAGACCTCCGCGGTCAACCTGCGCGTGGGCTGATACGCCTCCGGGTCGCACCAGGCGTCCCGCATGAAGCCGCCGCTCCCGCCGGAGCGGCGGCTTTTTTGTGCTGGCGGGGGCGGTGAGGGTGGTGGCGCCACAGAGATGCTGGCGTGCCCCTGCCGCGCGGCCCGCGTCGTTCTGAAACATGCGCGGCGTCAGGAATCTTCCTCTAGGGAAGGTAACTCGTCGGTGTGCCGGGCCGCGCGCGCTCCAGCAGCACCATGTCCCGCCCGCCATAGAGCGCCCCGGCGAAGCGGGTGAAGCCGAGCGTGCCGGCGATATGCAGCGAGGCGGCGTGGCTCTCCTCGATCATCGCGGTGAGGCGCCGTGTGGGATGATGCGCATCCGCCCAGCCGAGCACGGCCGTCATCGCCTCACGCGCATAGCCCTTGCCATGCGCCGCGCCGGCGAACACCCAGCCGGCCTCCATCGTCCCCTCCAGCGAGGGAGAGAGGGCGCGGCGGAAATCATGAAAGCCGGCCTCGCCGATGAAGGCGCCGGTGGCACGCTCTTCAATCGCGAAATGGCCGAAGCCGAGAAAGTGCCACAGGCCCGGATGGCGCAGGAACCGGTTCCACGCCACCTCGCGGGAAAAACCCTGCCCGCCAATGAACCGCACCACCGCCGGCTCCGCCCACATCGCCGCATAGGCCTCGAAATCCTCAAGCCGGTGCGGGCGTAGGATCAGGCGGGGCGTGGTGAGGGTGGGGGGCGTGTTCATCGGCAATCCAGATATGACGCGTGTCGGTCGGACCGGCGGGCGGGCTATCGTCCGAGAATCCAGCCTTCCCAGACCGTTGTCTCTGGCCACGGATGGCTAATCTCTTTCCGACGCCGTTCGGCCACTTCGATCATCTTGACGATGCCGGCAAAGGCATCAAAAGCGTCCTCGCCTGTCTTTCTCGGACCGAAGCCCGTGTCGATCTGAGCGATAAGTGACGGCGACAGCTGTACTGAGTTGGCGAGCGCCCAGCGATGGATGGCGGGAGCCTTGTTTAAGCGGTCGACCTGCCGGCCCTTGCTTTCGCTACGGAGAAAGCGACCATCAAAAATGGTGTAGGCCTCCGCCGGATAGGTCTCCGCAAGCACCACACCAGCGCTTTGCGACAGTTCGTCCAGAGTGCCGTCAAATGGCCACAGCCGAGCGCCGTCTAGCATGGCGGGCCGGATCACCTCGCGCCAGCCAGTCAGTGCGCCTTTGCCGACTTGGTTGCCGCCGAGAGTCCAGAACAAGACGCAGCCTTCAGGGCCATATTGCGTCCTGCGTTCGCATTTCCGCAGCAGGTCGGCGAACATGGGCACGCCAAGGCCCGCGGCGAGCTCAATCCGTGCGCTCCCCTTGCGGGAGACGCGGGGATAGAACGGCCGTCGCAGGGAAATCTCCGCCGGAATGTCGGCGACCTTGAAAAACTCGGACCAGTCGCCCTCTCCGAAGGCTCTCAGTGCGGCCGGAAAATCAGCAAAGCCGGTTTGCACGCCATAGGCTGATGGCACGCCGATCGGAAAGTCGAAGCCGACCAGAAGGCGTCCATTCTGGCCAATCTCCGCAAGTTCTTTAACAAAGACAGAGGGCGACGCCGCCTGGCAGGCGGAATCGATAAGCCACCCGTCCTTCTGACGGGTGGCCATCGTCATCCATCTCTTCCGTTCATCCATGCTCCAGTCGGCATGGATGAGGTGGTCGAACATGAGTCTGACCTTGCCTCAGCTGCAGCCGGTCGTCGAGCCGCAGGTCTCGCACTTCAGGCAGGTGCCGTTGCGCACCATGGTGAAGTTCTGGCACTCGGGGCAGGATTCGCCCTCATAGCCCTTGGCGCGGGCGATGGCGCGGGCTTCCGACTTGCTCGGGCCAGCGGCAGCGGCGGGGGCCGCGGCCGGGGCGGCCCAGGGCAGGGCGTCGGTGGCGCCGAGCGCCTCGTCTTCCTCGATCTCCGGCTCCGCCTTGAGGGCGGTCGCGCCCTGAACGGCGCCGCGCAGGGCGGTGACGTTCGAGGTGGACTGCGAGGCGGCCGGGGTCACGGTGGAGCCGGCCGGCACCACCATCAGCCCGACCGAGCGGCCGCGCGTCAGGCCCTTGGAGACCATGCGCGAGGCCGGGGTGACGCCGGGCGCCGCCTTGCCCTCATCCACGCCCTTGCCGAGCGCGTCGAAATTCGACTCGCTGTGATCGACATGGCCGAGATCGTTGCGGGCGAGATAGGACACGGCCAGCTCGCGGAAGATGTAGTCGAGGATCGAGGTGGCGTATTTGATCGTGTCGTTGCCCTGCACCGGGCCGGCGGGCTCGAAGCGGGTGAAGGTGAAGGCGTCGACATACTCCTCCAGCGGCACGCCGTACTGGAGACCCAGCGACACCGAGATGGCGAAGTTGTTGATGAAGGAGCGCAGCGCCGCGCCTTCCTTGTGCATGTCGATGAAGATCTCGCCGAGGCGGCCATCATCATATTCGCCGGTGCGCAGATAGACCTTGTGGCCGCCGACCACCGCCTTCTGGGTGTAGCCCTTGCGGCGATCGGGCATCTTCTCGCGGTCGCGGATGGCGACCACGCGCTCGATGACCTTCTCGACGATCTTCTCGGTGATCTGCGTGGCGCGCGCGGCGGCGGGCTTCTCCAGCAGGGCCTCGAGCGTGTCCTCCTCGTCATCCTCGTCGGAAACGAGCTGCGAGTTGAGCGGCTGGGAGAGCTTCGAGCCGTCGCGGTAGAGCGCGTTGGCCTTCAGCGCCAGGCGCCAGGACAGCATGTAGGCCTGCTTGCAGTCCTCCACCGTGGCGTCGTTCGGCATGTTGATGGTCTTGGAGATCGCGCCCGAGAGGAAGGGCTGCGCCGCCGCCATCATCAGGATGTGGCTCTCGACCGAGAGGTAGCGCTTGCCGATGCGCCCGCACGGATTGGCGCAGTCGAACACCGGGTAGTGCTCGACCTTGAGGAAGGGCGCGCCCTCCAGGGTCATGGCGCCGCAGACATGGATGTTCGCGGCCTCGATGTCCTTCTTCGAGAAGCCGAGGAAGGTGAGCAGGTCGAAGGCGGGATCGATCAGCTTGTCGGCGGGCACGCCGAGCTTGGCCAGTGCCTCGTCGCCGAGCGTCCAGCGGTTGAAGACGAACTTGATGTCGAAGGCGCTCTTCACGCTGCCATCGACCTTGGCGAGCATCGCGTCGTCAAAGCCCTTGGCGCGCAGCGAGCCATGGTTGATGGCCGGCGCCTGGGTGATCGAGCCATGGCCGACGGCATAGGCCTCGATCTCGGCGAGCTGGCTCTCGGAATAGCCGAGCGTGCGCAGCGCCTCCGGCACGGCGCGGTTGATGATCTTGAAGTAGCCGCCGCCGGCCAGCTTCTTGAACTTCACCAGCGCGAAGTCGGGCTCGATGCCGGTGGTGTCGCAATCCATGACGAGGCCGATCGTGCCGGTGGGCGCGAGCAGCGTGGTCTGGGCGTTGCGGTAGCCATGGGCCTCGCCGAGGGCAATCGCCTGGTCCCAGGTCGCCTTGGCGCGCTCGATGAGGATCGGCTCCGGCACCTTGGCGTGGTCGAGCGGCACGGGGTTGGTGTTCAGCCCCTCATAGCCGCCCTTCTCGCCATAGGCGGCGCGGCGGTGGTTGCGCATCACGCGCAGCATCTCGGTCGCGTTGGGCTTGTAGCCGGCGAAGGGGCCGAGCTCCTTGGCCATTTCGGCCGAGGTGGCATAGGCGACGCCGGTCATGATCGCGGTGAGGGCGCCGCAATAGGCGCGGGCCTCGGCGGAGTCATAGGGGATGCCCGAGGTCATCAGCAGGCCGCCGATGTTGGCGTAGCCGAGGCCGAGGGTGCGGTACTCGTAGGAGAGCTTGGCGATCTCCTTCGACGGGAACTGCGCCATCAGGATCGAGATTTCGAGAACCACGGTCCACAGGCGGCAGGCGTGCTCATAGCTCGCCACGTCGAAGGTGCCGTCGGCCTTGCGGAACTGCAGCAGGTTCAGCGAGGCGAGGTTGCACGCCGTGTCGTCGAGGAACATGTACTCGGAGCACGGGTTGGACGCGCGGATCGGGCCGGCGGCCGGGCAGGTGTGCCAGTCATTGATGGTGGTGTGGAACTGGATGCCCGGATCGGCGCAGGCCCAGGCGGCGTGGCCGATCTTCTCCCACAGCTCGGCGGCCTTGAGAGTCTTCGTCACCTTACCGGTGATGCGCGAGGTGAGGTTCCAGTCGCCATCGGCCTCGACCGCGGTGAGGAAGTCGTCATCGACCCGCACCGAGTTGTTCGAGTTCTGGCCGGAGACGGTGAGATACGCCTCGGAATCCCAATCCGTATCGTAGATCGGGAAGTCGATGTCGGTGTAGCCCTGCTTGGCGAACTGGATGACGCGGTGAATGTAGTTCTCCGGTACCAGCGCCTTCTTGGCGGCGCGGATCTCGCGCTTCAGCGCCGGGTTCTTCTCCGGGTCGTAGCAATCGCCATTCTCGCCCTCGCAGTTCACGCAGGCCTTCATCACGGCCTTCATGTGCTTGGCGACGATCTTGGAGCCGGTGACGAGAGCGGCGACCTTCTGCTCCTCCTTCACCTTCCAGTCGACATAGGTCTCGATGTCCGGGTGATCGACGTCGACCACTACCATCTTGGCGGCGCGGCGCGTGGTGCCGCCCGACTTGATGGCGCCGGCGGCGCGGTCGCCGATCTTCAGGAACGACATGAGGCCGGAGGAGCGGCCGCCGCCGGAGAGCTTCTCGCCCTCGCCGCGCAGCGCCGAGAAGTTCGAGCCGGTGCCCGAGCCATATTTGAACAGGCGCGCCTCGCGCACCCACAGGTCCATGATGCCGCCCTCATTCACGAGGTCGTCGCCCACGGACTGGATGAAGCAAGCATGCGGCTGCGGGTGCTCGTAGGAGGACTTCGAGCGGGTCAGCTTGCCGGTGACGTAATCGACGTAGAAATGGCCCTGGCTCGGGCCGTCAATGCCATAGGCCCAGTGCAGGCCGGTGTTGAACCACTGCGGCGAGTTGGGCGCGGCCATCTGCATGGCCAGCATGTAGCGGTGCTCGTCGAAGAACGCCTGGGCGTCGACTTCCGAATCGAAATAGCCGCCCTTCCAGCCCCAATAGGTCCAGGTGCCGGCGAGGCGGTCGAAGACCTGCCGCGCGTCGACCTCGCCGATATAGCGCTCCTTCTCGGGGAGGCCGCCGAGCACCTTCTCATCGGCCGCACCGCGCCAGAGGAAGGAGGGGACGGTCTCCTCCTCGACCTTCTTCAGCCGCGCGGGGACGCCGGCCTTGCGGAAATACTTCTGCGCGAGGATGTCGGTGGCCACCTGCGAGAAATGCTCGGGCACGTCGATGCCTTCGAGGCGGAACACCACCGACCCGTCAGGATTGCGAATTTCGCTCGTCGCCTTGCGGAACGCCATCGCGGCGTAAGGTGACTGGCCGGCTGTGGTATAGCGGCGCTCGATGCGCATGATCGTCGTCCCCGGTTCGCGGTGCGCCCCGTCCGGCGCACTCGAATTGAATTGGCTCGAATCTCCGTCCGAGCGCGTCCCCGTCAGTCCCTCACGAAAACAACCGCCGCCGGCGCCTATCGTTTCCGTGTTCCAAAGCCCGGACATGCGTTGTCGGCTCTCGGTCACAGGACCGAAATCGCAACGCAACGGGCTTGGATTTGCCCCCGGGTCATCGGCTTGCCGCCGCAGTCGGGGACGAAACGCAACCTGTACGACTCTACGTGTGACGTCAAGAGATAGTGGGCACTCGTAAACAAAGCCCTACATCTCGTATGTGGTGTGTGCGCACCCGCAACTCCACCCATTAGTTGTCTATGACGCGCGGATTCGCACCGAGAGTCCAGACGCAAGGCGTTCTCCCGGCCGGTGGACAGCGGGGAAGACGGGCATGGGGCGCGCCCGCGGCCAATAAGCGGTGGGCGGCGCTTTGTGACAGGTCGTTGGGGCCGCCGCCACGAAAGGACGATCTGTCCACAATTACGTGAGGCGCGCGCTCTCGCATGCTCGCGCGCGAGCGCGCGAGGCCCCTGTTCAGGTGGGTTCGGTGCCCGCAAGGCTTGCGCGCGCTGGACACCGGGCGGTCCGGGTGGCATGTTCCGCCCCATCTTCCAGCCGGCGCAGGGACGATTTCCGTGAAGCTTTCCGACTTCCTCACCGAGACCTTCACCTGGTGGAACGGCCAGACCATGGGCACGCGTTTCCATACGTGGCGCCACGGTGAATTCGTCGGCACCGATGAGCAGGGCAACAAGTACTACCGGACCAAGGGCGGCAAGATCGATCCCGCGCTCGGCTTCGAGCGCCGCTGGGTGATCTATAACGGCCCCGCCGAGGCGACCGCCATTCCGCCGGGCTGGCACGCCTGGATGCACCAGCGCAGCGATGTCGCCCCGCCGCAGGAAACCTATGTCGCCCGCGAGTGGGAGAAGCCGCACCGCGCCAACCCGACCGGCACCCCCGCGGCCTATCGCCCGGCCGGTTCCACTGTCGGCTTCGGCCACCGCCCCGCCGTCACCGGCGACTACAAGGCGTGGACGCCCGAGTGAACCGTCGCGGGTGAGTCTGCCCGCGCCATGTTCCGGTTCCTGGACCGGCTTTCGCGCGGGCCCGCCCCGACATCGCCGCATTGCCCCGCATCTTGACGCGAGGCGCGCGCCCCGGCCGGCGCGCGATTTCCGAGGCCTTGCGATGCTTTCCGCCCCGATCCGTATCCTCCTTCTCGCCGCCGCGGCATCGCTCGCGCTGAGCGCGCCGCTGGCTGCCCAGCAGGGCTGGCAGGGCGGGGTCGAATCGCAGCCGCTCGCCCCGCCGCCCGGCGCGGTGACCAATCCCGATTCGCCCCCGCCCGGCGGCGCCGGCGTGCCGTCCATCATGGCCCCGCCTGAAGGCGGCGAGGTGCGCCAGCCCGCCCCGGCCCAGCCGGACGTGCCCGGCCAGGCGACGGTCGGCCCGAGCGGCGACATTGAGGTGGTGCAACCCCCGGCCGAGAAGGTGGTGAACAAGACCGCCGTGTTTTCCGGCCTCGACAAGATCACCGGCCGCATCATCTCCTTCGACGTGGCGGTGAACGAGACCGTGCAGTTCGGCGCGCTGCGCATCACCCCGCGCGCTTGCTATACGCGGCCGGTAACGGAGTCGCAGAACACCACCGGCTTCGTCGAGGTTCAGGAAATCACGCTGGACGGGAAGGTGCAGCCGCTGTTCGGCGGCTGGATGTTCGCCTCAAGCCCCGGCCTGCACGGTGTCGAGCACCCGATCTATGATGTGTGGCTGACCGACTGCAAGCAGACCGCGCCGGTGATCGCCTCGCCGGGCGGCCAGCAGTAGAAATCACCCTCGCCCTCCAGCGCCTGTGTCAGCAGCCGGTGATAGTGCCGCCGCGTGACCTCGATCGCGCCGAAGCTGCGCAGGTGATCGGTGACGAACTGGGTGTCGAGCAGGGTGAAGCCGCCCTTGCGCAGCCGGCCCACCAGATGCACCAGCGCCACCTTCGAGGCATCGCGCGCGGTGTGGAACATGCTCTCGCCGAAGAAGGCCCGCCCGAGCCGCACCCCGTAGAGCCCGCCGACCAGCACGCCATTCTCCCAGGTCTCGACCGAGTGGCAGTGGCCGCGCTCGTAAAGGTCGCAATAGAGCTTGCGGATGCGCCGGTTGATCCAGGTCGAGCCGCGCCCGTCCGCCGGGGCGGCGCAGCCGTCGATCACCGCCTCGAAATCATGGTCGATCCGCACCTCGAAGCGATCTGAGCGAACGGTGCGGGCGAGGCGGCTGGAAATAGCGAAGTCGTCGAGCGGGATGACGCCGCGCCGCTCCGGCTCGATCCAGTAGAGGCCGGGATCGTCGGCGCTTTCGGCCATGGGGAAGATGCCGCAGGCATAGGCCTTCAGCAGGACTTCCGGTGTGATCTCGACCTGATGTTCGCGCGGGCGTGACATGACGCCAGAATGACGGAGATAGGCGGTGCTGTGAAGGCGCCGGCGGCCGTGACCGCTCACAATCGGCTCAGCGATGGGGAGCGCGGCGGCCGCAACAGAAATGGCCGGGACGAGCCCGGCCATGATGGTCGTGTGAAGATGGTGTCGCCCGGCTCAGGAGCCCGGCTCGCCGGCGGCCAGGAAGTGCTCCAGCCAGTGAATGTCGTAGGCGCCGCGCTGGATGTCGGGGTTCTCGACCAGTTCGCGGAACAGCGGCAGCGTGGTCTCGATGCCCTCCACCACGAACTCGTTGAGCGCGCGGCGCAGCCGGTTGAGGCATTCCTCGCGCGACTTGGCGTGCACGATCAGCTTGCCGATCATGCTGTCGTAATAGGGCGGGATCGAATAGCCCTGATAGACCGCCGAATCGATCCGCACGCCAAGGCCGCCCGGCGTGTGCCAGTAGGAGATCTTGCCCGGCGAGGGACGGAAGGTGCGGGGATGCTCGGCGTTCACCCGGCACTCGATGGCGTGGCCGTTCAGCACCACGTCTTCCTGCTTAATGCCGAGCGGCTGGCCGGCAGCGACGCGGATCTGCTCGGCGATCAGGTCGATGCCGGTGATCGCCTCGGTCACCGGATGCTCCACCTGGATGCGGGTGTTCATCTCGATGAAGTAGAACTCGCCATTCTCGTACAGGAACTCGATGGTGCCCGCGCCGAGATATTTCATGTCGCGCATCGCCTGGGCGACGGTCTCGCCGATGCGGGCGCGCTGCTCGGCGGTGATGGTCGGGGAGGGGGCTTCCTCCCACACCTTCTGGTGCCGGCGCTGCAGCGAGCAATCGCGCTCGCCGAGATGGATGGCGTTGCCCTGGCCGTCACCGAGCACCTGGATCTCGATGTGGCGGGGCGTGCCGAGATACTTCTCGATATAGACCGCGTCGTCGCCGAAGGCGGCGCGGGCTTCCGAGCGGGCCTGGGAGAGGGCTGAGGACAGCTCGTCCGGCGCGCGGGCGACCTTCATGCCGCGCCCGCCACCGCCGGCGGCGGCCTTGATGAGCACGGGGAAGCCGATCTCCTCGGCGACGCGGGCCGCCTCGTCATCCGAGGTGATGCCGCCTTCCGAGCCGGGCACGCAGGGGATGCCGAGCTTCTTGGCGGTGCGCTTGGCCTCGATCTTGTCGCCCATGATGCGGATATGCTCGGGCTTGGGCCCGATGAAGGCGACGCCGTGATCGATCAGGATCTCGGCGAAGCGCGCATTCTCCGACAGGAAGCCGTAGCCGGGATGCACCGCCTCGGCGCCGGTGATCTCGCAGGCGGCGAGCAAGGCGGGGATGTTGAGGTAGCTGTCCTTGGCGGGCGGCGGGCCGATGCAGACGCTCTCATCGGCCAGCTTCACATGCATGGCGTTGGCGTCGGCGGTGGAATGAACCGCCACGGTGGCGATGCCCATTTCCTTGCAGGCGCGCAGCACGCGCAGGGCGATCTCGCCGCGATTGGCAATCAGGATCTTGCCGAACATCAGGCGCGCCTCACTCGATGATCAGGAGTGGCTCGCCATATTCGACCGGCTGCGCATTCTCCACGAGGATTCGGGTCACGGTGCCGGCGCGGGGCGCGGGAATCGCGTTCATGGTCTTCATCGCCTCGACGATGAGGAGCGTCTGGCCTTCCTTCACGACCGAGCCGACATCGATGAAGTACCGGGCGCCCGGCTCCGGGCCGAGATAGGCGGTGCCCACCATCGGCGAGGGCACGACGCCGGGATGCTTGGCGGGATCGTCGCTCGCGGCGGCGACCGGCGCAGCGGCAGCGGGAGCCGCGGCAACAGGCGCGGCAGCCACGGTGACCGGCGCGGGAGCGGCATAAACGGTCGGCGCGGCGCGCACGACGCGGATACGCAGATCCTCCTGCTGGACTTCGATCTCCGTGAGGTCGCTCTCGGAGAGGAGGTTGGCGATCTCGCGCACCAGCGCGGGGTCGATGTTCGGCTTGTTGGTTTTCATCATGATCCCGTGACGGTCGCCCCGTCCCCCTCAGTTCACGCGGGCTGCGGCCAGCGCGTCTATGGCGAGCCGGTAGCCCTCGATCCCCAGGCCGCAGATCACCCCACGGGCGACCGGCGAGATATAGGAATGATGGCGGAAGGCTTCGCGCGCGAAGACGTTGGACAAGTGGACTTCGACGACATTGAGGCCGACGGCCTTGATGGCGTCGCCAAGGGCGACGGAAGTGTGGGTATAGGCGGCGGCGTTGAGCACGACGCCCAGACTCCCGCGCGCTTCCTGCAGCCAGGTGACCAACTCGCCCTCATGGTTGGTCTGGCGGAACACGAGGCCGAGCCCGTGTCGATCGCAGGCGGCGCGGCAGGCGGCTTCGACATCCGCCAGCGTCGCACGGCCATACACCTCCGGCTCGCGCGTGCCGAGCAGGTTCAGGTTCGGTCCGTTCAGGACGTGGACGGTGTCCGTCATCGCGCCTCAAAGAGCCAGCTTCCGCCCGGCGCGTGCCGGGCAGCCGCGGGGTTATAGGCAAAGCCCGCGTGAACGCCAAGCCCCGCCGCGCATGCAGACGCAGTAACCCCCAGCGGCGAATCGCGCCGCGGGGGCCGCTGTCGTGGCCTGAGGCCGGTGGCGGGGCCGTTCACAGGCTTTCGCGCGCGTGCCCGATTGTCCGCCCGCTCGGGCTCAGCACTGGGTCTTGCCGCAGCTCCGCACGGAATCCACGGCACTCTTGATCTGGTCGTGGCCGACTGCGCCGACGATGACTGCGTCACCCACCACATAGGAGGGCGTGCCGTCGATGCCGAGCGCGTCGGCCACCTTGAGGTTCTCCTGCAGCGTGGCGTTGACCTCGGGATTGGCGAGCGCCTTCTCCAGCGCGGCCTTGTCGATGCCGACCGCCGCGGCGGCCTCCAGCGCCTTGGCCTTGTTGGCCTGGCCGCGCTCGCTCAGCAGCTTCTCGTGGAAGGCATAGTACTTGTCCGGCGCGGTGAGGCGCACGGCGACGGCCACCTGCGCGGCCTCCACCGAGCCCGGTCCGAGCACCGGGAATTCCTTCAGCACGACCTTGAGCTTGGGGTCGCCCTTCATGAGCTGCTGCATGTCGGCCAGCGCCCGGCGGCAATAGCCGCAATTATAGTCGAAGAACTCGACCAGCGTGACGTCGCCAGAGGGGTTGCCGATGACCACGCCGCGCGGGGAATCGAACACCAAGGGCTTCATGGTGGTGAGCGCCTGCTGGCGCTGGTTCGACTCATTCGCCGCCTGGCGCTTCTGCAGCTCCATGATGGCTTCCTGGATCACCTCGGGATTCTTGATCAGGTACTCCCGGATGACGCCTTCGAATTCCTTGCGCTGCGCGTCGTCCAGAGCCGCCGCCGGAGCGACGCCCATGCCGATCGCGAGGCTCGCGGCAAGGCTCGCGGCAATGAGCCTGCGGCCGGCGCGGCTAAGAAGGGTGAGCGGCATGTGTCTCTCCGTTACGGTGTTGGCTTGCGCCGCATGGCTTCTTGCGGCGGCTTGAAATTGAGGATGTCGTCGGCCTTCAGCCAGCCGGGCGAGCCGAGCGGGAACTTGGTCTTGGCGCGCGTCGCCAGTTCGCGCGCCAGCTTGTACTCGCCGCTGAGCAGGGCGGACTGGGCGGAGGCGAGGTCGGCATTGGGATAGTCGCCGCGCTGGCCATAGGCCATGGCGAGGTAGCGCCAGCCAATCGGCGAGGACGGTTCGCGCTGCAGGCCGAAATTGAGCTCGCGCACGGCCTCGTCCATCAGGCTCTTGTCATTGGTGGCGATCAGCGCCTGGCCGAGCAGCATGCGGATGAGCGGGTTGCCGTCGGACAGCTCGACCGCGCGGCGCAGCGGACCGATGGCGTCGCGCCCGCGGCCGGCTTCCAGATAGGCCTGACCCTTGATCTCGTAGAAATAGGGGTTGCGCGGCTGCTCGGCGATGAGCGCGTCGATCTGGCGGATCGCGTCGTTGATGTTGCCATAGCGATAGGCCGAGATCGCCCGCGCATAGCGCGCCGGCAGCGTGTTGCCCTGCGGGCCATAGATGCGCGCCACGCCATCCGGCGTCTGGGTGTAGCCGACCAGCTTGGCCCGCATCATGTCGTGGCGGGCCTGAAGCTCCGGCGGATCCTTGACGTCGAAATAAGGGCTCTTATGCGCGAGGTCTTCCAGCACCGCGATGCGTTCGGCCGCCATGGGATGGCTGATCGCGTAGGGGTCGATTCGCTGGCTGATGAAGATCTGGTCGTTCTGCAGGCGCTCGAAGGTCTTGAGCATGCCCGCCGGCGACTGCTTGGTGGCGTTGAGATAGGTGAGGGCCGAGCGGTCGGCCGCCTGCTCCTCGCTGCGCTGATAGGCCAGCAGCGAGCGCCGGACGATCTCCTGCGGCATGGTCATCGCGCCGGCGCCGGCGGAGCCGCCCATATTGGAGCCGGTGGACACACCCGCCGCCATGCCGCCAGCGGCGAGCAGCATGCCGACAATGGCGGCGGTCTGCGCGTTTTCCATCTGCTGGCGCATCCGCGCGAGATGCCCGCCGGCGATGTGGCCAGTTTCATGGGCGAGCACGCCGATGACCTCGTTCGGCGTCGCCGACTGCTTGAGCGTGCCGGTGTTGATGAAGATGCGCTTGCCGTCGGCGACGAAGGCGTTGAACGAATCGTCGCCGATCAGGACGACCTGGATGTTCTGCTGCGTAAGCCCCGCCACCTTGAAGATCGGACGGGTGTAGTCGCGCATCAGTGTCTCGATCTCCGCGTCGCGGATGATCGTCGGGTTGCGCTTGGATTGCGCCATTGCCGGCTGCATGTCGAGCGCGCCCACGGCAAGAAAGCCGAGGCCGGTCGCCAGCCCGCGCAGCAGGCCACGCCCGCCCGCGCGGCGGCCCAAATGGCGACCACGGCCAGCGGGACGGTGCGTCAGCCGAAGCGAGGGGTTGTCAAGGCGCAGCAGAGGCATCATCCATCGAACGCAGCAATGTGCGGGCGACCTGACGCTGTCGTGACGGCAGGGTCAAGTCATCCGCGGATCATCTTCCATTGAACGTAGCCCGAGACCAGCCGGAGATTGCGGCGCGGATACGGCGGAACGGCAAGGTTGAGCAACATGACCGCACCACGCGCCACCTCTCCCGTCGAGGCCGTCGCCCTGCTTGCCGGCGCCTCGCGGCGCAGCGACATCGCGCCTTTCATCGTCATGGACGTGATGGAGCGGGCGGCGCGCATCGAGGCCGAGGGCGGGCGGGTCATCCATATGGAGGTCGGCCAGCCCGCCGCGCCGGCCCCCCACACCGCCCGCGAGGCGGCGAAGCGGGCGCTGGAGCATGGGCGCATCGGCTACACCACCGCGCTCGGCCTGCCGGGGCTGCGCGCCCGCATCGCCCGCCATTATGGCGAGACCTATGGGCTCGATCTCGACCCGGCGCGCGTCGTCGTGACGACGGGGTCGTCAGCCGGGTTCCTGCTCGCCTTTCTCTCGATGTTCGAGGCGGGGGACCGGGTGGCGATCGCCAATCCCGGCTATCCGCCCTATCGCCACATCCTGACGGCGCTGGGCTGCGAGCCGGTGCTGATCGAGACGGATGCCACCTCGCGCTGGGTCATCATGCCCGAGGCGCTGCGTGCCGCCCATGCCCGCACGCCGCTCAAGGGCATTCTCGTGGCGAGCCCGGCCAACCCGACCGGCACGATGATGCGCCCGGAGGCGCTGGCCGAGCTCATCGCCACTGCCGAGAGTCTCGGCATCCGCTTCATCTCGGACGAGATCTATCACGGGCTGGACTATGCTTTTCCGGCCGCGACGGCGGCGGCGATCAGCCTTGAGGCGGCGATCATCCATTCCTTCTCGAAATATTTCTGCATGACCGGCTGGCGCGTCGGCTGGATGGTGATGCCGGCGCCGTTGGTGCGCGCGGTGGAGCGGTTGCAGCAGAACCTGATGATCTCCGTGCCGACCCTCTCGCAGATCGCCGCCGAGGCCGCCTTTGACGGCGCGGCGGAGATGGAGGCGGTCAAGCACGGCTATGAGGAGAACCGGCTGATCCTGACGCAGGGCCTGCCCAAGGCCGGGCTGCCGGAGTTTCTCCCCGTGGACGGCGCCTTCTATCTCTATGCCGACGTGTCGCGCTTCACCGACGATTCCGCCGCCTTCGCCCGCCGCCTGCTTGATGAAGCCCATGTGGCGGCGACGCCGGGCGTCGATTTCGACCCGCATCGCGGCCACCATTATCTGCGCCTCTCCTATGCCGGCGCGCCCGCCGAGATGGCGGAGGCGGTGGAGCGGATCGGCGACTTCCTGCGGCGTGGCTGAACCGTCCGCAGGCTCGCCGCATCTCAAAACGAAAACGGCGCCGTGAGGCGCCGTTTTGCTGTTGTGGGTCGAGAGCCGCGAGGCTCACTCGCCGAAGATCTTGCGCTGCCACCAACCGGTGCGGCGCGGACGGTCCGGCTCGGGCGCGGCGGAAGCCGTCTGGACCGGCGCCGGCGCGGTCTCGGCCGGGGCTGTCTCAACAGTGGCCTCGCTGGAGGCTTCCGTCGACGCGACTTCCGGGCCCGGCGCGTCCGTGGCCGGCTCGGCCGCGACGGGGGCGTCCGGCGTCACCGACGCGCTTTCCTCGGTCACGGCGACCGGGGCGGGCTCCCGCACGGTGGACCGGCGACGGCGCGGCTTGGCTTCGGTCGCCTTGACCGGCGCGGCCTCGACGGGAGCCTCGGGCGTTGCTTCCGGGGTTACCTCGGCAGCAGCCTCGGTCGTCGCCTCGCCAGCCGTGCCTTCGGCAGTGGCGTCCGCCTCGGCCTTGGCGCCACGGGTGCGACGGCCGCCCCGACGACCGCGACGCGGCTTGGCGTCCTCGGCGGCGGGCTCCTCGGCCACAACCTCGTCGCTGGCGACGGGCGCCGCCTCGGTCACGTCGACCGCGACATCGCCGGCAACCGGCGCGTCGGTCTCGGCGCCCGTCTCGGGCGCGGAGGTCTCGATCACGTGGGTCTCGAGCACGTGGGTCTCGGTCGCCTCGGTCACGTTGTCCGTGCCCGACTCGCCCTCGTCGCCATTATCGTCGCCATCGTCCTCGAACTCGGCGCCGGCCGTCTCCAGCCCGCCATTCTCGCCGGAGCGATGACCGTTCTCGCCATTCTGGCCGCCACGCCGACGCCGACGCCGACGACGGCGACGCTTGTTGCCCTCGGCCGTGGCGGCATCGCCATTGGCCTCGGCCGTCGCAGCGGCGGGACGGGGCTCGCGCGCCTCGCGGGGCTCGTGAACCTCGGTCTCTTCCTCTTCCTCGGGCTCCTCCACGACATCCGGCTCGATGTCCTCGGGCTCGGGCAGGATCTCCGCCGGGCGGGGCAGGGGGATCGGGTTCGGCACCGCCTCGCCCTTGTCGATGGCGAAGGGCGTGAGGCCGGTCAGCGTCGGGTCGGCGCTGATGGTGATGGCGACGCCGAAGCGCGCTTCCAGCTCATGCAGATGCCCGCGCTTGTGGTTGAGCACATAGAGCGCGTTCTCGGTCCGGGTGCGGACGATGAGGTTATGCGTGTTGGAGCGCTGGAGCATGTCCTCCGCCGCGCGCAGAAGCTGCAGCGCGACCGAGGGCGAGGAACGCACATGGCCGGTGCCGCCGCAATGCGGGCAGACCTCGGTGGAGCTCTCCAGCACGCCGGTGCGAATGCGCTGGCGGCTCATCTCCATCAGGCCGAAATGCGAGATGCGGCCGAGCTGGATGCGCGCGCGGTCGTTCTTCAGGCAGTCCTTGAGCTTGCGCTCGACCGCCCGGTTGTTGCGCTTCTCGTCCATGTCGATGAAGTCGATCACGACGAGACCGGCAAGATCGCGTAGGCGGAGCTGGCGGGCGACCTCTTCGGCGGCTTCAAGGTTGGTCTTGAGCGCCGTGTCCTCGATATTGTGCTCGCGTGTCGAGCGCCCCGAGTTCACGTCGATCGAGACCAGCGCCTCCGTCGGGTTGATGACGAGATAGCCGCCGGACTTGAGCTGGACCTGGGGCAGGAACATCGCGTCGAGCTGGCTCTCCACCCCGAAGCGGGTGAAGATCGGCTGCAATTCCTTGTAGGGCTTCACGTTCTTCGCATGGCTCGGCATGAGCATGCGCATGAAGTCCTTGGCCTCGCGATAGCCCTCGTCGCCGGAGACCAGAACCTCGTCGATGTCCTTGTTGTAGAGGTCGCGGATCGAACGCTTGATCAGCGAGCCTTCCTCATACACCAGCGAGGGTGCGGTCGAGCCGAGGGTCAGCTCGCGCACATTCTCCCACAGGCGCAGGAGATATTCGAAGTCGCGCTTGATCTCGGTCTTGGTGCGGTTGGCGCCAGCGGTGCGCAGGATGACGCCCATCCCCTCCGGCACATCGAGATCGGAGGCAACTTCCTTGAGGCGCTTGCGGTCGTCGGCCGAGGTGATCTTGCGCGAGATGCCGCCGCCACGGGCGGTGTTCGGCATCAGCACCGAATAGCGGCCGGCGAGCGACAGATAGGTGGTGAGCGCCGCGCCCTTGTTGCCGCGCTCTTCCTTGACGACCTGCACCAGCATGATCTGCCGGCGCTTGATGACTTCCTGGATCTTGTACTGGCGGGCCCGCACGCGCGGCGCGCCGCGCTCGGGAACTTCCTCCAGCGCATCGTCGGAACCAACCTGCTCGACGACTTCTTCCTCGCCGGCGATCTCCTCGACCTCGCCGCCGCCCTCGTCATCGGACGAGGCCTGCGCGGAGGGACGACGGCGGTTGCGGCCGCGCGGCTTTTCCTCGGCAGCGTCCTCGCTGTCGTCAGAAGTGGCCTCGGAGACGGTCTCGTCGCCGTTCGCATCTTTTGCGGCGCCACGGCCACGGCGGACGCGGCCCTTCGGCTTGTCCTCGTTCTCGGCCTCGGCTTCCTTGCGCTGCTGGCGCTCTTCCTCGTCGAGCAGCGCCTGCCGGTCGGCGACCGGGATCTGGTAGTAATCGGGATGGATCTCGCTGAAGGCGAGGAAGCCATGCCGGTTGCCGCCATACTCGATGAAGGCGGCCTGCAGGGAAGGTTCTACCCGCGTTACCTTGGCGAGGTAGATGTTGCCGCGCAGCGGCTTGCGGTTGGCAGCCTCGAAGTCGAATTCCTCGACTCGATTGCCGCGCACCACCACAACCCGGGTCTCCTCCGGGTGGGTGGCGTCGATGAGCATCTTGTTGGCCATTGAACTCTCATATGCGGCAACGGCGGCGTCGACGTCCGCTGGGACGCCGGACGGCGGAAGCCGTGCCAGTAAGGACGGACCGAAAACAGGTCGCTGAACAGGAAGGAATAAGGAAATGACGCCGCAATCACGCGGCGCGGACGGCGAAGGCGCAACGCGGCCCGGCGGACATGGCTGCGGTGCAGAAGCCCGCCTGCCATCTGGTCCGCACTTGCCGGCTGACGCGTCATCGTGTGCTGCCGTCCATTCCTCGACCGAACAGGGCAAGCCGCGATCGGGAGCGATCCGGCTCAAGGCACATGGCGGCGGTGTCCGGGGGACAGCGCGCGACGAATGAGCGCGACCGTCCGGCGGCCGGGGCCCGGAAACAACGTCGGCGACAGCGGTACCCGGCGCGCGGAACGTGTTCCGCTGTTCTCGGCCAAGCGCCCGCGAGGGGCCCAATCATGACCGTCGACGGGCACCCCGGATCAGGGACGCCCCGCGCCGTCGGACCGCGTAAGCCGGACGTCCAGCGAGCGACCCGGAATGCGAACCATATGCATGCTCTTAATAGCGGCATGCGTGCCGATTTGGCAAGGATCGTGTCCTAACCGCGTCGACGGCGCGTCGCCCCCGCGTGGCCGCCGGGCCACGTCACGCCCCCGTCAGCGCCTTGCCGGCAAGGAAGGGTTAACCAGCCCTTCCTATTTCGGGTAGAAATCCCTGGGAGAGGCGCCCGCGCGCCATATCCCTCACATGATCCTGCCGGAGGCTTCCAGACACGATGAACTGGCGCAAGGCGATGTTCGGGCTTGGATTGTCGGCGGCGCTGCTTGGCGCCGGCGTGGCCTTGCCCGTGGCCGCACAGGCGCCTGCCGCAAGCCCTGCCGCAAGCCCGGCGGCCAGCACCGAGCCGGCGGTCGCGACCGATGCGCGCCTAGCCGGTGACGGCGAGCGCACGCGCCTGGTGATCGACCTCTCCCGCGCCGTGCCGCTCGGTGCCTTCACCCTGGCGGACCCTTACCGCGTGGTGGTCGACGTGCCCGGCGTGGTGTTCGCCCTGCCGGCGAGCGCGGGGCAGGAGGGGCGGGGACTGGTCAGCGCCTATCGCTTCGGCCTGTTCGCTCCCGGCAAGGCCCGCATCGTCATGGATGTCGCCGCGCCCGTCACCATCGACAAGGCCTTCGTGCTGGAGCCGATGGACGGCCAGCCGGCGCGCCTCGTCATCGACCTCGTGAAGACCGATCGGGCGAGCTTCCTCAAGGCCGTCGCCGCGCCGGTGCGTCAGTCGGACCAGGCGCAGGTGCCGCCGGCCGCGGCTGCCGACTCCGGGGACCGGCGCCCGGTCATCGTGATCGACCCCGGCCATGGCGGCATCGATTCCGGCGCGGTGAACGCGGCGCGCGGTGTCACCGAAAAGGATCTCGTGCTCGCGATCGCCCAGCAGCTCAAGGCCAAGCTTGAGCGTTCCGGCAAGTACCGCCCGCTGCTGACGCGCGACAGCGACACCTATGTCGCGCTCGGCCAGCGCGTGCGCTTTGCCCGCGAGAACAATGCGCGCCTGTTCATCTCGCTCCACGCCGATTCGCTCTCGGCGCGCGATGGTGATGCGCGCGGGGCGACCATCTACACGCTCTCCGATCGCGCCTCCGACGCCGAGGCGCAGCGCCTCGCCGATTCGGAGAACAAGGCGGACATGATTGCCGGTCTCGACCTCTCCGAGGAGCCGGCCGACGTCGCCGGCATCCTGTTCGACCTCGCGCAGCGGGAGACGCGCAACTTTTCCGCCCATTTCGCGCGCACGCTGGTCGGCAGCGTCCAGGAGAGCGCGCGCATGCACAAGGCGCCGCTCAAATCGGCAGGTTTCAAGGTGTTGAAGGCGCCGGACGTGCCGTCCGTGCTGTTCGAGCTGGGCTATCTTTCCAGCACGCGCGATCTGGAGCTCATGACATCGGCGGACTGGCAGTCTAGTGTCACCGATGCCATGGTGAGCGCGATCAACGCCTATTTCACGGCTCAGAAGCCATCCGACGGCCCGGCCATGGCGCTGCCGGCCAGCATGGGGCGCCCCTCGGGTGACCCAACGGCCGGCGCCACGCCCTGAACGGTCGCGATACGGCCATAGTTGCCCCCCACAGGGGGCGCGGGCGACGTCACATCATTGGACTCGGATCGCGCGTCGCGCGGGCGATGTCCCAGCTTTAGAGGGCACGGCCGCATGCGGCTGCTTTTGCGGTTCTTGGGCTTTCTGTTCGCCCTGGGCACTATCCTTTTCGTGGTCGGCGGCGCCGTCGCGGGGTACTTCGTCTGGAAGTTCTCGCAGGATCTGCCGGATTACTCGCAGCTGCAGAACTATGAGCCGCCGGTGATGACCCGCGTCCACGCGGGCGATGGCTCGCTGGTCGCGGAATATGCCAAGGAACGGCGCCTCTATCTGCCGATCCAGAACATTCCCAAGCTCGTGCTCGACGCCTTCATCTCGGCCGAGGACAAGAATTTCTATTCCCATGGCGGCATCGACGTGACCGGCATCGGCCGCGCCGCCTATGCCTTCGTGCAGAATTACGGCTCCGGCCGCCGCCCGCAGGGCGCCTCGACCATCACCCAGCAGGTCGCCAAGAACTTCCTGCTGACCAATGAGGTGTCGTTCGACCGCAAGATCAAGGAAGCCCTGCTGGCGCTGCGCATCGAGCGGACCTATTCGAAGGACAAGATCCTCGAGCTGTACCTGAACGAGATCTATCTGGGCATCGGCTCCTACGGCGTCGCCGCCGCCTCGCTGCTCTATTTCGACAAGTCGGTATCGGAGCTTACCATCGCCGAGGCGGCCTATCTTGCCGCGCTGCCCAAGGGCCCGAACAACTACCACCCGTTCCGCCGCCACGAGGCCGCGGTCGAGCGCCGGAACTGGGTGATCGATCGCATGGCCGAGAACGGCTACATCACCGAGCAGCAAGCGACCGAGGCCAAGGCCACCGACCTCTCCGTCGTCGTGCGCCCGACCGGCGCGCACATCTTCTCCGCCGAGTATTTCGCCGAGGAAGTGCGCCGCGAGATCTTCGAGCGCTATGGCGAGGACAAGCTCTATGGCGGCGGCCTCTCGGTCCGCACCACGCTGAACCCCAAACTGCAGCAGATCGCCAAGGAGTCGCTGCTTGCCGGCCTGACGCGCTATGACGAACAGCGCGGCTGGCACGGGGTCGTCACCCGCATCGACACGGGTGGTGACTGGGGCGCGCGGCTCGCCGATGTGCGCACCTTCACCGACATTCCCTGGCACCTCGCCGTCGTGCTCGAATCGGACGCGCAGGGCGCGCGCATCGGCCTCCAGCCGCAGCGCGACCGCTCGGGCGTGCTCACCTCGCAGCGCGATGTCGGGCTGGTCACCGGCGACGGAGCGAAATGGGCGGTGCGCGGCGCCAAGGGCGGCGTCGCCAGCATCCTGAAGCCGGGCGACGTCGTCTATGTCGAGCAGGTGCAGGGCAAGCCTGACCAGTGGCGCCTGCGCCAGCAGCCGCGCATCGAGGGCGCGCTCATCGCCATGGACCCGTGGACCGGGCGCGTGCTCGCCATGGTCGGCGGCTTCTCCTTCGACGAGAGCCAGTTCAACCGCGCCACCCAGGCCCAGCGCCAGCCGGGCTCGTCTTTCAAGCCCTTCGTCTATGCGGCTGCCATCGACAATGGCTACACGCCGTCGAGCATCGTTCTCGACGCGCCGTTCGAGCTCAATCAGGCCGGGCAGGCAACGTGGCGGCCGGAAAACTACTCCGGCAAGTTCTACGGCCCGCAGACGCTGCGATTCGGCCTCGAACAGTCGCGTAACGTGATGACGGTGCGCCTCGCCAACGACATCGGCATGCCGGTCATCGTCGACTATGCCAAGCGTTTCGGCATCGTCGACAATCTCCTGCCGGTGCTCTCCATGTCGCTGGGCGCGGGCGAGACCACGACCATGCGCATGGCCGGCGGCTATTCGATCTTCGCCAATGGCGGCAAGCGGGTGAAGCCGACGTTGATCGACCGCATTCAGGACCGCTACGGCAAGACCATCTACAAGCATGACGAGCGCGAATGCCGGGGCTGCGACGCCGCCCAGTGGCAGAACCAGCCCGAGCCGACGCTGATCGACCGGCGCGAGCAGGTGCTTGACCCGATGACCGCCTATCAGTTGGTCGGGATGATGGAAGGCGTGGTGCAGCGTGGCACCGGCACGGCGCTGAAGGTTCTCGGCAAGCCGGTGGCCGGCAAGAGCGGCACCACCAACGAGGAGAAGGACGCCTGGTTCGTCGGCTTTACCCCGGACATGGTGGTGGCCGTCTATCTGGGCTTCGATACGCCCAAGCCGATGGGCAAGGGGTCGACCGGCGGCCTGCTCGCGGCGCCCGTGGTGCGTGATTTCATGCAGGTGGCGCTGGCGGACCGCCCGGCGGTGCCGTTCCGCGTGCCGCCGGGCATGAAGCTGATCCGGATCAACCCGAAGACCGGTCTGCGTGCCGGGCCGGGTGAGAATTCGATCCTCGAAGCGTTCAAGCCGGGCACCGCACCGCCGGACAGCTACTCGATCATCGGCGCCACCGATGCCTCCGGCAATCCGATCGGCGTCTCGCCCGAGGCCGACCGCGCGATCGGCGGCAGCGGCACCGGCGGCCTCTACTGAGCCGCCGGGCCGTCGCGCTCACACGCTGTGCGGGTAGTCCGTGAAGGCGGGGAGGGCCTCGGCCCGCGCCGCGAGCGCGACGATCGCGGGATACGCGCCTTCCGGCAGATGATCCGGCACCATATGGCGGATGAAGGTCCAGGCGACGGCGGCGGTGATATCCGGCTGCATCGGGCGCTCGCCGAACAGCCAGCCTTCCGTTCCCGCCAGTTCTGCATCGAGCAGGCGAAGCGCGGCCCCGAGCTGGCCGGCGACGCGATCGAGCCAGGGCTGGTGCAGCTTCTCCGCCGGGCGCAACTCGCGCTCATAGACGATCTGCACCGCCTTCTCGCAGGCAGCGAGGGCGAGGCCGATGATGCGCTGGCCGCGCGCGTGGTCGCCGATATCGCCCGGCACCAGCGAATGGGCTGGGTTCGCCAGCCGCTCGGCATGTTCGAGGATCAGCGTCGAATCCATCAGCACCACGCCGTCATCCGTCACCAGCGTCGGCGCCTTCACCACGGGGTTGATGGTGGCGAAGCGGTCGAAATGGCGGAACACCGACACCGCTTCGTGCGTGAAAGGCAGCTCCATCAGCCGCAGCGACACCGCCGTGCGGCGGACATAGGGCGAATCCAGCATGCCGATAAGATGCATAGGCGTGTTCCTGAGCGTAGCAAGGTAGGGGCGCCAGCCTAGAGCGCGCCTGCCGCGATGCAAGCATCCCCACGCTGTTATGGCCAAACCGGGCGGAGCCGTTTACAGCCTGCACCAACCTTTCTATTTTCCGCCGCCTTTCACGTCCTTTCGAGAGTGTCCGATCATGCGCGCCGAGCTCGCTGCGAGCGTCGACGAAATCCGCGAAGCCGCCGTCCTGCTGCGGCAGCACATTGATTTCGACCGTTCCAAGGCCCGCCTCGCCGAGCTCAACGCGCTCGCCGAGGATCCGAACCTGTGGAACGACCCCGAGCGCGCGCAGAAGCTGATGCAGGAGCGCGGCACGCTTGAGGACGGGCTTAATTCGCTGGAGAGGATCGAGCGGGAGCTCAATGACAATGTCGAGCTGATCGAACTCGGCGAGATGGAGGACGACGAGGGCATCGTCGCCGAGGCCGCCGCGGCGCTCGCCAAGCTCAAGGCCGAGGTCGCACGCCGCCAGCTCGAGGCGCTGCTGTCGGGCGAGGCGGATGCCAATGACAGTTACCTCGAAGTCCATGCCGGCGCCGGCGGCACCGACAGCCAGGACTGGGCGCTCATGCTGCTGCGTATGTACACGCGCTGGGCGGAGCGGCGCGGCTTCAAGGTCGAGCTGATCGAAGAGTCGGCGGGTGAAACCGCGGGCCTCAAATCGGCGACCATTCTGGTCAAGGGCCACAACGCCTATGGCTGGCTGAAGACCGAAGGCGGCGTGCATCGGCTGGTGCGCATCTCGCCCTTCGATTCGAACGCCCGGCGCCAGACCTCGTTCTCCTCCGTGGACGTCTACCCGGTGATCGACGACCGGATCGTGGTCGACATCAAGGAAAGCGACCTGCGCATCGACACGATGCGCTCCGGCGGCGCGGGCGGCCAGCACGTCAACAAGACCGAATCGGCGGTGCGCTTCACCCATATCCCGACCGGCATCGCCGTCGTCGCGCAGGGCGATCGCTCGCAGCACAAGAACCGCGCGACAGCGTGGGAAATGCTGCGCGCCAAGCTCTACGAGATGGAGCTGAAGAAGCGTGAGGCGCAGGCCGCCGCCGATCAGGCCGCCAAGACCGATATCGGCTGGGGCCACCAGATCCGCTCCTATGTGCTCCAGCCCTACCAGCTGGTGAAGGATCTGCGCACCGGCGTCACCTCCGGCACGCCGCAGGAGGTGCTGGACGGCGCGCTCGATCCCTTCATGGAAGCGGCGCTGGCGCAGCGCGCCTATGGCGGTGGGCCGTCGAGCGTCGACGACGTGGACTGACAGGCCGGGCCCAGGGCGGCGCGGCGTGTCGCGCTCCCTGGGGCGGCCTGCGGGGCGTGTCAGAGGGCCTTGGCGGCGGCGAGGACTTCCTCGGCGTGGCCGGCGACCTTCACCTTCGGCCAGACCTGCGCGATCGTGCCGGCGGCGTCGATCAGCACGGTGGTGCGCTCGACGCCCATATACTTCTTGCCGTACATCGACTTCTCCGCCCACACGCCGTAAGCCTCGAGCATCGCGTGGTCCTCGTCGCCAGCGAGGGGGAAGGTGAGGCCTTCCTTGGCGCGGAACTTGGCGAGCGCCTTGTCGGGATCGGGCGAGACGCCGACCACGAGCGTATCGGCGGCATCGAAGTCGGGCTTCAGGCGGTTGAAGTCATGCGCCTCGACCGTGCAGCCGGACGTGCCCGCCTTGGGGTAGAAATACAGCACGAGCTTGCGGCCACGGCAGCCGGCGAGGCTGACAGTCTCACCAGTGTCGGCCACCAGGTTGAAGTCGGGAGCGGGGGTGCCGGGTGCGAGATTCGTCATCTGCCTTCCTTTCGTCAGCTTTTGCGGCGATGCCGCCCATCATCGGATGTCGCGGCGGGTCGCCCGGCCAGGTTGGCTTTTACGGCTCCGCGTGGGAAGCGGATCGGACAGCCGACAAGTTACCGACAGGATGTCGCGATAGAGCCGGGGCGCGGGCATTATACCGCGATTGGAGATTCGGGCGGTAGATGGACGAAATCACCACGCGCAGGGAAGCCGTAGGCCGCACGGGGAGCAAACGCCCGCGCCTGCGCCGCATCCCCAAAGTCTGCGCGGTACCGCCGTCGCGTCGGCGCCGCCGCTGGCTGCGCGTCTGCGGCTGGTCGGCAGGTAGCGTTGGTGTCGGCGCCCTGCTCATGGCCGGGCTGGTCTATGCCCTGTTCCTGTTCGGCGTGCTCACCCTCGACATGGCGCGGCCTTATGTGGAGCGTGCGCTGGAGGCGCGCCTCGCGCCCGGCCAGAGCGTGCAGATCGGCGCCATCACCGGCAACCGGGCCGAGGATGGCGGCATGGTGCTGCGCGCCAGCAACATCATCGTGCGCGATGCCGCCGGCGAGATCATCGCCACCGCCCCGCAGGCCGAAGTGGAGATGCAGGACACGCTCCTGCCCTGGCTGATGCGCCCGCAGCGGGTCGATCTGCTCGGCGTCACCGTCACCGTGCGCATCGACCAGCAGGGCACCGTCGCCATTTCCACCGAAGGCGCCAAGCCGATCGAAGCGCCGTCGGTCGCCATGCCGGCGGCTCCCGCTTCCGGTCCCGTCGGGGGGGCGGCTCCCGCCACCGAGGTGGCGGCTGTCGTCGACACCGGTCCGCTGCCGCTGCGCCTGCCGGTGCTCGCCACGCTGGCGCGCGGCTTCGACCGTGGCGGCCTTGATGGCGGCTCGCTCGATGAGATCGGCCTGAAGGACGGCACGCTCATTGTTCGCAGCGAGGCGAGTGGCCGGCAATGGACCTTTAACGACATCGATCTCAGCGTCTCGCGGGCCGAGGCCGGGGGGATGGCGTTCGATATGAAGTCGGGCGGAACGGACGGGCCGTGGTCCGCGCGTGCCTTCATGGGCACGCTGGCGAATGGCAAGCGCACCGTCTCGCTGGCGGTCCGCGATCTCGCCCCGCGCGACCTGCTGATCGCGGCCGGCAAGGCGGCGGACGGCATCCATGCGACCTCGCCGCTCTCGGTGGATTTCGCTGCCGATATCGACGCCGCCGGCACGGTACTCGGCGCGCGCGGCAAGCTGATCGCCGGCGCCGGCGAGCTCCAGCTCGGCGCGGATGCGGCCGGGCGCATGGTGATCGACGAGGCGGCGCTGGGCTTCCATCTGGATGGCGCGCAAAAGCAGATCGTGCTGGATGATCTCAGCGCGCAGGCCGGGCCGTTCGGCATGAGTCTCGCGGCGAGCATCACGCCGCCCGATACCAGCGACGGCATCTGGCGCGCGCAGATCAGCCAGGCCAAGGCCAGCTTCGCCGGTGGCGGGGTCGGCGAGAAGGAGCCGCCCTTCATCCTCGATAATGTGCAGCTCGCCTTGTCCTTCGACGTGGCCAAGAAGCTGATCGCCATCGACACGGGTGTGCTACGCGGGCCCAAGGGTGGCATTGACCTTGCCGGTAGCCTCGATCTCGGCGGCGCCGAACCGGCGCTGGGCCTCAAGATGGTAGCAACGCCCATGTCCGCTTTGTCGCTGAAGCGGCTCTGGCCGGTGGTCGCCGCGCCTGATGTGCGCAAATGGGTCTACGACAATCTGGTGTCCGGCGACGTCCAGTCCGCCTCCATCTCTTTCCTCGCCCCGCTTTCTTCCATCGGCAACAAGGACAACCCGCTCCCCGATGACGGGATGAGCATCGCCATCAGCGGCAGCAACGCCGTGTTCACGGCGGTGCCCAGCATGCCGCTTGTGCGCGGCGCCGACATCACGGTCCATGCCTCCGGGCAGGCCTCGCAGGTGACCGCAACCAACGCCTATATGGAAAGCCCCACCGGCCGCCGCGTGACCATCGCGCAGGGCGTGTTCGACGTGCCGAACACGATAATGCCGAAGCCCGCCGCCAAGGTGCAGTTCTCGCTCGACGGTCCGGCCGCCGCCGCGGTGGAACTGGCGAACCTGTCGCCGCTCTACGTCCCCGTCGAGGAGCGGCTCGATCCCGCGACCATCCAGGGCACGATCTCCAGCACGGCGCAGGTGAATGTCCGCCTCTCCGAGAAGATCACGCCGGCCGATGTCGATTACGCCTTCGACGCCAAGCTGACCGATTTCGGTGCCGAGAAGGTCGTCATGGACCAGAAGCTCGAGGACGGAACGGTCAAGCTCTTCGTCACCCCGGTGCAGACGGTGGTGCGCGGTGACGGCAAGATCGGCGGGGCGCCGACGAGCTTTGAATATTCACGCCCCAGCCAGGGCGACGCGACCTTCAGCCTCGCCGCCAATCTCGACGATGCCGCGCGCAAGCGGCTGGATCTCGATCTCGGCGGCCTGTCGGGCACGGTGGGGGTGAAGCTGTCCGGCAGCATCGGCGCCAAGAGCAAGTCGGTGGATGTCGATCTCGATCTCACCGGCGCTCGCCTCGCCGAACTGGTGCCCGGCTGGTCGAAACCCGCCGGCAAGGCGGCGCGGCTCACCGCGAAGGCGACGCTCACCGCGCGCGGCACCCGGCTCGACGATCTCGTGGTGACCGGCCAGGGCGTCAATATTCGCGGCACGGTTGAACTCGATTCCAAGGCCGCTTTCACCAGCGCCAACCTGCCCACCTTCCAGCTCTCCGATGGCGACAAGGCCAGCGTGAAGGCGGAAAGCGCCGACGGGACGATGAAGATCACCGTGCGCGGCGAGGTGATCGAGGCCCGCGCCTTCCTCAAGAGCCTGATGGAAGCGCCGGTCGCCGGCCGCCAGAACGAGAAGCCGACCGATGTCGATCTCGACGTCAATCTCGGCGTGGTCGTCGGCAATAATGGCGAGACCATGCGGCAAGCCGTGCTCAAGCTCTCGCGTCGCAATGGCGACCTGCGCGCCTTCTCGCTCGGGGGGCTCGTCGGTCGTGAGGGCGGGGTGAATGGCGAACTCGTGGCGCGTGACCGTGGCCGCCCGCTGCTGCGCGTCACCACCAATGACGCTGGCGCGCTGCTGCGCTTCATCAACCTCTACCCGCGCATCTATGGCGGCGATCTGTGGATCGAGGTCGATGCGCCGCGCGGCGACGGTGCCGCGCAGGCGGGCGTCGTCAATATGCGCGACTTCATCATTCGCGGTGAATCCGGGCTCGACCGGCTGATCGCCGCTGCGCCTGCCGCGCAGCGCGACGGCAAGCTGACGCCAGGCGGCGCCATCGTGTTCCGCAAGCTGCAGGTCGATTTCGTGCGCACCGCCGAGGTGCTCGATATCAAGGATGGTGCGATCTGGGGGCCGTCCATCGGCTCGACTTTCGACGGCAACATGGACTTCGCAGCCGACCGTATGGCCATCCGGGGTACTTATGTGCCGGCCTATGGGCTGAACAATCTGTTCAGCCGCGTGCCGGTGCTCGGCTTTTTCCTCGGCGGCGGACCGAATGAGGGGCTGGTCGGCGTCACCTATGAGATCGTCGGTCCGCTCTCCGGCCCGACGCTGCGGCTCAATCCGATTTCCGCCGTCGCGCCCGGCTTCCTGCGCAAGATCTTCGAGTACCGCCAGGCGCCGGATCCGACACCGCCGGCAGTGATTCCGTCGCGGTAGGTCGTTCCAGCAGCCATGATTGTGATGCGTCATCCCGGCCGTAGCGAAGCGGAGAGCCGGGATCGTTGTTGTCGAGGGTACGATCCCGGATCGGCCTGCGGCCGTCCGGGATGACGCGACCGCGCCTCAGACCGGCTTCAGCAGGACGTGCTTCTTCTTGCCGAAGGACAGCTTGATGACGCCTTCGGGCGACAGGTCGCGCGCGGTCAGCACCGCCTTGTCGTCGGTGACGGTCGCGTCGTTCACCTTGAGCCCGCCGCCCTTCACCTGCCGGCGCGCCTCGCCATTGGAGGCGACGAGAGCAGCCTTTTCCGCGAAGGCGGCGAGAACGCCGATGCCGGCTTCCAGCTCGGCGGCCGGCACTTCGACCGTGGGCAGGTCTTCGGAAATCGCGCCTTCCTCGAAGGTCTTGCGCGCCGTCTCTGCCGCTGCCAGCGCCGCCGCGCGGCCGTGCAGCATGGCGGTCACCTCGGTGGCGAGGATCTTCTTGACCTCGTTGATCTCCGAGCCGGCCACGGCGGAGAGCCGGGCGATCTCGTCCATCGGCAGTGTGGTGTAGAGCTTGAGGAAGCGCGAGACATCCGCGTCCTCGGTGTTGCGCCAGTACTGCCAGAATTCATAGGGGCCGAGCATGTCGGCGTTCAGCCACACCGCCCCGTTCACCGACTTGCCCATCTTGGCGCCGGACGCGGTGGTGAGCAGCGGCGAGGTCAGCGCGTAGAGCTGCTTGGTGCCCATGCGGTGGCCGAGGTCGATGCCGTTGATGATGTTGCCCCACTGGTCGGAGCCGCCCATCTGCAGCCGGCAGTCGTAACGCTGGGCCAGCTCGACGAAGTCATAGGCCTGCAGGATCATGTAGTTGAATTCGAGGAAGGAGAGCGACTGCTCGCGCTCCAGCCGGGTCTTCACGCTGTCGAAGGACAGCATGCGGTTGACCGAGAAATGCCGGCCGACATCGCGCAGGAATTCGAGGTAGTTCAGCCCGCGCAGCCACTCGGCGTTGTTGACCATCAGCGCGCCGGTCGGGCCCTCACCATAGGTGAGGTAGTTCGAGAAGACGCGCTTGATCGAGGCGATGTTGTCCTCGATCGTTTCCACCGTCATGAGCTTGCGGGCTTCCTCCTTGAAGGACGGATCGCCGACCATGCCGGTGCCGCCGCCCATCAGCGAGAGCGGGCGGTGGCCGGTCGCCTGCATCCAGTGCAGCATCATGATCTGGATGAGGCCGCCCGCATGCAGGCTTGGCGCCGTCGGGTCGAAGCCGATATAGGCGGTGACGGTTTCCGTCGCGAAGAGAGCGTCGAGCCCCGCCTCATCCGATATCTGGTGGATGAAGCCGCGCTCGTCGAGGGTGCGGAGGAAATCGGATCGGAACTTGCTCATCTTCGGCCTGCCGGCATCAACGCGATCTTAGGAACGGGCGGGTGATTTAACAGCTTCGCGCAGCGAAAGCACCCCGAGGGAATCATATGGATCGGCCGTTGAAAGCGATCGGGCTGATGAGCGGCACCTCGCTCGACGGGATCGACGTGGCGCTGATCGAAACTGACGGCGAGAGTGTCGACCTGCTCGGGCCGGGGCGAACCTACCCTTACGAACCGGAGATTCGCGACCTGCTGTTCCGTGCCCTCGCCGATGCACGGGAGATGACGGACCGCCATGCCCGGCCCGGCATTCTCGCCCGGGCGGAGCGGCTGTCGACGGAGCGCCATGGCCAGGCGCTCGCCAGCTTCTTCAAGGAATTCCCCGCCTACCGGGATGTCGACGTCATCGGCTATCATGGCCAGACGGTGCTTCACCGGCCGGAGAACCGGCTGACGGTGCAGCTCGGCGACGGTCCCGCGCTGGCGCGGGCGCTGCAGACGATGACGACCGGCGCGGGAGCGACGCTGGTCTATGACATGCGCGCCGCCGATGTCGCGGCTGGCGGGCAGGGGGCGCCGCTGGTGCCGGTCTATCACCGGGCGCTTGCCCGCGGGCTCGGGCCGCCCAAGCCCTTGCTGGTGCTCAACCTCGGCGGGGTGGCGAACGTTACCTATATCGACGGCATGCGCGATCCGATTGCCTGCGACACCGGCCCGGCCAATGCGCTGATCGATGATTTCATTAAGGCCCGCACGGACCTGCCCTTCGACGAGGACGGCATCATTGCCGGCTGGGGACGTGTGGACGAGGAAGCGGTGGCGCGCTTGATGGCGCACCCGTTCTTTCACCGCCCGACGCCGAAGTCGCTGGACCGCAACGATTTCCGCGCCTGGGTGGCCGAGCATGGCGGCCTCGACGCGATGAGCACGGCGGACGGGGCGGCGACGCTCACCGCGTTGAGCGCCGAGGCCTGCCGCGCGGTGCTGCCGTTCCTGCCGGCGCGGCCCACCCGCCTGATCGTCGCTGGCGGCGGGGCGCATAATCCGACGCTTCTGGCCATGCTCAGATTCCGGCTGGAGATGGAGGTGGTGAGCGCGGAGACCGTCGGCTGGTCGGTCGACGCGCTGGAGGCGCAGGCTTTCGCCTTTCTGGCGGTGCGGGCGCTGAAGGGCCTGCCGCTGAGTTTCCCGACCACGACCGGCGTGCCGCATGCGTTGACCGGTGGGGTGGTGCTGGCGCCCCCGGCACAGCAAAACTGAATCTGTTATTCAGAAAATCTGAATATGACATCGAATCGTCGCAGTATTCCTTAAACGCAATGGTGCGATGCGCAAACGTATGATGCGGCGCACAATATTTTGCGTATCTTGAGGGCTCCCGGAAGTCCGGCTCGCCAGGCAGGCAGCTTCTGATCAAAACGCCTGGACAGAAACTTGGAGCAATCGAGATGCGCAATCTTTCGCGTGATATCCTCCCCTTGGCCGTCGCCGCGGGCCTCGTCGCGGTCGCCGTCATCGCCCCTGTCCGCGCCGCCGAAAAGGGTGGCCTGCGTCCGGCCACCGCCCAGACGATCAATATCGGCTATGTGCGCGGCGTCGCTTATTACACCCCGCAGTCCGACGGCTACCATGTCGTGGCGACGCTGAGCGTCGGCGGCGGTGCGCCGATCCGTGTCGGTGCCACCCTGCAGCCGGAGCAGGCCGTTAGCTTCTCCGTTCCCGGCGCGGAAGGCGCGACCGCCAGCCTCGTCGAGATCGCCCGTCGTGGTGACGAACTGGTCGTGAGCAACCCGTCGCGGCTGGTGCTGAACTGATCGGCCGGCCGGCGCCGCCGGCCGCCTTCACGAACCTGCCCAATAAAAAAGCCCGGCCGTGAGCCGGGCTTTTGCATGTCAGGCGCGCGCGCTCAGGCGGCGCTGGTCTTCTTCGCCGTATCGGGCAGGCGCTTGTCGAGATAGGTGCCGACGACTTCCATGAGGTCTTCGGTCTTGCCATCGAAGAAGTGGTTGGCGTCCGCCACCGTCTGCTGCTCGATGACGATGCCCTTCTGCGTCTTCAGCTTCTCGACGAGGCCGGTGACCGCCGAGAAAGGCACGACCGCATCCTTGTCGCCATGGACGAACAGGCCCGAGGACGGGCAGGGCGCCAGGAACGAGAAGTCATAGAGGTTCGCCGGGGCAGCGATGGAGATGAAGCCCTCGACCTCCGGGCGGCGCATCAGCAGCTGCATGCCGATCCAGGCGCCGAAAGAGAAGCCGGCGATCCAGCAGGCCCGCGCATCCGGGTTGATCGACTGCGCCCAGTCGAGCGCGGCGGCGGCATCGGCGAGCTCGCCCTGGCCGTGGTCGAACGAGCCCTGGCTGCGCCCGACGCCGCGGAAGTTGAAGCGCAGCGTGGAGAAGCCCCGGTTCACGAACTGGTAATAGAGGTTGTAGACGACCGGGTTGTTCATCGTGCCCCCGAACTGCGGGTGCGGGTGCAGGATGATGGCGATCGGCGCGTGACGTGTCTTGGCCGGCTGGTAACGGCCTTCCAGCCGCCCCTTCTCGCCGGTGAAGATGACCTCGGGCATGAAGCTCGTAACCTTGGGATGCGGTGCCGGGAAGAGTGACGTCCGTGGGAGGAAGGCGTCCGTTGGGGTGCCCGCCGTCCTTCTGGACCGCAATCTACCGCCGGCGCCTTGACGACACGGGGTGCAAACCCTAACTTATTAGAATAATTCTAATATTCTACGTCGGGTTGCAGCGGCGACGCTTACAATCTTAGCGTCCGGGCATCCCTTCGAAGAGGACGGGTGTCAACCTATGAAGGACGCGGCCTTAATTTGCAAGCACTTCGCGCAAAAGGGCGGGCGGATTGGGCGTTGCCGACCTATATAGTGACGGAGCTAGAGACGTCGAGCCCACGGACATCATGAGCGAACGCACTTATCTCGATCACAACGCCACCTCGCCGGTGCGCCCCGAGGCGCGGGCCGCGCTGCTGGACGCGCTCGACGCGACCGGCAACGGCTCGTCCGTGCACAGTGAGGGCCGAGCCTCGCGTGCCGCGCTGGAGACGGCGCGGCTGCGCGTGGCGGGGCTGGTCGGGGCGGATCCGCGTGGCGTGGTGTTCACGGCGGGCGGCACTGAGGCGGACACGCTGGCGCTGACGCCTGATTTCCAGCGGGGCGAGGTGCCGCTGACCTGCGACGTGCTGCTGACCACCGCGGTGGAACATGCTGCCGTGCTGCGCGGCCATCGTTTCGCGCCGGACAATGTGGAAATTCTGCCGGTCGACAATCGCGGCCGGCTGCGGCTGGAGACGCTGGAGGCGGCGCTGGAGCGCCATCAGGCCGAGGGGCGGCGCGTGTTGGCTTCGGTCATGCTCGCCAATAACGAGACTGGCGTGATCCAGCCGGTGGCCGAGGTGGCGCGCCGCGTCCATGCCGTGGGCGGGCTGGTGCATACCGATGCGGTGCAGGCGGCGGGGCGCATCCCCGTGTCGCTGCCGGCGCTGGGCGCCGACCTCATCTCGATCTCCGCTCACAAGCTCGGTGGGGCGCCGGGGGGCGGCGCGCTCATTATGGCCGACCCGGATCTGCGTCCCGCCCCGGTCTTCGGCGGTGGCGGGCAGGAGCGCGGACGGCGGGCGGGCAGCGAGAACATTCCCGCCATCGCGGCCTTTGGCGCTGCGGCGGAAAGCGCGGCGGCGGCTGTGGAGAGCGAACAAAGGCGCATCCACGCCTTGCGCGAAAGGCTTGAAGACGCTCTAAGGAGCGTGTTTCCCGAGCTCGTTCTGCTCGTCGGCGATGTCGATCGCCTGCCCAACACCTCGAGCCTGTCGCTTCCGGGCGTGCCGGCCGAGACCATCGTGATCGCGCTCGATCTCGCGGGCCTTTCGGTCAGCGCGGGTGCGGCGTGCTCGTCGGGCAAGGTGGCGACCTCCCATGTGCTGACGGCCATGGGCGTGCCCGAGCGGATCGCGCGGTCTGCCTTCCGGCTGTCCTTCGGCTGGTCGAGCGGGGATGAGGATGTCGACCGGGCGCTCGGCGTGTTCCGCCGGGTGTTGCCGGGTCTTTTGCGTCGCCGCGCCGCGGCGTGAGGTTATGTGGCGCCACGTCCGCGTGGCGTGATCGTGCGTACAGGTGCTGCAGCACGGTGCCTGCTTGAAGTGTTGGCCTGACCCGCGGGCCTTGAACCCGCGCGGGAGAGGAGAAAAGCGATGCCGGCCGTACAGGAGACAGTGGACCAGGTCCGCTCGTTGGATGTCGATCAGTACAAGTACGGGTTCTTCACGGAAATCGAATCCGAGAAGGCCCCGAAGGGTCTGAGCGAGGACACCGTCCGCTTCATTTCGGCGAAAAAGAATGAGCCGGAATGGATGCTGGAGTGGCGCCTCGAGGCGTTCCGCCGCTGGCAGACCATGCCGGAGCCGCAGTGGGCGCGGGTGAGCTACCCGCCGATCGCCTATCAGGAGCTCTATTACTATTCCGCGCCGAAGCGGAAGGAAGCCCTGTCGATCGACGATATCGACCCGGAAATCCTCGCCACCTATGAGAAGCTCGGCATCCCGCTGCGCGAGCGCGACGCGCTGCTCGGCATCCAGAGCGGCGGCTCGAAGGTCGCGGTCGACGCGGTGTTCGATTCGGTTTCGGTGGCCACCACCTTCAAGGAAGAGCTCGCCAAGGCCGGCGTGATCTTCATGCCGATCTCCGAGGCCGTGCGCGAGTACCCCGAGCTGGTGCGCCAGTATCTCGGCTCCGTCGTCCCGGTGACCGACAACTACTTCGCCACGCTGAACTCAGCGGTGTTCTCCGACGGCTCCTTCGTCTATGTGCCGAAGGGCGTGCGCTGCCCGATGGAGCTGTCGACCTATTTCCGCATCAATGAGCGCAACACCGGCCAGTTCGAGCGCACGCTCATCATCGCCGATGAAGGCGCCTATGTGAGCTATCTCGAAGGCTGCACCGCCCCGCAGCGCGACGAGAACCAGCTTCACGCGGCGGTGGTCGAGCTGGTGGCGCTGGCCGATGCCGAGATCAAATACTCGACGGTGCAGAACTGGTATCCGGGCGACAAGGACGGCAAGGGCGGCATCTACAACTTCGTCACCAAGCGTGGCGACTGCCGTGGCGACCGCTCCAAGATCTCCTGGACGCAGGTCGAGACCGGCTCGGCCATCACCTGGAAGTACCCGAGCTGCATCCTGCGCGGGGATAATTCGCAGGGCGAGTTCTACTCGATCGCGATTTCCAACGGCTATCAGCAGGTCGATTCCGGCACCAAGATGATCCATCTCGGCAAGAACACGTCGAGCCGCATCATCTCCAAGGGCATCGCCGCCGGCCACTCGGACAACACCTATCGCGGCCAGGTGACGGCGCACCGTAAGGCGACCGGCGCGCGCAACTTCACCAATTGCGACAGCCTGCTCATCGGCGACAAGTGCGGGGCGCATACCGTGCCCTATATCGAGTCGAAGAACAGCAGCGCCCAGTTCGAGCATGAGGCGACCACCTCGAAGATCTCCGAGGACCAGCTCTTCTACTGCCGCCAGCGCGGCCTCGACCCGGAAGAAGCAACGGCGCTGATCGTCAACGGCTTCGTCAAGGACGTGCTCCAGCAGCTTCCCATGGAGTTCGCCGTGGAGGCGCAGAAGCTGATCGCCGTGAGCCTCGAAGGCTCGGTGGGCTGACGCCCGTCACCATCCTCCCGGACGCGGCGGCGCCGTGCTCCGGGATCGTGTCCCAGACTTTCAGCGCGCCCCGACCGGGACGCCGCGCTCCAGATACGGAATGAACGACATGGCCATGCTCGACATCGACAACCTCCACGCCAAGATCGACGGCGATCACGGCAAGGAGATCCTCAAGGGGCTCTCGCTGACGGTGAACCCGGGCGAGGTCCACGCCATCATGGGGCCGAACGGCTCCGGCAAGTCCACGCTCTCCTACATCCTCGCCGGCAAGGAAGACTATGAGGTCACCGACGGTTCGGTGACGCTCGACGGTGAGGATCTCTTGGAGATGGAGATCGACGAGCGCGCCGCGAAGGGCGTGTTCCTCGCCTTCCAGTACCCGATCGAAGTGCCGGGCGTCGCCACCATGACCTTCCTGCGCTCGGCGCTGAACGCGCAGCGCAAGAAGCGCGGCGAGGCGGAAATCTCCACGCCCGACTTCCTGCGCCTCGTGAAGGACAAGGCGGCGAACCTCGGCATCAACCAGGACATGCTGCGTCGCGGCGTCAATGTCGGCTTCTCCGGCGGCGAGAAGAAGCGCGCCGAGATCCTGCAGATGGCGATCCTCGAGCCGAAGCTTTGCATCCTCGACGAGACCGATTCCGGCCTCGACATCGACGCCCTCAAGGTTGTCTCCGAGGGCGTGAACGCGTTGCGCTCGCCGGACCGGGCGATGATCGTCATTACCCATTATCAGCGCCTGCTGAACCACATCGTCCCGGACTTCGTGCATGTGATGCACAAGGGCCGGATCGTGCGGTCGGGCGGCAAGGAGCTGGCGCTCGAGCTCGAAGCCAATGGCTATGCCGAGTACCAGCAGGACGCGGCGTGAGGGTGGATGAGATGAACGCCGATATCCGTCCCATCCGGACCCCGGCCGAGCAGGCGTTCATCGCCGCTCTGGACGGGTTGCCCGCGAGTGGCGACCGGCTGGCCGATCTGCGCCTCGCCGCCGCCCGCAGCTTCGCCGAGCACGGCCTGCCGCACCGGCGGGTCGAGGAGTGGAAGTACACCGATCTGCGCACGCTGATGCGCGAGGCCGTGCCGGTCGCCGGCACTGCCGCTGTCGCCGAGGCGGATGCGCGCGCCACGCTGCTGCGCGAGGTCGAGGTGCGCCGCATCGTCGTCGCCAATGGCGCGGTGGTGCCGGAGCTCTCCGATCTCGCCGATCTGGAAGCCGGCCTCACCATCACCACGCTGGCCTCGGCGAGCGCGACGGGTGACGAGGTGCTGAGCCGCATCGGCGGCATCCTGCCCGGCCGCTACGACGCGTCGCTGGCGCTCAATACGGCGCTGGCGAAGGATGGCGTCGTCATCACCGTGGCGCCCGGCACCGAGATCGCCCGCCCGATCCACATCGCCCATGTCTTTGCCGGCACGGGCGCGGCCGCCAGCTTCGCGCGCTCCCTGGTGGTGCTCGGCGCGGGCTCGAAGCTCACCGTCGTGGAGAGCTTCGAGGGGCCTCAGGCAATGGCCTATCAGGCGAACAGTGCGACCGAATTCGCTGTCGGCGACGAGGCGCATCTGGACGTGGTGCGGCTTCAGGAGGATGGCGACCGCGCCTTCCACCTCTCCACCCTCCTGTTCGATGTCGGCCGGCAGGCGCAGGTTCACGCCTTCACCTTCGGCATCGGCGCAGCGGTGGCGCGTACCTCGCTCTATGCGACGCTCTCGGGCGATAGCAGCCAGGTCGGCTTCAACGGCGCCACGCTGCTGAAGGGCCGCCAGCACGCCGATTCCACCCTGCTGGTTGACCATCAGGTACCGGGCTGTGAGAGCCGCGAGCTGTTCAAGACCGTGCTCGACGACCAGACCCGCGGCGTGTTCCAGGGCAAGATCGTCGTCCGCCAGGCAGCGCAGAAGACCGACGGGCGGATGATGAGCCGCGCGCTGGCGCTCGGCGACGAGGCGGAGATGGACAACAAGCCGGAGCTTGAGATCTTCGCCGACGACGTGCAGTGCGGCCACGGTGCCACCTGCGGGGCGATCGACGACGATCTGCTGTTCTATCTGCGCGCCCGCGGCATCCCGATGAAGGAAGCGCAGAGCCTGCTGGTGCAGGCCTTTGTCGGCGAGGCCATCGAGACGGTCGAGCATGATGGGCTGCGCGAGGCGCTGGTCGAGCGGGCGGAAGCCTGGCTCAAGGCGCGGGCGTGAGCGCGCTGCGCGCATCGAAGCCGTCATCCCGGACGCGGCAGCGCCGCGATCCGGGATCGTCCGCACATTAGGGGCCGCTGTCGGCCCGCGTTCCCGGTGCGACGCAGTCGCGTCGTCCGGGATGACGCCCTCTGGAGAGGCCGCATCATGACCGACAAGGTCGCCACTCATCCCGCCGTGTCCAACGGCACCTATGACGTCGCCCGCGTGCGGCAGGATTTCCCCATCCTGTCCAAGCTCGTCTATGGCAAGCCGCTGGTCTATCTCGACAATGCCGCGTCGTCGCAAAAGCCGGTCCAGGTGCTGGACCGCATGCGCTACGCCTATGAGAACGAATATTCCAACGTTCACCGCGGCTTGCATTACCTCGCCAACGCGATGACCGAAGCCTATGAGGAAGCCCGAGAGCGTTGCCGCGCCTTCCTCAATGCGCCGTCGCTCGATGAGGTGATCTTCACCCGCTCCGCCACCGGCGCGCTCAACCTTGTCGCCTCCTCGCTCGGCCAGTCCATCGGCGAGGGTGACGAGATCGTGCTCTCGATCATGGAGCACCACTCCAACATCGTGCCGTGGAACTATCTGCGCGAGCGCAAGGGCGCGGTGATCAAGTGGGCGCCGGTGACGGAGGAGGGGGCCTTCGACCTCGATGCCTTCAAGGCGCTGCTCACCGAGCGCACCAAGATTGTCGCCATCACCCATATGTCGAACGTGCTCGGCACGGTGACGCCGATCAAGGAGATCGCCCGCCTCGCCCACGACGTCGGGGCACTGGTCGTGGTCGATGGCTCGCAGGCTGCCGTCCACATGCCGGTCGACGTGCAGGATCTGGACGTCGATTTCTACGCGGTGACCGGCCACAAGCTCTACGGGCCGACCGGCATCGGGCTGCTCTATGGCAAGCGCGCGCTGCTGGAGCGGATGCCGCCTTACGAGGGCGGTGGTGAGATGATCCGCACGGTGACGGAAGAGGGCGTCACCTATGGCGAGCCGCCGCACCGCTTCGAGGCGGGAACCCCGCCGATCGTGCAGGCGGTGGGCCTTGGCGCGGCGCTGGCCTTTATGGAAAGCCTCGGGCGCGAGCGTATCGCCGCCCATGAAGCCTCGCTCGCTGCTTACGCCAAGGAGCGGCTGTCGCGCATCAACTCCATCCGCATCTATGGCGAGGCGCCGGGCAAGGGGGCGATCTTCGCCTTCGACGTGAAGGGCGCGCATCCGCACGATATCGCCACCATCATTGACCGTGCGGGCGTCGCCGTTCGCGCCGGCACCCATTGCGCGATGCCGCTTCTGGGGCGATATGGTGTGACAGCGACGTGCCGGGCGTCGTTCGCGCTCTATAACACTCATGAGGAGGTCGACATTCTCGCCGACGCCCTCATCAAGGCTCAGGATCTTTTCGCATGAGCGAAGCCACCGGAAGTCTCGCCGATACGCCGAACGCCCCGGCGATCGCGTCCACGATCCCGCAGGAGGAACTCGACCGCCTGACGGACGAGATCGTCACTGCGCTCAAGACCGTCTACGATCCGGAAATTCCCGTCGACATCTACGAGCTCGGCCTGATCTACAAGGTCGATATCGCCGATGACCGGCAGGTCGCCGTCGAGATGACGCTGACCACGCCGAACTGCCCCTCCGCCGCCGAGCTTCCCGGCATGGTGGAAGGCGCGGTCGCGAGCGTCGGTGGGATTTCGGGCGTCACCGTGAACCTCACCTTCGATCCGCCCTGGGATCAGGGCCGCATGTCGGAAGAGGCGCGGCTGACGCTGAACCTCTGGTGAGCCGGATGGCGGCGGGGCCCAATCCGGCGCCGCCCATCTCGGGTGTGGTCGAGACCGGGCTCTATGTCGACGATCTCGCCTGCGCCCGCGCCTTCTATGAGGGCGTGCTCGGCCTGAAGCCCATGGTCGCGGATGACCGTTTCTGCGCCTATGACGCCGGTCCGCGCAGCGTGCTGCTGCTGTTCCTGCGCGGGCAGGCACTGGCCCCCGTGACCATGGCCGAGGGCACGATTCCTCCCCATGATGGCCACGGCCCGCTGCATTACGCGCTCGCCATTCCCGCCACGTCGGTGGAACAGTGGCGCCGGCATCTCGACGTGCAGGGTGTCGTCCTTGAGGGGCGGGTGGACTGGAAGGGCGGCGGCGTCAGCCTCTATTTCCGCGATCCCGACCAGCACCTCGTGGAACTCGCCACGCCGGGCCTGTGGCCGAACTATTGAGGCGGCTCGGGCCCGCTCATCATCGGCGGCATGGCGGACCGGCGGCAATCCGCCTTGCCTGAACCGGGTTCCTACCCCATCTTAAAGCGACCGATCCGCCGGCCTTGAACCGGCGTCGATTAGGAGACGATGAAATGAGCCTGCCCCGTTCCCGCCCGCCCATCATGTCGCTGACCGACGCCGCCGCCGAGCGCGTGCGGTCCATCATCGCCCGCTCCGACAAGCCGGTCATCGGCTTGCGCGTCGGCGTGAAGAATGGCGGCTGCGCCGGCATGGAATACACGATGGAGTTCGCCGAGGAGGCCGGCCGCTTCGATGAGGTGGTTGAGGACAAGGGCGTGAAGGTTCTCATCGACCCCAAGGCGGTGCTCTATCTGCTGGGCACGCAGATGGACTACAAGACCGACAAGTTCGCTGCCCAGTTCGTGTTCAATAACCCGAACCAGACCTCGGCTTGCGGCTGCGGCGAATCGGTGGCGATCACCCCGGTCCGCTCCGAGGCGGTCGAGATTCACGCCGGCTGACACGAGCGGCGGGGCGGCCTGATGGATCCCACAGCCGTCGCCGACATCTTCGCCACCTTCCGCCCGGTGCGCTGCCGGCGCATGTTCGGCGGCCTCGGCGTTTATGCCGACGGGGTGATGTTCGCCCTGGTGGCGGATGGCCGGCTCTATCTGAAAGCGGATGTGCCGTTTGGCGGCGAGCTCGCGGCGCGTGGGGCCGAGCCCTTCATCTATGAGAGCGGCGGCCGCACGATTACGGTGAGCTACTGGTCCATGCCGGAATCGGCGCTGGACGACCCGGACGAGGCCGCCGAACTCGGCGCGCGGGCCCTGGGGCTGGCGCGCCACGCGGCGGCGGCACGGGAGGCGAACCCTCGCCGACGGGTGGTTCCCCACGGCATGTGAGCCCGGCCCAAGCCCTTTCGTCTCGCGACTGACGCGGTTCCCAACATGAATGCGGCCCGGACATGCCGGGCCGCGAAGTGGTGGTAAGGTTGGTCAGCCAGCCTAGTGTCAGCTCGCCTTGATGCGCACCGGGCGCAGCAGGAAGGCCGGTAGATGCGAGGTGTCGGCCGGTTCGTCGGCGGGCTTGCGCTCCTCGCGGCGATGGGTGAGCGGGGTCACCGGCGCGCGCGTCGGGGTCTTGGGCTCGCGGGGCTCGCGCGGAGCCCGCGCGGCGGCGGGCTGCACGGTGGCGGCGCCATCGGCCGCGCCCGTGCCGGCCGGGGCGCTCTTGCCACGACGACGGGCGGGCTTGGCGGGGGCGTCCACATCCGGCACGACGGTCAGCGCGGGGGCTTCCAGCGCCTCGACGGGAGCAGCCTCGTCGGCGCCGCGCCGGCGGGCCGGGCGGGCCCCCTTGCGCTCGCGATCCTCGGCATCGCGCTCGGGTGCGCGGCTGCGGCCGCGATCACGGCCGCCACGGGCACGTTCGCTGCTGCCGGCACGGTCGCTGCGCTCGCGGCGCGGCTCGGAGGGCGGCAGATTGTCGAGCGTCGCGCCGTCCTTCCACTCGATCGAGCGGCCGATCAGCTTCTCGATCGCCGCCAGCGACTTGACCTCGCCGGGCGTGACGATGGTGAACGCGGCGCCCGCGCGACCGGCCCGGCCGGTGCGGCCGATGCGGTGGACATAGTCTTCGGCATGGTGCGGCGTGTCGTAGTTGAACACATGGCTCACGGCCGGGATGTCGAGACCGCGCGCGGCGACGTCGGACGCGACCAGCAGCGTGGCCTCGCCGGTGCGGAACTGGTCGAGCGCCTGCATGCGCGAGCGCTGGTCCATGTCGCCATGCAGGCAGACCGCCTTGTAGCCGTGACGCAGCAGCGACTTGTGCACCACCGCGACTTCACTCTTGCGGTTGCAGAAGATGATGCCGTTCTGAAGGTTCTCACCTTCATTGATCAGCTTGCGCAGCGTCTCGCGCTTGTCATAGTCCTCCTTGCCGGAGGCGACGAGAAGCTGCGTGATGGTCGAGGCGGTGGACGAGGGCCGCGAGGCTTCGATCTGCACCGGGTTCGACAGGAACTGCGCGACGAGGCGCTGGATTTCCGGCGGCATGGTAGCCGAGAAGAACAGCGTCTGGCGGGTGAACGGCACCAGCTTGCAGATGCGCTCGATGTCCGGGATGAAGCCCATGTCGAGCATGCGGTCGGCCTCGTCGATGACGAGGATCTCGATGCCGGAGAGCAGCAGGCGCCCACGCTCGATATGGTCGAGCAGGCGGCCCGGCGTGGCGATCAGCACATCGACGCCGCGCACCAGCTTGGCGTCCTGGTCGCCGAAGGAGACGCCGCCGATCAGCAGGGCGACATTGAGCTTGTGGTTCTTGCCGTACTTGACGAAGTTCTCTTCGACCTGGGCGGCCAGCTCGCGCGTCGGCTCCAGAATGAGCGTGCGCGGCATGCGGGCCCGGGCGCGGCCCTGCTCCAGCAGGGTGAGCATCGGCAAGGTGAAGGCCGCTGTCTTGCCTGTGCCGGTCTGGGCGAGGCCCAGCACATCGCGGCGTGCAAGCACATGCGGAATGGCCTGCGCCTGGATCGGCGTCGGCTCGGTATAACCGGTATCAGCGACGGCCGAGAGCACCTTGTCGCTCAGGCCCAGTTCGTTAAAAGGCATCTGGGATCAATTCTGCGGCTGCGCACCGCCCGCCTGGCCCCGAGCCGTAACCGGGGTCGGCTGAGTTGTCGTCGCGCGGAGCGCATCAGTCGGATAAGGTCAGACGACGGCCGCACCTTAGGCGCAAAGCTCGGAAAGTCAATGAAAATAGCCGCTTTTACGGCATTCGCCCGCGTCCCGGGTCGCAGCGTAAGCCGCATGACCGGGGTGACGGTATGAGCCGGGCCTTCGTCAAGGAAGATGGCGGCGGCGACAGCCTGCCTGAACGCCCGGTCAGCCCGCACCGAAACCTCGTCACGCGGCGCGGACTGGCGCTCATCGACCGGGCGCTCGGGCGCGAGCGCGAGGCACTGGCGGCGGCCACCGTCACGGGGGATCGCGCGGCCGTCGCCGCCGCGTCGCGGGAGCTGCGCTACTGGTCCTCCCGCCGGGCCAATGCCGAACCGATCGACCCGCCGCAGGACGGCGCGGCGATCACCTTTGGCATGCTGGTCACGCTGGAGGACGAGGAGGGCCGCTGCCGCCGCTTCCGCATCGTTGGCGAGGATGAAGCGGAGCCACGCGAGGGCCGCATCGGCTGGATCTCGCCGGTCGCCCGCGCGCTGATGGGCAAGTGGATCGGCGATGAGGTCAGCCTGCCGACCGGCGTGATGGAGATTGCCGACGTCGACACCACGCCTGAGACCGAGACCGAGGACGAGGCCTGATGCTGATCCCCGTCGAGACGCTGCTCGTCTTCGTTCCCGCCGCGCTGGCGCTGAACCTGACCCCCGGCAATGACATGCTGTTCTGCCTCGGGCAGGGCATGAAATCCGGCCCGCGCGCGGGTGTCGCCGCCAGCCTCGGCATTGCCGCGGGTGTGCTGATCCACACGCTGGCGGCGGGTATCGGCCTTGCCGCCGTGCTCCGGGCGCATCCGGCGGCGTTCGAGGCGATACGCTGGGCGGGCGTGGCCTATCTGGTCTATCTCGCGGCACAGGCCTGGCGCTCCTCCGGCCCGCTAGTGGCGCCTGCGGGTGGCGCGCCGGCCCGTGCTCTTGTCGCCTGGCGGGAAGCGGTGGTGGTGAGCCTGCTCAATCCCAAGGTGGCGGTCTTCGTTCTCGCCTTCCTGCCGCAATTCGTCGATCCGGCGCGCGGCTCGACCTTCCTGCAGTTTTTCCTGCTCGGTGCGATCCTCAACACGGGCGGCACGCTGATCAACATCGCCGTCGGCCTTTTCGCCGGCCGCCTCAGTGGCTGGCTCGCCACCCGCGCCCATGTCGCCCGCTGGCTGCAGCGCGCGACCGGCGGCATCTTCCTGCTGCTGGCCGCGCGCATCGCGTTTGAGCGGCGGTAAGAGCCGTCAAATATCCAGCAATTCCTCGCCGGCGAAGGCCGCGCGTTCGGAGATGAAGGCGAAGCGGCTTTCCGGTTTGTTGCCCATCAGCCGCTCGACGATATCGGCGGTGGCGGCGCGTTCGGCATCGTCGATGGTGACGCGCAGCAGGGTGCGCGTCTTGCGGTTCATCGTCGTTTCCTTGAGCTGCGCCGGCATCATCTCGCCGAGGCCCTTGAAGCGGCCGATATCGACCTTGCCGCGCCCGGAGAATTCCTTGCGCAGCAGCTCGTCGCGATGCGCCTCGTCCCGCGCATAGAGCGTCTTGGCGCCTTGGGTGATGCGGTAGAGCGGCGGCACGGCGAGGAAGAGGTGGCCGTTCTCGATCAGCTTCGGCGTCTGCCGGTAGAAGAAGGTGACGAGCAGCGAGGCAATGTGAGCGCCGTCGACATCGGCGTCAGTCATGATGATCACGCGCTCATAGCGCAGATCCTCGTCGCGATAGTTGGCGGCCGTGCCGCAGCCGAGCGCCTGGACGAGATCGGAAAGCTGCTGGTTCTGCGCGAGCTTGTCGCGGCCGGCGCTGGCGACGTTGAGGATCTTGCCGCGCAGCGGCAGCACGGCCTGGCTCTGGCGCTCGCGCGCCTGCTTGGCGGAGCCGCCGGCCGAATCGCCCTCGACGATGAAGAGCTCGGAGCCCGCCGCCGAGTTGTTGGAGCAATCCGCCAGCTTGCCCGGCAGGCGCAGCTTGCGCACGGCGCTCTTGCGGGAGACTTCCTTTTCCTGCCGGCGGCGCAATCGCTCGTCCGCGCGCTCGATAACCCAGTCGAGCAGGCGGCTGGCCTGCGGCGGGTTGCCGGCGAGCCAATGGTCGAACGGGTCGCGCAGCGCGCCCTCGACGATGCGCGCGGCCTCGGCGGTGGCGAGCTTTTCCTTGGTCTGGCCCTGAAATTCCGGCTCGCGCACGAAGACCGAGAGCATGGCCGCGCAGCCGGCCATCACGTCGTCGGCGGTGATGATGGCGGCGCGCTTGGCGTTGCCGGTGCGCTCGGCATGGTCGCGCAGACCCTTGAGCAGAACGGCACGCAGGCCGGTCTCATGCGTGCCGCCCTCGGCGGTGGGGATGGTGTTGCAGTAGGAGGAAATGGCGCCGTCCGCGTCACCGAGCCAGGCCACAGCCCACTCGGCCGAGCCATGGCCGCCGGGCCGCGAGGTCTTGCCGGCGAAGATATCCGGGTGGACCAGCGTGTGGCCCTCGATATCGGCGGCGAGATAGTCCTTGAGGCCGCCGGGAAAGCGGAAGGTGGCCTTGGGCGGAATTTCGCTGCCGGCGACCAGTTCCGGGTCGCAGCTCCAGCGGATTTCGACCCCGCCGAACAGATAGGCCTTGGAGCGGGCCATCTTGAAGACGCGGGCCGGCTTGAAGCGGGCGCCCTCGCCGAAAATCTGCGCGTCCGGGTGGAAGCGCACCCGCGTGCCGCGCCGGTTCTGCACGCGGCCGATCTCCTGGATCGGGCCCTGCGGCATGCCGCGCGAATAGAGCTGGCGGTAAAGCACCTGCCCACGCGCGACCTCGACCTCCAGCACGTCGGACAGCGCGTTGACGACGGAGACGCCGACGCCGTGCAGGCCGCCCGAGGTCTCGTACACCTTGCTGTCGAACTTGCCGCCGGCGTGCAGCGTGGTGAGGATGACCTCCAGCGCCGACTTGCCGGGATATTTCGGGTGGTTCTCGATCGGAATGCCGCGGCCATTGTCGGTCACGGTCAGGAAACCGTCGGCCGTCAGTTCCACCTCGATGAAACTGGCATGGCCGGCGACCGCCTCGTCCATTGAATTGTCGATCACCTCGGCGAAGAGGTGATGCAGGGCCTTCTCGTCCGTGCCGCCAATATACATGCCCGGCCGGCGCCGCACCGGCTCCAGCCCTTCCAGCACCTCGATATCCGCGGCCGTGTAACCGCTCTCGCCGGGCAGGCCGGGGGAGGCGGCGGGCGCCCGCACAGGCTTCGGCGCGGCCGGGGTCGCCGCGGGCTTGGGCGCGGCGGGGGGAAGGTCGAACAGGTTCGGATCGGACATCAGGCAGGCGGGCTTTCGCTGAATGGGGCGTCAGGCGATTCCATTACACCACATTATGCCAAAGCGCGTCAGTCGCGTGAACAGGACGTGAACAATCAGCAGCGCAGCCGTTTGCGGTTGGCGCGCACCTTGCCGCCATAGAGCCCGACAATATCGCGCGCCATCGTGTCCTTTCGGTCGGTGACGACAGTGCAGGCGAGGGGCAAGCGGCGGAGGCTCAGCCGTGTTCCCGCCCTCCTCGCGCGGCCGCCATGCGCGCGGCGCGCAGATCCGTGTCTTTCCCGCGACATGCATCCGGTGTAATGGCGCGGTCTCCATGCGCGGGGCGTTCCCCGCGCCAGTGACGGGATACGCCACGATGACGGACAGCAAGGCACGGATCGCCATCCTCGGAGCCTCGGGCTACACCGGCGCGGAGCTGGTGCGCCTGCTGGTCCGTCACCCCCGCGTGGACATCGTCGCGCTCACTGCCGACCGCAAGGCCGGCCAGAGCATGGCCGAGGTGTTCCCGCAATTCGCGCCGCTGAACCTGCCGACGCTCACCACTATCGACGCGGTGGACTGGTCGGGCGTCGATCTCGCCTTCTGCGCCCTGCCGCACGGCACCACGCAGCAGGTCATCAAGAAAGTCTTCGAGACCGCGCCGCACATCAAGATCGTCGACCTGTCCGCGGATTTCCGGCTGCGCGATGCCGGCGCCTATGAGCAGTGGTACGGCCACCCGCATCAGGCGCTGGAACTGCAGCAGGAAGCCGTCTACGGCGTCGTCGAGCTCTATCGCGACGACATCCGCAAGGCCCGGCTCGTCGCCAATCCCGGCTGCTACACCACGACCGCCATCCTGCCCGTGGTGCCGCTGATCGAGGCCGGCGCCATCGACCCCGAGCACATCGTCATCGACGCCAAGAGCGGCGTGACAGGGGCGGGCCGTGCGGCCAAGGAGAACCTGCTCTACACCGAGGTGACGGATGGCATGCACGCCTATGGCGTCGGCGGCCACCGGCACACGGCGGAATTCGACCAGGAGTTTTCCAAGGCCGCCGGCCGCAGCGTGGTGCCGACCTTCACGCCGCACCTCATCCCGATGAGCCGCGGCATCTACGCGACCATCTATCTGAAGACCGGCGCGGGCGTCGGCGCTGAGGGCGTGCATCGCGTGCTGGCCGATTTCTATAAGGGCGAGGCCTTCGTGCACGTGCTGCCGCTCGGCCAGGTGCCGCAGTCGCGCTTCGTGAAGGGTTCCAACATGGCCTTCATCGGCGTGGTGCAGGACCGCGCGCCGGATCGCGTGGTCGTCATCTCCACCACCGACAATCTGGTGAAGGGCGCCTCCGGCCAGGCGGTGCAGAACATGAACCTCGTGCTCGGCTATCCCGAGACGCTGGGGCTCGAGCAGATCGCCCTGTTCCCGTGAGGGCTCCCGTGAGGCCATGACCGTCATCTTGGACGGCCGCAGGCCGATCCGGGATCGCATGGCGCTCGCCGTCGGCTAACGATCCCGGCTCTCCGCTGCGCGGAGCCTGTCCTTGGGCTTGCAGAAGGCAAGACCCGAGGGGGATGACAGGCCAAGAGCCAGTGAAGCCTTCTACGCCTTCACCTTCACATAGCTGCCGGGCGCCTCCTCGATCGCCTTGAACGGGCCCTTGCCGGGGATGCGCGCGGGAACGCGGGCATCGTCCTGCTGGGCGATCCAGGCGAACCAGTCCGGCCACCACGAGCCCGGATGCATCTGCGCCCCGGCGATCCAGTCTTCCAGCGCGCCGCCGGGGGCCTCGCCCGTCCAGTACTGGTACTTGCCGCGCGCGGGCGGGTTGATGACGCCGGCAATGTGGCCGGAGCCGGCCAGCACGAAGCGGCCGGGATTGCCGAACATTTGCAAGCCGAGGAACACCGAAGCGGCGGGCGCGATGTGGTCCTCGCGCGTCGCGACGCTGTACATGGGCAGGTTGATCTTCTTGAGGTCGAGCTTCTTGCCCGCCAGCATCAGGCTGCCCTGCGCCAGCCGGTTATCGAGGTAGCAGTTGCGCAGGTAGAAGGAATGATTCGCCGCCGGCAGGCGGGTCGAATCCGAGTTCCAGTAGAGAATGTCGAAGGGGAAGGGCGCCTGCCCCTTGAGATAGTTGTTCACCACATAGGGCCAGATCAGGTCGTTGGCCCGCAGCATGTTGAAGGCGTTGGCCATCTTGCGGCCGTCCATCACGCCCGATTCCAGCATCTTGCGCTCGAGATGGGCGATCTGCTCCTCGTCGATGAACACCTTGAGGTCGCCGGCATGGGTGAAATCCACCTGCGTCGTCAGGAAGGTGACGGAGCGCAGGCCGACATCCTGGCCGGAAGCCGCAAGCCAGGCGAGCGTCATCGCCAGCATGGTACCGCCGACGCAATAGCCGACCGCGTGGAAGTCCTGGCTGCCGCTCGCCTTCTTCGCCACGTCGAAGGCGGTGAGCACGCCGTCCTTCATATAGGCGTCGAAGCCCTTGCCGGCGAGCTCAGGGCCAGGATTGACCCAGGAGACCACGAAGACGGTGAGGCCCTGCTCGACCGCCCAGCGGATGAAGGACTTTTCCGGCGTCAGGTCGAGCACGTAGAATTTGTTGATCCAGGGCGGGATGATGACCAGCGGCACCGCCAGCACGCTCTCCGTCTGCGGCGCGTACTGGATGACCTGCATGATCTCGTTCTGGAAGATCACCTTGCCGGGTGTGACGGCCAGGTTCTCGCCGACCTTGAACTTGCTGTTGTCGGTCTGGCGGATCTTCAGGTCGCCGCCACCGGCCTCAATGTCCTCGGCCAGCATCTTCATGCCGCGCACAAGGTTCTCGCCATTGGAAGCGAGTGTGGTGCGCAGCAGTTCCGGGTTGGTCAGCACGAAATTGGAGGGCGAGACGGCGCCGGCGATCTGGCGGACATAGAACTCCGCCTTGTGCTTGGTGTGCGCGTCGATCTCGGCCTCATCGACCATGTTCTCCGCCCAGTTGGCGGTGAGCAGATAGGTCTGTTTCAGCGTGTCGAAGAATGGGTTGGTGCTCCACTCCGAATCGATGAAGCGGGCATCGCGGGCCGGCGGCTCGGCGACGGGCTTGGCCTCCTTGCCGCTCAGGCGCTTGAGCGTGGATGACCACAGCTCCAGATAGCCGCCGATCAGCCGGGCTTGTGCCTCCACCGTGCGCTTGGGGTCGGCAAGCCAGTACTCCGCGACATTGCCGATGGTCTTCATCACGTCGGCAATGTCCTCGGCGACATCGTCCTGGATGAGCCCTTCCTCGCGCGGCCGCATATAGGCCGCCATCGCCTTGCCGCCCTCCTCGACGAGGCGGGCGAGATTGCCGGCGAAGGCCTGCAGATCGATGGGACCGGAGCCGAGCGGGGGCGGTTCCGGCGCAGCGGGCTTGGCTGCACTCGGTTGTGGTGTGGGCTGAGCGGGTGCCGCCGGCACGGCCTGCGGGGGCGGAACGGGCGCAGCCAGCGTTTCAGCCTCGGCCTGCGCGCGCCGCTGCGAGGGGCGCACCGCGTAGCGGGGCAGGGCGGAGGGCTGTTCGGCGGCTTTCGTGCGCGGACGCTTAACGGCCCTATCCGGCGCGGTGGGAGCGGGTGCGGCAGGAGTTGGCTTGGCTTGCGCCAGGTCGGCAGCGGGCGCGCGGGCCTTCCTGGCTGAAGACGTCACGGTTGGCTTCGCCGGGCCGCCCTTGACGCTTTGGGGCGTGGTCTCCGGGATCGCAGCCTTCAGCCGTGCTTTTGATTCGACCGTGGGCTTGGCAGGCGCGGTCGCCTTTTGCGGGCGCTTGGTCGCCGGTTTGCTCACCGGCGCGGTTGCGGTCGCCTCGGTGGCGAGCTTGGCGGCGCTCCGGCTCGTGGCGGCCTTGCTGTCAGCCGGTTTCACCGGGTCAGTTGTCGTGGTCGAACGCGCCGTGCGGAGGGGCGTCTTGGCGTCGGTGGCCGGCTTTCCGGTCGTGCGTCGGTTACTCACCGCTTGTCCCCGCGGGTGCCTGCGTTCATAGGTGATGCCATCATAGCCGTGCGGCCCGGCCGGGGCGAGTGCGTATCAGGCCGGAGGCATGGGAGATCGGTGAGCGTGGGAGATGACCGGGGCATGAAGAGCATGGCGGATCCTTGCCGGATGATCCCGCGCGCCATGGCGCGCCCGGCTCGACGGGCCGGTTGCCTGGCCGGTCTGGTGGCGCTGGCGCTCGCCGGCTGCTCGGGGCCGTCCTCGCTGCTGCCGCCAGAGATGGCCAAGCCCATCACCCCCGGCCAGGAACTGGTCTACCCCAATTTCGGCGCCCCCGCGCAGATCGGCGACCGCCCGGTGATGACGCCGGCGCAGACGGCGAAGATGCAGAGCGATCTTCAGGGCCTCGCCCGCGAGCAACAGCAGCAAGTCGAGACCGATAGCCAGCAACAGCCCTAGGCGTCGCCCGGCGCCACCTTGGCGATACGTGGCCGCGACAGTTTTCATCACGCTTCCGCCCGTTTTCGCTGCGATCCCTCGCTGTGCGGGCGCCTGAACAGTGTTATGTAGCGCCTCAGTGCCGCTATCCGATGAATCGGGGCGGTTTGGAGCTTGAGACCGATGACCGACTTCCACCGTATCCGCCGGCTGCCGCCCTATGTCTTCGAGCAGGTGAACCGTGTGAAGGCCACCGCTCGCAATGGCGGCGCTGATATCGTGGATCTCGGCATGGGCAACCCGGACCTCGATGCGCCCGCCCATGTGGTGGAGAAGCTCAAGGATACCATCGGGCGTCCCCGCACCGACCGCTATTCCGCCTCCAAGGGCATTCCGGGTCTGCGCCGCGCGCAGGCGGCCTATTATGAGCGCCGTTTCGGTGTGAAGCTGAACCCCGACACGCAGGTGGTCGCCACCATCGGCTCGAAGGAAGGCTTCGCCAATATGGCGCAGGCCATCACCGCGCCGGGCGACGTGATCCTGGTGCCGAACCCGTCCTACCCGATCCACGCCTTCGGCTTCCTGATGGCCGGCGCGGCGATCCGCTCGGTGCCGTGCGAGCCCGGCCCGGAATTCTTCCGGGCGCTGGAGCGCGCGGTGGTGCATTCGATCCCGTCGCCGCTGGCGCTGGTGCTGTGCTACCCGTCGAACCCGACGGCCTGCGTCGCCGATCTTGATTTCTACAAGGACTGCGTCGCCTTCGCGAAGAAGCACGACCTGATCCTGCTGTCCGACCTCGCCTATTCGGAGGTCTATTTCGACGACAACCCGCCGCCTTCCGTGCTGCAGGTGCCGGGCGCCATGGATGTGACGGTGGAGTTCACCTCCATGTCCAAGACCTTCTCCATGGCCGGCTGGCGCATGGGCTTCGCGGTCGGCAATGAGCGGCTGATCGCGGCGCTGGCGCGGGTGAAGTCCTATCTCGATTACGGCGCCTATACGCCGATCCAGGTCGCGGCCACGGCGGCGCTGAACGGCCCGCAGGACTGCATCGCCGACATGCGCGCGGTCTACAAGAAGCGCCGCGACGCGCTGGTGGACAGCTTCGGCAAGGCCGGCTGGGAGATTCCCGTGCCGAGCGCCTCGATGTTCGCCTGGGCGCCGATCCCCGAGAAGTTCCGCCACATGGGCAGCGTCGAATTCGCCAAGCTGCTGATCGAGAAGGCGGATGTGGCCGTCGCTCCGGGCGTCGGCTTCGGCGAGCATGGCGATGAGTATGTGCGTATCGCACTTGTGGAGAACGAGCAGCGCATCCGGCAGGCCGCCCGCAATGTCCGCCGGTTCCTTGAAACCGGCGCGGAAACATTGCACAACGTCGTCCCTCTCGCCGCGGCGCGCTGACGCTCGGTCCTCCCGAACGGCGCCGCTATCTGGTCTTCTGTTGAGTTCGGACAAACTATGGCGCCGCCGCTGAAAATTGGCATCGCCGGCCTCGGGACGGTCGGCGCGGGCGTGGTGCGCATGCTTGCGCGTCGCAAGGACGAGATCGCCGCCCGCACCGGGCGTGCGGTCGAGGTCGTCGCCGTCAGCGCCCGTGACCGCTCCCGCAACCGCGATTGCGACCTCACCGGGATGCGCTGGTTCGACGATGCCGTCGAACTGGCCCGCGACCCCGATATTGACGTGTTCGTCGAGCTGATCGGCGGCCATGAGGGCACCGCCAAGGCGGCGGTGGAAGCCGCCATCGCCGCCGGCCACACCGTCGTCACCGCCAACAAGGCGCTGCTCGCCCATCACGGCGTGGCGCTCGCCTCGGCGGCGGAAGACAAGGGCGTCGGCATCCGCTTCGAGGCGGCCGTTGCCGGTGGCATTCCCGTCATCAAGACGCTGCGCGAGGCCCTGCTGGGCAACCGCATCGCCCGCGTCTCCGGCATTCTCAACGGCACCTGCAACTACATCCTGACGCGGATGCGCGACGAGGGGCTCTCCTTCGAAGCGTGCCTCGATCAGGCGCAGCAACTCGGCTATGCCGAGGCAGACCCGACCTTCGACGTCGATGGCTTCGACACCGCGCACAAGCTGTCCCTGCTCGCCGCTCTGGCCTTCGGCGTGCAGCCAGATCCGGATGCGATCCATGTCGAGGGTATCCGCTCCATCACGCTGCAGGACCTGGAGGCGGCGGACGAGCTCGGCTACCGCATCAAGCTGCTGGGCGTCGCCGCCCGCGCCGGCGAGGCGGTGGAGCTTCGCGTTCACCCGACCATGGTGCCTAAACATTGGCCAATCGCGCAGGTCTCCGGCGTGACCAATGCGGTGGCGATTGACGGCGACGCGGTGGCGCTGACGCTGGTCGGCCCCGGCGCCGGCAGCGACGCGACGGCGTCCGCCGTGGTCGGCGACATCTGTGATCTCGCCAGTGGCGCGGCGGGCACACCCTTCGGCTGGAAGGCGGAAAATCTCCGCCCGGCGGGCAAGGCCGCCATCCAGCGTCATGAAGGGGGGTATTATATCCGCCTTGCGGCGGTTGATCGGCCTGGAACGGCGGCAGCCATTGCCCGCCATATGGCCGAGCAGAACATCTCGCTCGAGTCCATAATGCAGCACCGGCGGGGCCGCCCTCATGGCGGCGACCGGGCTGACAGCGCGGAGGACCCGGCACCTGTGGTGCTGATCACCTACGCCACGAACGAGGACGCGGTGCGCCGCGCGATCGCCGCCATCGATCTCGATGGCGTCATCGCGCAGCCGCCGCAGGTGATACGGATCGAGAAGGACTGAGAGGGGCTGGGACGATGGCGGAAGAAATTACGGTCAAGGCAGGGCAGGCGCTTGAGCGCATCCTGACGCTCGAACTGGTGCGCGTCACCGAGCGCGCGGCGGTGGCTTCCGCCAGCCTGCGCGGGCGCGGCGACGAGAAGGCGGCCGACAAGGCCGCGGTGGACGCCATGCGTCGCGAGCTGAACCGCCTGCCGATCGCCGGCCGCATCGTCATCGGCGAGGGCGAGCGCGACGAGGCGCCGATGCTGTTCATCGGCGAGGAAGTCGGCACCGGCAAGGGCCCGGCGGTCGACATCGCCGTCGACCCGCTCGAAGGCACGACGCTCTGCGCCAAGAACATGCCGGGCTCCATCGCCGTGATGGCGATGGCCGAAGGCGGCACGCTGCTCTACGCGCCCGACGTCTACATGGACAAGATCGCCATCGGGCCGGGCTACCCGAAGGGCACGATCGACATCGACGCCACGCCCGAGGAGAACATCCAGTCCCTGGCCAAGGCCAAGGGCGTGAAGCCCTCCGAGATCACCGCGCTGATCCTCGACCGCCCGCGCCACGCGGCGATCATCGAGGCGGTGCGCAAGACCGGCGCGGCCGTGCAGCTCATCACCGATGGTGACGTCGCGGGCGTGATCCACACCACCAACCCGGACGAGACCGGCGTCGACATTTATCTCGGCACCGGCGGCGCGCCGGAAGGTGTGCTGGCGGCGGCGGCCCTGCGATGCATCGGCGGCGAGATGTACACCCGCCTGATCCTCGACACCGAGGAGAAGCGGGAGCGCGCCAAGAAGATGGGCGTCACCGACCCGAAGAAGATCTACACCATCACCGACATGGTGCGCGGCGACTGCCTGATCGCGGCGACGGGCGTCACCACCGGCAATCTGCTCAAGGGCGTGAAGTATGAGCGCGGCGTGGTGAAGACCCACACCGTCGTCATGCGCTCCGCCTCCGGCACGGTGCGCTGGATCGAGGCCGAGCATCGCGACCTCTCCAAGTTCCACCTCTGAGAGGCATCGCGCCCGCCGCGAGCTCAGACCGCGATTAAAAGGGCGCCCTCGGGCGCCCTTTTTGTTTCGCCGGTCCGCCTCGCATGGGGCGCGACGGCGGGCTCATCTGTTGCTTTGGTCGCGGCGCGGTGTGCTGTATACCAGAGCGGTGCGGTGGCGCGGCCCGTCAGGGGCGCCTCCCACCCGAACGCCAAGCCAATTGCCAAGGGAACGACCCATGACCGCTCCTCATTCGCTGCTTCCGCCCCTGCTGTCCAAGATCGACGCGCTGATCGCCGCCGAGAAGTACCAGGAGGTCGCCGAGGCCTACACGGCTTTCGTGACGGAGCACGCGACCACCAACTACCTCGCTTCCGAGCCGATTCCGTTCAAGCTGAACGTCGCCTTCTCGAAGAAGTACGGCTCCTCCGCCACCAACACCTTCACCCTGCGCCACACCACCTGGGCGTCGGATGTGAAGGCGGCGCTGAAGGCCGGCCCCGGCGATTTCGCCGCGCTGGTCGCCAAGTATGAGGCCGAGGTTGCCGAGCTCGCCAAGTCGGCGAAGAAGGTCGCCTGAGCGATTTTTCGGCTGATGATCGTCGGAAAGGCCGGCCTCGCGCCGGCCTTTTTGTTGGCGCCGCTGTCGCCTTAGCCGCGCGGCGGGACGTCCTTGAGGAAGTAATCGACGCCGAGCTGCACCATGGGCGGCTGCGAGGCGTGCGGCCCGCCATGCTCGACATAGGTCAGTTCATAGCCGGCATGGCGCAGCTTGGCGGCGTGCGAGCGGCCGGCCGTGGCGATCGGCGTTTGCGTGTCCTGCTGCCCATGGGCGATGAAAACCTTGGGCGAGCCTTCCTGCGCCAGCACGGTCATGAAGCCGGCTGAGAAGGCAAGGATGTGGGTGACGATCTGCCCGTTGCTGAGCCCGTTGGACAGCGAGTAGCTGCCCCCGTCCGAATGGCCGGCAAAGGCGAAATGCGTCGGGTCCAGACTGAAGCGGGACGCGACTTCCGCCAGCCCGACATCCAGCCGCTCGCGGTCGGGTCCGTTGCCGGCAATAACGATGTCCCAGGTCGGGAACAGCGACTGCGGCACCAGCAGCAGGAAACCGCGTTCCTCCGCATGGCGGCGCATGATCGGCAGGATCTTCTCGGCGCTGCCGCCGCCACCATGGAACAGGCACATGAAGGGCGTCGGCCGGCCGGGATCGATTCCCTCGGGCACGATCAGCACATAGTCGCGCGTGTCGAACAGGCCGAGATCATGCCGGCCGGGCGGCAGCGGCGGCTTGGAGGGCGCGGCGTGCTGGAAGGACAGGCGGCCGAGGAGCGACAGGTCGAGCATGGCGCGCACCATACCCAGCCGGCTTGGCGCCGCAAGAGGGCAGGGCGCCGCGTCGCCGCCCGAGACCGGAGGCCAGCACCTCCGCCATGAGGCCGGTGCAGGGCAGGCATCGGCGATGCCGGCTTTGCTTTGAGGCGCGGGGGCGCTATCAGCGGGAAACTGGCCGCCCTTTCGCGAGTCCGCGCCGGTGGCAGCTTCCGCCCGGGGTTGCCGGTCGTCCCTCGCCACTGCGTCCCCATGCCCTTTCGTGACAAGCTGCTCGCCCTCGCCGTCGTCTGCGTCTGGGCGCTGAACATGATCGTCATCAAGCTCGGCGTTCAGGAGATCCCGCCCTTGCTGACGACGGCGCTGCGATTCGTCGTGGTGTCGGCGCTGCTGGTCCCGTTCACCCGCATCACCCGTGCGCAGCTTCCGGGCATTCTGCTGGTGTCCTTCACCTTCGGCACGGTGCATTTCGGCCTGCTGTTCGCGGCGCTGGAGCATGCGGAGGCCGGCACGAGCGCGGTCATCATCCAGCTCGGCGGACCGATCGCTACGGTGCTGGCGTGCCTGATGCTGAAGGAGCCGCTGGGACGGCTGCGCACCGCCGGGCTGGCGATCTCGCTCGCCGGCATTCTCATCATCGCCGCCGGGCCGACCTGGCCGAGCCCGCTCGGTCTCGCCCTGCTGGTTGCCAGCGCCACCGGCTGGGCGGTGACCAATCTCATCGTCAACCACATGTCCAGCGTCTCGCCCATGACCATGATGGGGTGGTCCTCGCTGTTCTCCGTGCCACAGCTGTTCCTTGCGTCATGGCTGTTCGAGGCGGACCGTTGGGGCATGGTGGCGACGGCGGGAATCCATGGCTGGATGGCCGTGATCTACAGTGCCATCGCCTCGTCGATCATCGGCTACGGCATCTGGTACTGGCTGCTGCAGCGCCATTCGGTGAACGCGGTGGTGCCCTATTCGATGCTCAACCCGCTGCTCACCGTGCTGTTCGGCATCGTGCTGATCGGCGACGCGCCCTCGCTGGTGAAGCTCATCGGCGCACTGGTGATGGTGATCGGCGTCGCGCTCATCCTGCGCAAGCCCTCCGCGCCCACCACGTTGCCCGACACGGCGTGACAGCCGGGGCGTGGCCGCCCCGGCTCCTGTTCTCGCGCTTCACTTGGCCTTCAGGAAATCGCCGACCTCGAGCAGGATCAGCTCGTTGTCGTCCGCCTTCGCGGGATCGCGCGAGGAGGAGAAGGGCAGGTTGTTGTCGTTGCCGACCACGATATGCGTGGCGTCGACCACATCCACGTCCTCGATGGTGAAGAACGGGAAGGTCAGCACGCCGTCATTCAGCGCCTTGCGGGCCTTCTTGTCGGGATCGGCGATGTTCATCAGGTCGATATGACCGATCTTGCGCACCGGCTGGCCGGCATTGGCGTCGGTCAGCTCGATCTTGTAGATGCGCTTGAACTTGGCGAGGTCGTGGAAGCAGTCCGGGCCCTTGGTGCCCTCGGCGCAGGCCTTGTCCTTGGTGCCCTCGCCATTGTCGCGCTCGATGATCAGGCCGGTCGTGCCGTCGATCATGTTGAAGTCGCCGATGGCATGGCCGTTCTGCTCGAGAACGTACTGCCACATGCGCCCGGTCCACTTGCCGTTGGCCACATCGAATTCGAGGATCGGCAGGAATTCCTTGCCGTCGGCGGTCTTCTGCCAGTCCTTCGTCGAAGCGTCCCAGAGCGGGCCTTCGAGCAGGGCGTAGAGGAACTTGCCGTCCTTGGAGGCGGCCATGCCCTCATAGCCCTTGGAGCGGCGGGCGTTGAAGGTCGCCGGCGCGTTCGGCGCGGCGGGGGAGGTGACGGAGGGGCTGTCGGGCGAGCGCACCGGCGTCTCGCCGGCCACCGTCTCGAACACCTGCTTCACCTTGCCGGTCAGGTCGGCCTTGATGAGGAAGGGGCCGAATTCCTCGCCGATCCACAGATCGTCGCCGATGATCTGGAAGCTCTCGATGTCGAAGTCAGCGCCGGTCAGGTAACGCTTGTCCGTACCCTCATGGACGATGCGGAACGGCACCTTCTTGTCGGGATCGGTGAGGAAGATGGTCTCGACCGGTTGGAACGCCCCCGTCGACCAGTCGACCTTGTAATGGCGCAGGAACAGCGCCGAATCCGGGCTGTTGGCCTTCGAGCCAAAGCCGTTGTCGGTGATGATCCAGAACGAGCCGTCCGGCATCACCTTGATGCCGGAATGGCCCTGGACCGGCTGGCCCTTGAACGGCACGGCGACTCCCGTCGGGCGGCCCGCCGACTTGCCCATCACCGAGCCGATGGCTTCCACGCGCGCGCCGGTCGTGAATTTGCCGGAGGTCTTGAGATCTTCGGGCGCGTCGGCGGGCATCTCGATGAAGGTCTGCGCCGGCAGCACGGCGTGGCCGGCGAGCGTCGCCGGGAAGGTCTGGTCGGCGCGGGCGGGCGTGCCCAGCATCAGCAGCGCGACGGCGGCGCCGGCGAGCAGCGAGGAACGCAGCGACATGGTTGGTCTCCTGTCGTGGGGATCGGGTGAGCCGAGGCGCCTTTCCTGAGGCTCGCCCATGTCGTTGCGGCAACAGGCGCACGACATGTTCATGACCATTTCCCGCCGTCCGCGCCTGAGAGGCGCGCCGCCTCTCGACGCGCCCGCCAAGTTAGGGCTTATCCTCCGCGCATGAGTCTGACCCTCCCGACCGCGGCGCCGGCGCCGCGTGCCTTTCTCGGTGTGAAGCATTCCGCGCTGGGCCGCTTCTGGCGCGAGCGGCTGGACGCGCGCGGCGCACAGACGACGATGGCCATCGTCCAGCGCCAGGGCGTGCCGGAAATTCTCGCCCGCGTGCTGGCCGGGCGCGGCGTCGCCATCGAGGAGGTCGAGGCCTATCTCGATCCGACGGTGCGCCGCCTGCTGCCGGACCCGGACACGCTGACCGACATGGCCCCCGCCGTCGCCCGCCTCGCCGATGCGGTGGAGAAGGGCGAGGCGGTCGCGGTGTTCGGCGATTATGACGTGGACGGCGCCACCTCCACCGCGCTGCTGGTCGAGGTGCTGCGTGCCGGCGGGCTCGACCCCGCCTTCCACATTCCCGACCGCATCTTCGAGGGTTACGGGCCGAATATCCCGGCCATCGAGGCGCTGGCGGCCAATGGCGCGCGGCTGCTCGTCACCGTCGATTGCGGCACGATGAGCTTCGAGCCCTTCGCCCGCGCCCGCGAGCTGGGGCTGGACGTGGTGGTGATCGACCATCACCAGGCCGGCGAGAGCCTGCCGGAGGTCACCGCGCTGGTGAACCCGAACCGCGCGGATGACCTGTCCGGCCTCGGCCATCTCTGCGCCGTCGGCATTGTCTTCATCACCGCCGTTGGTCTGGTGCGCGAGCTGCGCCGGCGCGGCTTCTGGACCGATGCCCGGCCGGCGCCGGACCTCCTGTCCTTTCTCGACATCGTCGCGCTCGGCACGGTGGCGGATGTGGTGCCGCTCACCGGCCTCAACCGCGCCTTCGTCACCAAGGGGCTGATTGTGCTGCGCCAGCGGCTACGGCCGGGGCTGACGGCGCTGATGGATGCCGCCCGCCTTTCCGGCCCGCCCAAGGCGTGGCATCTCGGTTTCCTGCTGGGACCGCGCATCAATGCCGGCGGGCGCATTGGCGACGCCGCGCTCGGCACGCGGCTGCTGCTCACCCGCGATCCCATCGAGGCGGCGGTGATCGCCGCCGAACTCGACCGGCTGAATACCGAGCGCCAGCAGGTGGAGCGCGCCATCGTCGCGCAGGCCGAGGCCGAAGCGGAAGCCTCGCTCGGCCTTGCCGGGGAGGGCACGGTTATCCTCTCTTCCGGCGAGGGCTGGCATCCCGGCGTGGTCGGGCTGGTGGCCGCCCGGCTGAAGGAGAAGTTTGGCCGTCCCGCCTTCGCCATCGCCTTTACCGGCGCCATGGGGTCCGGCTCGGCCCGTTCCATCCCCGGCGTCGATGTCGGCCGCGCCGTGCGCGGCGCGGTGGATCGGGGTCTGTTGGTGAAGGGCGGCGGGCACGCCATGGCGGCCGGCCTCACCATCGCCCGTGAGCGGTTGGGGGATCTGCGCGCCTATCTCGACGAGGCGCTCTCCGGCGCGGTGGAGGAAGCGCGGGCGGTCGATGAGACGGTGATCGACGGCGCGCTCTCCGCCGCTGGCGCGACGCCAGAACTGATCGAACTGATCGAGCGTGCCGGGCCCTATGGCGCCGGCAACCCGCAGCCGATCTTCGCCTTTCCCGCCCATCGCCTCGTCTATGCCGAGGCCGGCAGCGCCGATCAGGTGCGGGTGCGGCTGCGCAGCTCGGACGGCACCATCCTGTCCGGCGTCGCCTTTCGTGCCGTGAACACGCCGCTCGGCCAGAGCCTGCTCGCCGCGCGCGGCCAGAACATCCATGTCGCCGGCATGCTGGAACTCGATAGCTGGCAGGGGCGCACGCAGGTCAATCTGCGCGTCAGCGATGTCGCCATGCCCGAAATCGGTTGATTGTCATGGGCTTGAGCCGGCCATCTGAATCAACCTGCGAGCCTGTTGAATCAGTTCTTCAGGCCCTCAGGGCGAGCCTGAATCAGGGCGGCATGGGCGGCGGGCAGGGCCTTGGGCGCACACGTCATTTGCCGCCGACTTCACCCGGAATCGGAATGTGAGCCGGTGAGCGCAAACCCCTCATCCGACTCACGGAATTCCGCCCCGCCGCAGGTGGCGATCATCGGCGCCGGTCCGGCCGGGCTGATCGCCGCCGAAATGCTGGCACAGGCCGGCTGCGTGGTGACGATCCATGAGCGCATGCCCTCGCCCGCGCGTAAATTCCTCATCGCCGGGCGGGGCGGGCTGAACCTCACCCACTCCGAACCGCGCGCCGCTTTCATCGGCCGCTATGGCGCGGCGGCCGATTGGCTCGCGCCTCTGCTGGATGCGTTCCCGCCGGCCCGGCTTCAGGCCTGGGTCGAGGGGCTGGGCGAGCCGACCTTCATCGGCTCGAGCGGCCGGCTGTTCCCCGCGAGCTTCAAGGCCTCGCCCTTGCTGCGCGCCTGGCTGCGCCGGCTGGACGCCCTCGGCGTGCGCCTTGCCCCCCGCCAACTCTGGAAGGGCTGGGACGAGGCCGGCGGTTTGCGCCTCGCGACAGCGGAGGGGGAAGCCATCATCCGGCCGGACGCCACGCTGCTGGCGCTGGGCGGGGCAAGCTGGCCGCGCCTCGGCAGCGATGGCGGCTGGGTCGAGCTTCTGCGCGCCGCGGGTGTCACGGTTGCGCCGTTGCGTCCGGCCAATAGCGGCGCGCATATCGGCTGGTCGGAGACCTTCCGCAGCCGCTTCGCCGGCGAGCCGTTGAAGCGGATCGCGCTCACTCTTGATGGCGCGACAGTACGCGGCGAGGCGATGATCGACCCGGCGGGGCTGGAGGGCGGCGCGGTCTATGCGCTGTCCGCCCCACTGCACGCCATGGTCGAGCGGCAGGGGCAGGCGACATTGACGCTCGACCTCCGCCCGGACCTCTCCGCCGCGCGTCTGGCCGAGCGGCTGGCCGCGAGCCGCAAGGGCGAGTCGCTGTCGAACCGGTTGCGCAAGGCGGCGGGCCTCTCACCCGTCGCGGCCGGTCTGCTGCGCGAGGGCGAGGGGCCCTTGCCGACCGAGCCTTTGGAGCTCGCCGCGCGCATCAAGGCGCTGCCGCTCACCGTCACCGGCATGGCGGGTCTGGAGCGCGCGATCTCGAGCGCCGGCGGCATCACCCGATCGGACGTGAGCGATGGTCTGATGCTCACGGCGCGGCCCGGCGTGTTCGTGGCAGGCGAGATGCTGGACTGGGAAGCGCCGACGGGCGGCTACCTGCTGCAAGCCTCTTTCGCCACGGGCGTCGCGGCGGCATTGGGGATTCTCGGCTATCTCGGTGTGAGGGCGCCCGAACCGTGGATGGGCGGCTGGGAGGCCGAGGCACGCGGGGAGCCTCGCGCGCGGCGGGAAGCTAAGGCGCGGGACGACGACTGAGGGAGCGCGTGTCGTCGTCCCGCGCGTTTCACGAGACCTGCCGGGAAAGGGCCTCGCGAAAGCTGTGCCGTCACTGACGGCAGCGATGACTGGGTTGCCTGACGTTGTCGGCAGCCGCTGCGAAGTAAGTACGATGACTAATCTGCTGATACAACAGCTATCTTCGCGTATTATTATAGTTCTAAAGAGCGAGTGGTGATCTTTACTTGCGGGCGGCGCCTGCCGCGACAGCGGCTTGCGGCGCGGCGCGGGCGGGCTTAACTCCATGGACGCTGGCCCCCAAAGGCCGGCCACGTTCGCCGGCCGTGTCGTTCCGCCGGGAGTGAGGAAAGAGCGCGATGGCCCGCCTGTTTTTCCGCCGGGGCGCGGGTGCCGAAGCCGCGCCGGATGCGGCACGCGAGCTCGCCGCGCGTGCGCGCGCCATGCTCGGCGTCGGCGAGGACACCACCGTGTCGATCACCGAGATCGCCTGCGGCGACCCGGCCTGCGGCGGGGCGGAAACCGTGGTGCTGGTGATGCGGCCCGGCAGGCGCACCGAGGCGGCGAAGCTCTATTGCCCGCTGGCTTCCGTCACCGACGAGGCGCTGATCGAGGCGCTCCAGCCCCTTCTGGACGCTGCGTCATAATCGCCGGTCATCATAAGAAGTAATCGCACGTATTGATCGCGCGCCTGGCGTGTCTTCGTGTTGTGCGTACCGTGTAACGGTTCTAATCTGCACCCCGAACACTTGCGACGACTTCCGGTGCTGGCGTAGGACTCCCTATCACGAACGCCCTGGGGGCGACGGGAGGAGAAACCATGCGAGCCAAAACCCTGTTCGCGGCGCCGCTTCTGGCGGCCGTTGCGCTCGGCGCCCTCATAGCGGCCGGCCCGGCCGGCGCCGACACCGCCGCGCCGAAGGTGCGCGATGTCGTCGTCACCTATGCCGACATCGCCGAGGCGATGTATGGCGACAGCCTGAAGACCGCGAAGGATCTGCAGGCCGCCGTCGACGCCTTCCTCGCCGCGCCGACCGAGGCCAATCTCGACAAGGCCAAGGCCGCCTGGAAGGCCGCCCGCGTGCCCTACCAGCAGACCGAGGGCTACCGCTTCGGCAATGCCATCGTCGACGATTGGGAAGGCCGCGTGAACGCCTGGCCGCTCGATGAGGGGCTGATCGACTATGTCGACGCCAAGTCCTATGGCGACGCCTCGGACGAGAACCCGCTCTACACCGCCAATGTGATCGCCAACACCAAGATCCGCGTCGGCAAGAAAACCATCGACGCCACCAAGATCACGCCCAAGCTGCTCGACAGCCTGCAGGAGGCTGGCGGCGTCGAGTCGAACGTCGCCATCGGCTACCACGCCATCGAATTCCTGCTCTGGGGCCAGGATCTGAACGGCACCGGGCCGGGCGCCGGCAAGCGTCCCGCCACCGATTACGACACCGCCAACTGCACCAACGGCCATTGCGACCGCCGCGCCGCCTATCTCAAGGCCGCCACCGACCTGCTCGTGTCCGACCTCGAGGACATGGCCAAGGCGTGGAGCGCCAAGGGCAAGGCCCGCGCCGCCGTGCTCAAGCAGAAGGACAAGGCTGCGCTCGGCACCATCCTCACCGGCCTCGGCTCGCTGTCCTATGGCGAGCTGGCGGGCGAGCGGATGAAGCTCGGCCTCATCCTGCACGACCCGGAGGAGGAGCATGACTGCTTCTCCGACAACACCCATAACTCGCACTATTACGACGAGCTGGGCATCGCCTCGATCTATCGCGGCAAGTACACCCGCGTGGACGGCACCGTCGTGGAAGGCCCCTCGGTCGCCGCCTATGCGGCCGCCAAGGCGCCGGACGCGGCGAAGGAAGCCGACGCCAAGGTCGACGCCGCGCTCGCCGCGCTGAAGGCGATCAAGGACGAGGCCGACAGCGGCAAGGAGGCCTATGATCAGATGATCGGCGAGGGCAACGCGGCCGGCAACAAGCTGGTGCAGACCGGCGTCGATTCGCTGGTCGCCCAGACCCGCGGCTTCGAGGGCGTGGTCGCCGCGCTCAAGCTCAAGATCAAGGTCGAGGGTTCGGACAGCCTGGACGACCCGTCCAAGGTCGGTCAGTGAGGCCATCATGAAGTCACGCGGCGCGGGTCTCTCGCGCCGCGCCTTTCTCGGCGCGGGCGCGGCCCTTGGTGCGCTGGGAGCGATCGCTCCCTCGCGCCTCGGGCAGGCGCGCGCGCCGGCGCCTTTCGTGCCGACCGAGCGGCTGACGCTCGCCGCCGGACCGATGGACATGCGCCTGCTCGGCCCGGACGGCCCGGCGACGCCCTGTTACGCCTATGATGGCGAACCCTTCCGCCTCATCCGCCTGCCGCGCGGCGCCCGGCTCGAGGCGACCTATGCGAACGGGCTTCATGAGGGCAGCTCGCTGCATTTCCACGGCATCCGCATGCCGAACGAATTCGACGGCGTGCCCCCACTGACCCAGCCGCTGGTCGAGCCGGGCGCGCGCTTCGTGCACCAATTGCCACTGGACGATCCTGGCACCTTCTTCTTCCATCCCCATTGCGACGAGACCGGGCAGGCCGGGCGCGGGCTGGTCGGCGTGCTCATCGTCGAGGATCCGCGCGACCCGCGCTTCGATGCCGAGCATGTGCTCTGCCTCAAGGACTGGCGCCTCGCCGACGATGGCAGCTTCCTGCCGCTCACCGAGGCCGACGGCGCCTCCAAGGCCGGCACCTATGGCGCCACCCGCACCTGCAACGGCCAGCCGCGCCTCGCGCTCAACGCCCCCGCCGGCGGCGATGTGCGGCTACGCATCCTCAATGTCGATTCCACCCGCGTGATGGATATTGGCGTCGAGGGTGGCGAGGCCTGGCTCATCGCGGTGGACGGCCATGCGCTGAAGCCGGTGAAGCTCGACGACCTGCCGGACGGCATCTGGCGCATGGGTCCGGCGCAGCGCATCGACCTGCATGTGCGCATGCCCGCCAATGGCGCGCCGGTGACGTTCGGCGATTACCGTGCGGCAGACATTTACAGCTTCGCAACGCTCAGCGCGCGTGGCCGGGTGAAGCGTCCCCGCAAGGGCCCGCTTGCCCTGCCGCCGCCCGAACTGCCCGTGCCGGCTCTCGACAGCGCCGAGACCCTTTCCTTCACTCTGCAACAGGCGACCGATGCGGCGGTGAAGGAACTCGGCCTGCCGCCGGACGATCCGCTGGCCAAGGCGCTGGTGGCGAGCTTCTGCGTCGGCGCGGCGACCTATTGGTCGATCGGCCAGGTCTCCTGGTCGGCCGGCACGCGCCTTGGTCTGCCGCCGCCGCTCGCGCGCATGGAGGTGGGCAAGAGCTACCGCGTCACCATCAAGAACGAGACGCGATTTCCCCACCCGATCCATTTGCACGGCCACGCCTTCGCCGTGCTCGGCTCCAGCAAGGGCCGCCTGCCGCCGCATTTCGCCGACACGGTGCTGGTGCAGCCGGGCGAGGCGGTGGACATCGCCTTCGTCGCCGCGCCGGGCGACTGGGTCTTCCACTGTCACATCCTCGAACATATGGAGACCGGCATGATGGGCTGGTTCCGGGTGGTGTGATGATTCCCCGCGCACGCATGTTTGGCCATGCCGACCCGGCTCCCTCTCCCCGTCTGGGAGAGGGCTGCGGTGAGGGGAAGGATGCCTTCGGCGCAGTTTCCGCTGAATCCCGGATCGGCACCGCGCTGCGCGCGGCTTGTCCGGGAAACGGGAAGGGGGAGGCTCTCCCTCCCGCACACGCTTGCCTCGTGTACCGGACCAGCGACGGCGAAGCCGGAGCGCCGATCCGGGATCCAGGGAAGACTCCGCGCAGCGGCGCATCTGCCTTGGTCGCTGGTCGGCGAGCTCATGGTCGCCGACGTCTCCTTCCCTTTCTCCTCGCCGCCTTCCTCCTCCCGCTTCCCGCCACCGCCGGCGATGACGGCCTCGACATCGCCATCGGCAAGGCGTTGTTCGAGCGACCCTGGGTGCCGGCGCCGAGTTCCACCCGCGCCAATGACGGGCTCGGCCCGCTGTTCGATGCGCGCTCCTGCTCGGCCTGCCATCCCGGCGCCGGGCAGGGGGCGACGGCAATCAACCAGGCCGGGCGACCGGAGGGGCTGGGGCTGGTCCTGGGCCTGTTCCGTGAAGATGGCGGGCCGGACCCGGTCTATGGCCACCGGCTGGAGACGATGACGCTGCCGGGCGTGCCGGCGGAGGGCGCCATCGGCGTCACGGTGATGAACGGCCGGCGCATCCCGCACGCGGACGAACTCGGCTATGGCCCGCTGGACGCCGCCACGCAGGTGACGCTGCGCGTCGCGCCGGATCTGCGCGGGCGCGGGCGGCTGGAACTGGTGGATGACGCCGCCATTCTCGCGCTCGAAGATCCCGACGACCGCAATGGCGACGGCGTGCGCGGGCGGGCACGGCGGCTGGAGACGCCCGAGGGTGGCTCGCGCATCGGCCGCTTCGGCTGGAAGGCGAGCCATGCCGATCTGGCCGGACAGACGTCGGAAGCCTTCTCGCTCGACCTCGGCCTCTCCACGCCGCGCCGACTGGAGCCGTGGGGCGACTGCACGCCGGCGCAGACCGCCTGCCGCAACGCCCCGCATGGGCGGGACGCCGAGGGCGAACCGGAAATCACCGAGGCTATCGTCTCGCGCATCGACGCCTATCTGCGCAGCCTGAAGGCACCCGCCAGCGAGCCCGACCGACGCGGCGCCAAGCTGTTCGCCGCCACGGGCTGCGCGGCCTGCCACCACCCCTCTCTGCCGACCCGCGATGGCGGGCACCTTGCCCTGTTCACCGATGTGCTGCTGCACGATATGGGCACGGGGCTGGCCGATCCGGCCGGCGTGCCCGGCGCCGGTGCCGCCGAGTGGCGCACGGCACCGCTGGCGGGCCTCTCGCGCTCTCTGGCGCGCGGCCTCGGTCTGCTGCATGACGGCCGCGCCACCAATGTCGCCGAGGCTGTGGGCTGGCATGGCGGCGAGGCGAGTGGCGCCAGGATGCGTTTCGACGCTCTGGATGACCGCCAGCGCCGTATCCTGATCGACTATGTGTCGTCTCTATGAGCCGAGGATTTCGCATGAACCGCTCTCCCTTCGCGCTGGTGCTGGCGCTGGCAAGCCAGATCGGGCAGGTGGCGGGCCATGCGGCGCAAAGCGTGCCCGTCCTTGCCGGAGCCACGGCGCTGCTGTCCGGCCTGTTCGTCGGCCGGGCCAATGCGGCGCCCGTCTCGGCGCCGGAGGTGGTGGAGAGCTGGCTGCTGCCACGCTACGACACGCTGAGGACGGCGACACGGGCGCAGCTTCAGGCCTGGGACAGCTTCTGCGCCAGGCCGACCCCTGAGGGCCTAACCGAACTCAAGTCGCACTTTGCCGCCGTGTCCGATGGCTGGGCCTCGGTCGAGTTCATCACCTTCGGCCCGGTCATGCTCTCGCTGCGGCCGGACCGCTTCAACCTGTTCCCGGAGCGGCGCAACGCGGTCGGCCGTTCGGTGGCCGAGATCATTGGCGACGCGACGGATGAGCGGTTGCAGCCCGACCATTTCTTCCGCCTGAGCGCCGCCGTGCAGGGCCTGCCGGCGCTGGAGCGCGTGCTCTATGACGACGGCGCGGAGGCCGCACTGGTGACGGGGCCGGAAGCCGCGCGGCGCTGCGCGCTCGGCCGCGCCATCGCCCTCAACCTCGCCACCATCGCCGAGGAGCTGCGCGACGGCTGGGGCGACCGGCAGAACGGCCTGCTCGGCCAGTTGATCGCCGGCCACTCCGATCCCGTCTATTTCCCGGAGCCGGGCGCGCTGCTGAGCCAGATGGTGACCGACCTCGCCGGCGCCTATCAGCGCGTCGTCGACCAGCGCCTGCTCGTCGTGCTCGGCAAGACGCCGGATGACGCCAAGCCGCTGCTGGCCGACCGGCGGCGCAGCGGTCTGTCGCGCGAGACCATCATCGCCATCATCGCCAGCGCCGACGCCTTGGCCGACCAGCTTGCGCTTGGCCTCGACGCCAAGGGGCGGGCGACCATCGAGAAGACCATGGCGGGCGCCGAGGCGGCGGCCAAGGCGCTGCCCGAGGATATCGGCGCCGCCGCGACCACGCCGCAGGGGCGCAAGCAGTTGCAGGCCACCATCACCGCCTTCAAGGCGGCGCAGGCGAGCGTCGCCAGCCCGCTCGCTTCCGGCCTCGGCGTGCCACTCGGCTTCAACGCGCTCGACGGCGACTGAGGGGGCACCGATGGGCCTGTTCGACCGCTCCCCCTCCGGCGTCTCCCGTCGCGGCCTGCTCGGCACGCTCGGCACGGTGGTGGCTGCGCCGCGCCTTCTGTTCGGCGGCGCCGCTCATGCCGACGACCATGCGCGCGACCTGATGGAGACCGAATGGGTCGGCACCGCCGGCGTGGGCGAGGGCTTCGCGCCGGTGCTGCTGTCGCCCGACATGGAGGCGACGCCGGTCGGCGCGGCCGGACAGCGGCTGCACTGGGTGGAGCCCGGCCCGGACGGGCGCACCGCCATCGCCGTGGCGCGGCGGCCCGGCACCACCGCCATCGTCTTCGACCGGCGCAGCGGCACCGTGCTGGCGCGGTTCGAGCCGGGCGAGGGGCGGGTGTTCTCCGGCCATGGACGATTCATCGAGGACGGGCGGCGGTTCCTCGCGGTGGAGATCGAGCGGGCGAGCGGGCAGGGCGTCGTCACCCGCCGCGTGCCGGAGGCGGGCTTCGCCATCGAGGCGGAATGGGCCTCGTCCGGCATCGGCCCGCATGATCTCCTCCCCGTCGGCGGAACGCTCATCGTCGCCAATGGCGGTGTCGAGCCGCACACGCCGGAAGCGGTGGGCGCGGAGATCGCCGGCGCCAGTGTCGCGCTGCTCGATCCCATGAGCGGGGCCGCGCGAGGCGTCGCGGCGTTGAGCGACGATCTCGCCTCCCTGTCGCTGCGGCATCTGGCCAGCGCGCCGGATGGCTTCACCGTGATCGCCGCGCAGGATCTGCTCGCCGACGGCATCGCCCGCCCGCTGCTCTACGCCGTGGAAGGCGAGCGGCTGACCGCCTTCGACGCGCCGGACGCCGAATGGCGGGGACTGCGCACCTATGTCGGCTCGGTGGCGTTCGATGCCTCCGGCGCCTATGTCGCCGCCGCCAGCCCGCGCGGCAACCGCGTCGCGGTGTGGCGCCGCGACGGGCGCTTTATCGGCGCGCTGACGCTGGTGGATGGCTGCGGCCTCGCCCCGACGCGGCAGGCCGGGCAGTTCCTCGCCACCAGCGGGCTCGGCGAGATCGCGCTGCTGGCGACGGATGGTGAGTCACTGGGAGTCAGCGCGCGGGTGAAGAAAGACCTGCGCTTCGACAATCATGCGGCACTTGCGGTCTGATCGGCCGGCGTGATCGGCCGTTCCTTCGGGCGGCGCCGTGATGGCGAGCCTCACGGCCACGATCACCCCATGACGGCCGTCTCCGGCCTTTCGGGCGGAACCTGCTCGGCAAGCGCCGACAACCGGGCTCTGATGTTCACCACCAACTACGTGGTCTGACCCTCCCGCGCCACGCGCCACCTCTTTCCTTTTGTCCCGGTCGGATCGATAAGGACACGTTGTCCGTGTCCAAAATCTCTGTATCCGTTCTGGGGCTGTGGAATGAACTCTCTGTTTGCCGATCTGCCGACCACGGTGTTCGAGACCATGTCGCGCCTCGCGCGCGAGCATCAGGCGGTGAATCTCGGCCAGGGCTTCCCGGATGACCCCGGCCCGCTCGACGTGCGCGAGAAGGCGGCGGAAGCGGTGCTGCATGGTTGGAACCAGTACCCGCCGATGATGGGCGTGCCGGAGCTGCGCCGCGCGGTGGCCGATCACTATCGGCTCTGGCAGGGGCTCGACCTCGACCCCGACGCCGAGGTGATGGTGACCTCCGGCGCCACCGAGGCGATCGCCGGCGCGCTGCTGGCGCTGATCGAGCCGGGCGACGAGGTGGTGCTGTTACAGCCGCTCTATGACGCCTATCTGCCGCTGGTGCAGCGGGCAGGCGGCGTGCCGCGCCTCGTGCGTCTCGTGCCGCCGCACTGGCAGATCACCGAGGCGGCGCTGGACGCCGCCTTCACGCCGCGCACGCGCCTCGTGCTGTTCAACAACCCGCACAACCCGACCGGTCGCGTCTTCTCCCGCCCCGAGCTCGACCTTCTCGCCACCTACACCCAGCGGGCCGGCGCGGTGCTCGTCAGCGATGAGGTGTGGGAGCATGTCGTGTTCGACGGCCATGAGCCGGTGTCGGTGCTGGCTCTGCCCGGTTTGCGCGAGCGCGCCGTGAAGATCGGTTCGGCCGGCAAGATCTTCGGCATGACCGGCTGGAAGGTCGGCTTCGTCTGCGCCGCCCCACAGTTGATGAAGGTGCTGTCCAAGGCGCACCAGTTCCTCACCTTCACGACGCCGCCCGCGCTCCAGCACGCGGTGGCCTATGGCCTCGGCAAGCCGCAGGACTGGTTCCTCGGCACGCGCGCCAGCCTCCAGCGCTCGCGTGACCGGCTGGCGCGCGGCCTGTCCGAGGCCGGCTTTCCGGTGCTGCCCTCGTCCGGCACCTATTTCCTCAATGTCGATCTAGCCCCTCTGAAGCTGGAGGTCAGCGACGAGGAATTCTGCCACCGCCTTGTAACAGCGCATGGCGTGGCCGCGATTCCGGTCTCGGCCTTCTATGCGCAGGATGCGGTGCGCAGCGTGGTGCGCTTCTGTTTCGCCAAGACCGATGCGACGCTCGATCAGGCGCTCGGACGCCTTCAACATGCGGTGCCCGAGGCCGCTTCAGGTCGATAATGTATACACATAAGACCTAAGTCGCATCCGATCCGCTCAATTGGTGGATCTGCCGCCCAACTTTTGTGCAGGTGTCTCCTGCGAATTTCGAACTGTTCCCGCAGGAGTGCCGGGCCACCGCTTTGCATGGTTTGGCACGCGCATTGCAGAACATTTCCCGGCACGCGGACGGGGGTCCTGCGTGTTGAAATCCAGAAGGGAAAGAAGATGCTCAACCTGTTCACTCAGGCGCGGCGCGTAGCTGCTCGCGCTGCGTTCGGCGCGGCTGCGCTTGCCGTTGCCGGCGCGGCCCTGCCCGCGCAGGCCCAGGAAACGATCAAGGTCGGCGTGCTGCACTCGCTGTCCGGCACCATGGCGATCAGCGAGACCACGCTGAAGGACACCGTGCTGTTCATGGTGCAGGAACAGAACGCCAAGGGCGGCGTGCTCGGCAAGAAGCTCGAGGCGGTGGTGGTCGATCCGGCCTCCAACTGGCCGCTCTTCGCCGAGAAGGCGCGCGAGCTGCTCGCCAAGGACAAGGTCGCGGTCGTGTTCGGCTGCTGGACCTCGGTGTCCCGCAAGTCCGTGCTGCCGGTGTTCAAGGAGCTGAATGGCCTCCTGTTCTACCCGGTCCAGTATGAGGGCGAGGAGAGCGAGCGCAACGTGTTCTACACCGGCGCCGCCCCGAACCAGCAGGCGATCCCGGCGGTCGACTACCTGATGGAAAACGAAGGCGTGAAGCGCTGGGTGCTCGCCGGCACCGACTATGTCTATCCGCGCACGACCAACAAGATCCTCGAAGCCTATCTGAAGTCCAAGGGCGTCAAGGCCGAGGACATCATGATCAACTACACGCCGTTCGGTCACTCCGACTGGCAGACCATCGTCGCCGACATCAAGAAGTTCGGTTCGGCCGGCAAGAAGACCGCCGTCGTCTCGACCATCAATGGCGACGCCAACGTGCCGTTCTACAAGGAACTCGGTAACCAGGGCATCAAGGCGACCGATATCCCGGTCGTGGCGTTCTCGGTGGGTGAGGAAGAGCTCGCCGGCATCGACACCAAGCCGCTGGTCGGCCATCTCGCGGCGTGGAACTACTTCCAGTCGGTCGATACTCCCGAGAACAAGGAGTTCATCGCCAAGTGGAAGGCCTATACCAAGAACGACAAGCGCGTGACCAACGACCCGATGGAAGCCACCGTCATCGGCTTCAACATGTGGGTCAAGGCGGTCGAGAAGGCCGGCACCACCGATCCTGACGCGGTGATCGACTCCATCATCGGCGTCGCCGTGCCGAACCTCTCGGGCGGCTACTCGGCCATGATGCCGAACCACCACATCACCAAGCCGGTGCTCATCGGCGAGATCAAGGACGACGGCCAGTTCGACATCGTCGAGCAGACCCCCGGCCTGATCGTTGCCGAAGAGTGGTCGCCCCACCTCGAAGGCTCCAAGGATCTGATCTCCGATTGGCGCAAGCCGCTCAACTGCGGCAACTTCAACGTCAAGACCGGCAAGTGCGGCGGCGCCGGCCAGTGAGCCGCACCGTCTGATCGCTCCGCCTCCCGCCGGCCGCCCGGAGCCTGATCCGATCAGGTTGAAACAACCTGATCGGTAATCAGTCTCTCAGTTTCCGATGGAGAACGTTTTACCGATCTGATTGCGGTGCAATCAGATCGGAACGTGCTCCACGGGCGGCCGGCACCCGCGGCGCCGTGACGCCCTGCCGGCCAGAGGATTCTGCCCGACAATGAAGGCTCCCGTGCCGCTGTGCCGTCGCCGCCGGACCTGTTTCGGCCGCCAGCTTCCGCTCACCGACGGATGATGATGACCTCTCGCGCACGACCTGGCGGTTCTGGCCGCGCCCTCCTTGTCGCCCTGCTCGCGCTGTGCGCCGTGCTGGCCGGCTCGCTGACCGCCTCCCGCGCCGCCCGGGCGCAGGACATCAGCGCCCCGCTCGCGCAGCTCGCGAACGACAATTACAACGACACCGAAGCCGCGCTCGGCGCGCTCGCTTTGAGCGGCAACCCAGCCGCGGCGCAGATCGTCAGCGCTCTGGCCGACGGCAAGCTGGTCTATTCCACGACCGCGCCGCGCCAGCTCTTCATCAGCACCGCGACCGGGCTGGTGAACGCGGCGACGCTCCAGCCGGTGGCCGATGCCCCGGCGGTGAAGCCGGTGCGCGTCAATAACCGCATCCGTCGCGCCATCGAGGCGGCGAGCGGCGCGCTCGCCCTTGTGAGCCCGGACCCGGCCAAGCGCATCGACGCGGCGGTTGCCGTCGCCCGCTCGCGCGACGAGGCCGCGCTGCCGGCGCTGGAGACGGCGCTCGCCAAGGAGACGGACCCCAAGGTCAAGACGGCGCTGACGCTGGCGCGCGCCTCCATCCTCATCGCCAAGGAGGGCATCTCGCCGGCCGAGCGCATCGCCGCGGTGCAGCTCGTCGGCGCCGAGGGCAATCAGGACGCGCTCGCCATCCTGCGCAGCGTGCCCGACAGCGCCTCGCCCGAGGTGAAGCAGGCCGCCGCCGACGCCATTGCCGGGATCGAGCGCAACCTCGCTCTGTGGGGCGTGGCGCAGAATGTCTGGTACGGGGTCTCGCTGGGCTCGGTGCTGCTGCTCGCCGCCATCGGCCTCGCCATCACCTTCGGCGTGATGGGCGTCATCAACATGGCGCATGGCGAGATGGTCATGCTGGGCGCCTACACCACCTTCGTCGTGCAGGAACTGATCCGGCAGAGCTATCCCGGCCTGTTCGACTGGTCGCTCATCATCGCCATCCCGCTCGCCTTCCTGTTCACCGGGTTGATCGGCGTGCTGATCGAGCGCACGGTGATCCGCTTCCTCTATGGGCGGGCGCTGGAGACGCTGCTCGCCACCTGGGGCATCTCGCTCATCCTGCAGCAGGCGATCCGCACCATCTTCGGCCCGACCAACCGCGAGGTGGGCGCGCCGAGCTGGATGTCCGGCTCGTTCGACATCGGCCACCTGGCGATCACCTCGGGCCGGCTGTGGATCATCGTTTTTGCACTGATTGTCTTCATTGCACTCCTCACTGTACTCCGCACCACCCGCATCGGCCTCGAAATGCGGGCCGTCACGCAGAACCGGCGCATGGCCGCGGCGATGGGAATCCGCACCAATTGGGTGGACGCGATGACCTTCGGCCTCGGCTCGGGCATCGCCGGGATCGCCGGCGTGGCGCTCAGCCAGATCGACAACGTCTCGCCAAACCTCGGGCAGAGCTACATAATTGACAGTTTCCTGGTCGTCGTCTTCGGCGGCGTGGGCAATCTGTGGGGCACGCTGGTCGGCGCCATGTCGCTCGGCATCGCCAACAAGCTGCTCGAGCCCTATGCCGGCGCCGTGCTCGGCAAGATCGCGCTGCTCGTCATCGTCATCCTCTTCATCCAGAAACGCCCCCGAGGCCTCTTCGCCCTCAAGGGGAGGTCGATCGAAGCATGAGCACGACCGATACGCGCCAGCCCGCGCTTCTTGCGCCCAGTGGCTTGATTTTCCTCGGTATTCTCGCAGCGGCGGCGATCCTTGTGCCGGCGCTGAACCTGCTGACCCCACCGGATTCGGCGCTTCATGTGCCGACCTATGTGGTCTCTCTGCTCGGCAAATATCTCTGCTACGCCCTGCTTGCGCTCTCGGTTGATCTGATCTGGGGCTATGTCGGCATCCTCTCGCTCGGCCACGGCGCCTTCTTCGCGCTCGGTGGCTACGCGATGGGCATGTACCTCATGCGCCAGATCGGCACGCGCGGCGTGTATGGCGACCCGGTGCTGCCGGACTTCATGGTGTTCCTGAACTGGAAGGAATTGCCTTGGTTCTGGTACGGCTTCGACCTGTTCCCGTTCGCCGCGGTGATGGTGCTGCTGGCGCCCGGCGTCCTGGCGCTGGTGTTCGGCTGGTTCGCCTTCCGCTCCCGCGTCACCGGCGTCTATCTGTCGATCATCACCCAGGCGATGACCTTCGCGCTGCTGCTGGCCTTTTTCCGAAACGACATGGGCTTTGGCGGCAATAACGGCCTGACCGACTTCAAGGACATTCTCGGCTTCAACATCCAGTCCGACGGCACGCGCCTTGTTCTCTTTGTCCTCTCCGCCCTGGCCCTTGGTCTCGGCTACGTGCTGTGCCGCTTCCTTGTGCGCTCGCATTTCGGCAAGGTGCTGATCGCCATCCGCGATGCGGAAACGCGGGTGCGCTTTACCGGCTACCGGGCGGAGAACTACAAGCTCGTCGCCTTCGTCGTTTCCGCCATGCTGGCGGGTATCGCCGGCGCGCTCTATGTGCCGCAGGTCGGCATCATCAACCCGTCCGAATTCTCGCCGGCCAACTCGATTGAAATCATCGTCTGGGTGGCGGTCGGTGGGCGCGGCACGCTGGTCGGGGCGGCGCTGGGCGCCGTGCTGGTGAACTATGCCAAGACCTACTTCACCTCGGGCATGCTCGCCCCCTACTGGCTGTTCATGCTCGGCGGGCTGTTCGTGGCGGTGACGCTGTTCCTGCCCAAGGGCATCGTCGGCACCTTCTATGAGTGGCGCGAGAAGCGGCGGCCGCCGCCGGACGGGGCCGACGCTCCGCTCGCCTCGCCCAAGCCGGCCGAATGAGGAGCCCCACGATGAACGCGATCGATATGGTGGCTCCTGAAGCTCCCGATGGCCTCGGCGCCGAGAAGAAGTCGCTGACCGAGGCGCTGCTGTACCTCGACGGCGTCACCGTGACCTTCGACGGTTTCCGGGCGCTCAATTCCCTGTCCTTCACTGTCGATCCCGGCGAGATGCGGGCCATCATCGGACCGAACGGCGCCGGCAAGACCACGATGATGGACGTCATCACCGGCAAGACCCGCCCGGACAAGGGCGACGTCTATTTCAACGGCGGCATTACCGACCTTACCAAGCTGGACGAGACGCAGATCGCCACGCTTGGCATCGGCCGCAAATTCCAGAAGCCGACCGTGTTTGAGAGCCACACGGTGATCGATAATCTCCGCCTCGCGCTCAAGGACCAGCGCTCGGCGCTGCCCAACATCTTCCGGCGGGAGAGCGCGGCGGCACGGGAGCGGATCGATGAGATCTTCGAGACCATCAAGCTCAGCGATCATCGCAATCGTTTGGGCGGCGAGCTCTCGCACGGCCAGAAACAGTGGCTCGAGATCGGCATGCTGCTCGCGCAGGATCCGAAGCTTCTGTTGGTCGACGAGCCGGTCGCCGGCATGACCGACGCCGAAACGGCGCAGACCGCCGAATTGCTGCGCGCGATCAACGCCAACGGCCATTCGGTTGTGGTTGTCGAGCACGACATGACGTTCGTGCGCGATCTCGGGGTGCGGGTCATGTGCCTGCATGAAGGCTCCGTGCTGGCCGAGGGCACGCTCGACCAGGTCAGCGCCAATGAGCGCGTCATCGAAGTCTATCTGGGACGCTAGGCGCCATGCTGGAAGTTCAGGACGTCAACCTCTTCTACGGTGCCGCGCAGGCGTTGCGCCGGGTCTCGCTGGTGGCCGAGCCCGGCAAGGTCACCTGCGTGCTCGGGCGCAACGGCGTGGGCAAAACCAGCCTGATGCGCGCCATTGTCGGTCAGGCGCCCGTCGCCAAGGGCGCGATCTTATTCAACGGCGAGGACATCACGTCCATGGCGCCGTCCGAGCGGGCGCGCCGTGGCATCGCCTTCGTGCCCCAGGGACGCGAGATTTTCCCGCTGCTGACCGTGGCCGAGAATCTCCAAACGGGTTTTGCCCCGCTCAAGCGCGCGGATCGCTTCATCCCGGACGACGTGTTTTCCCTCTTTCCGGTGCTCGATTCGATGATGCGCCGGCGGGGCGGCGACCTGTCGGGCGGGCAGCAGCAGCAGCTCGCCATCGGCCGGGCGCTGGTCATGCGTCCCAAGGTGCTGGTTCTGGACGAGCCGACCGAGGGTATCCAGCCCTCGATCATCAAGGATATCGGCAACGCCATCCGCTACTTGCGCAGCAAGGGCGATATCGCCATCGTGCTGGTCGAGCAGTATTTCGACTTCGCCAAGGAACTGGCTGATCGCTTCATCGTGATGGAGCGCGGCGCGGTGGTGATGTCGGGCGACGGCGCCGCCCTTGAGGATCCGGATGTACGCAATCGAATTGCCGTCTGACGCCGCCGCCACGATTCCGGTCGAACGGCGCGGGCATGGACGGTTGCGGATCGAAGCGGTCGGCATCGACGGGCGGACGGTGCGCACGCATATCGAGGAAGCCGGCTTTGCCCGCGCCCGCTTTCCGCTGTCCGGCCGTCGCCGCCGCGCGCTTGAAGCGGTTCTGCTCAATACAGGAGGTGGGCTGACCGGGGGCGATAGCTCTCAGGCGATCATCCGCGCAGCATCCTCCGCCCAACTTGTGGTCACCACCCAGGCGGCGGAGAAGGTATACCGCTCCGACGGCGCGCCCACGCGTGTCGATGTCGACCTCGCGGCCGCGTCGGGCGCCGCCATCGAGTGGATGCCGCAGCCGACCATCCTGTTCGATGGCGCGCGCCTGAGGCGGTCGATCATAGCCGATGTCGGTGCCGACGCGCGCCTTCTGCTCGTCGAGCCGGTGATCCTCGGCCGTACGGCGCGGGGCGAGCGGTTCACGCGCGGCGAATTGCTCGACAGCTGGCGCATCCGCAGGGCCGGGCAGTTGGTCTATGCCGACGGCATGGTGCTTGAGGGTGACATCGCCGCAACGCTCGATCGGCGGGCCTGTGCGGGTGGTTGGGCCGCCTTTGCCACGCTGCTCCTCATCGCGCCCGACGCGGAGAGCCGGCTGGAGGCGGTGCGCGCGGCACTCGACCTTCCAGATGGTCTGCCGGAGCATCTCGACGCCGGCGCCAGCGCCTGGAACGGCATGGTGAGCATTCGCCTGCTGGCGCGCGATGGCGCGCCGCTCGACGCCGCCATCCGCCGTGTCATTCCCGCGCTAGGCATTAATGAGGTGCCCCGCATATGGCACTCCTGATGCCACCGTACGCTATGGCACCTCTGATGCATGGTCGTGCCGCCCCGCGCCGAAACCACCCCGCATTGCCTGCACAGCCGGAGACCTGACCGATGAATCTCAGCCCGCGCGAGAAGGACAAGCTCCTCGTCGCCATGGCCGCGATGGTAGCGCGCCGTCGCCTTGAGCGCGGCATCAAGCTCAACCATCCCGAGGCGGTGGCGCTCATTACCGATGTGGTGGTGGAAGGCGCGCGCGACGGCAAGACGGTGGCCGAGCTGATGACGCTTGGGACGCAGGTGCTCACCGCCGACCAGGTCATGCCCGGCGTTGCCGACATGATCCACGACATTCAGGTCGAGGCGACGTTTCCCGACGGCACCAAGCTTGTCACCGTTCACGAGCCCATTCCCTCCAGCCATGTCGTGCCGCCGCCGGGCGAGGTGCTGGTGGAGGAGGGCGACATTGAGCTGCTCGCCGGGCGTGAGATCATCGCCATCACGGTGGCCAACACGGGCGACCGGCCGATTCAGGTCGGCAGCCACTACCATTTCTTCGAGACCAACCCCGCGCTGAGCTTTGATCGCGATGCCGCGCGCGGCATGCGGCTCGCCATTCCGTCCGGCACCGCCGTTCGCTTCGAGCCCGGCCAGAGCCGTGAGGTTAAGCTCGTCGCGCTGGCGGGCCAGCGGGAAGTCTATGGCTTCCGCCAGACCGTGATGGGCCGGCTCTGAGCCGGCTTCCCTTTTTCGCGCTCGCCCGATTGCCGAACGGAAACGCCATGTCGATCAAGATTTCCCGCGCCACCTATGCCGAAATGTTCGGCCCCACCACGGGCGACCGTGTGCGCCTCGCCGACACCTCGCTGGTCATCGAGGTAGAGAAGGACTTCACCGTCTATGGCGAGGAGGTGAAGTTCGGCGGCGGCAAGACCATTCGCGACGGCATGGGCCAGTCGCAGGTGACGCGCGGCGACGGCGCGGTGGACACCGTCATCACCAACGCGCTGATCCTTGATCATTGGGGAATTGTGAAGGCCGACATCGGCATCCGTGACGGGCGCATCTGCGGCATCGGCAAGGCGGGCAACCCGGCGATCCAGCCGGGCGTTTCCATCATCATCGGCGCCTCGACCGAGATCATCGCCGGCGAAGGCAAGATCATCACGGCCGGCGGCTTCGATAGCCATATCCACTTCATCTGCCCGCAGCAGATCGAGCACGCGCTGATGAGCGGCGTGACCACCATGCTCGGCGGCGGCACCGGCCCGGCGGCGGGCACCAATGCGACGACCTGTACGCCCGGCCCCTGGCACATCGAGATGATGCTGCGGGCGTCCGATAGCTTCCCGGTGAATCTCGCCTTCTCCGGCAAGGGCAACGCGTCGCTGCCGGGCCCGCTGGTCGAGCAGATCGAGGCGGGCGCCTGCGCGCTCAAGCTCCACGAGGACTGGGGCACGACACCGGCCGCGATCGACAACTGCCTGTCGGTGGCGGACGATCACGACATCCAGGTCATGATCCACAGCGACACGCTCAATGAGAGCGGCTTCGTCGAGGACACCATCGCCGCCTTCAAGGGCCGCACCATCCATGCCTTCCATACGGAGGGCGCGGGCGGCGGGCATGCGCCGGACATCATGAAGGTGGTCGGCCTGCCGAATGTGCTGCCGTCCTCCACCAATCCGACGCGGCCCTTCACCATCAACACGCTCGATGAGCATCTCGACATGCTCATGGTCTGCCATCACCTCGACCCGCTGATCGCCGAGGATCTGGCGTTCGCCGAGAGCCGCATCCGCAAGGAGACCATCGCGGCCGAGGACATCCTGCACGACATCGGCGCCATCTCGATGATGAGCTCGGACAGTCAGGCGATGGGCCGGCTCGGCGAGGTGGTCACGCGCACCTGGCAGACCGCGCACAAGATGAAGCTGCAGCGCGGGCTTCTGCCGGGCGACAGTGAGCGCAACGACAATGCGCGCGCCAAGCGCTACATCGCCAAATACACGATCAACCCCGCCATCGCGCACGGCTTGGCGCATCACATCGGTTCGGTGGAAGTGGGCAAGCTGGCGGATCTCGTCGTCTGGTCGCCCGCCTTCTTCGGCACCAAGCCGGACATGGTGGTGAAGGGCGGCATGATCGTCGCTGCGCAGATGGGCGACCCGAATGCTTCCATCCCGACCCCGCAGCCGGTCCACTACCGGCCGATGTTCGGTGCCTTCGGCAAGGCCCGCACCGCGACCTCCCTGACCTTCGTCTCGCAGGCCGCCATCGAGTTGAATGTCGGCGCCAAGCTCGGGCTGGAAAAGCGCCTCGTCGCCGTCTCAAATGTACGCGGCGGCATCTCCAAGGCCTCGATGATCCACAACAGCGCGACGCCGCATCTGGAGATCGATCCCGAGACATACGAGGTCCGCGCGGACGGCGAACTTCTTACCTGCGCGCCGGCGAGCGAACTGCCGATGGCGCAGCGCTACTTCCTGTTCTAAGCATCGACAGGCGCGCACGCGCCTGCCGAAATCCATCAGCCGGGGCATGGCATCGCCGCAATGGCACACCACCTTTGCGGGGACATGCTCCGAGGAGACTGACCATGATCCGTGCCCGTTCGATCCTGCCCGCCGGCAGCTGGGAGGCCGCCAGCGCCGCTGATCGCGTCGTGCTGCCGCATGACGGCCGCCACCGCCGCCGCATCGCCATGCGCGGGGAGGGCGACGTGGCGTTCCTGCTCGATCTGGAAGACGCAACTCGTCTGAAGAACGGGGACGGCCTATTGCTTGATGATGGCCGCATAGTCGCTGTCGCTGCCGCTGAAGAGCCGGTCGCAGAAATCGTGGCGCAGGATCCGCATCATCTCGCGCGTCTCGCCTGGCATCTCGGCAACCGCCACGTGCCGGCCGAATTGCTGGCCGACCGCATCCGCATCGCGCGTGATTCCGTCCTCGAGGACATGGCCCGCGGCCTCGGCGCCACAGTTTCCATCGTCGAGGCGGCGTTCGAGCCTGAGGGCGGTGCCTACGAGGCGGCCGAGGCGCACGGCCATGCGAACCACGATCATGGTCACCACGATCATGGACATCATCACGCCCATGGCGAGGACTGCGGCTGCGGTCATGACCACGCGCATGATGAGCACCATGGCCATGAACATCATGGTCACGCGCATCACGACCATGAGCATCACGACCATGCTCCGGCGCGCGACGTGCTGCATGTGCACGATCATGGCGCGGCGCATAAGCATGAGCACGACGCCGGCTGCGGCTGCGGTCATGACCATGCTCATGACCATCACGCGCACGATGAGCACAAGCATGGCGACCACACGCATGACGATCATGGCCATGCGGCCGGCCATCGCCACGGCCATTAGGGAACGCGCATGAGCGGGGCGAAGGGGGCGGTGGCGCCGGCCACGGACCTGCTGCCTTTATTCGTTTGGCTGTCGCCGGCCTACCCGGTCGGCGCCTTTGCCTATTCGCACGCTCTTGAATGGGCGGTGGAGACGGGCGCGGTTGGCAATGTTCATGGCCTCATCAGCTGGGTGGACGATCTCCTTCACCACGGCGGCCCGTTCACCGACGCCGTCCTCCTTGCCCATGCCTACCGGGCAACGGCCAGCGGCGACGACACTGCCTTGCGCGACCTGCTCGAACTCGCCGCCGCCTTCGCGTCCTCGCGCGAACGGCAGATGGAGACGTTGAACCAGGGGGATGCCTTCGTCGCCGCGACGCGCCTGGCGTGGCCCGCCCCGGTTCTGGATCGCTTGGCGGATATCTGGAGCGGACGCGTCGCCTATCCCGCCGCCGTTGGCATAGCTGCTGCGGCGCATGGCTTGCCGCTGCCGGCGACGCTGTCCGCCTATCTTGGCGCCGTCGCGGCGAATCTCATCTCCGCCGCGGTGCGGCTGGTGCCGCTCGGCCAGAGCGACGGCAACCGGACCATGGCCGCGGTGACGCCGGTCGTGCGCGAGGTGGCTGTGACGGCAGCGAGTGAATCGCTTGAGCGCCTCGGCGGCAGCGCGCTTGCATCCGACATCGCCTCAATGCGCCATGAGACACAGTATACGCGGCTCTTCAGGAGCTGACAGGTGAGGGGACATTGAATGACCAGGCAAGCCACAGGACCGCTTCGGGTCGGCATCGGCGGGCCCGTCGGCTCCGGCAAGACGGCGCTGATGGAGGCGCTGTGCCGGACCTTCCGCGATCGCTACGATCTCTGCGCCATCACCAATGACATCTACACCAAGGAAGACGCGGAAATCCTGACCCGCGCCGGCGCGCTGCCGGCGGATCGGATCATGGGCGTCGAGACCGGCGGCTGTCCGCACACGGCGATCCGCGAGGACGCCTCGGCAAATCTCGCGGCCGTGGCCGAGATGCGCGGGCGCTTCCCGGGACTCGACCTCATTCTGATCGAGTCGGGTGGCGACAACCTTGCCGCGACCTTCTCGCCGGAACTGGCGGACATCACCATCTATGTGATCGACGTCTCGGCGGGCGAGAAGATCCCGCGCAAGGGGGGGCCGGGCATCACCCGCTCGGACCTGCTCGTCATCAACAAGATCGACCTCGCTCCCTTCGTTGGCGCGTCGCTTGAGGTGATGGACCGCGACAGCCAGCGCATGCGCGGCCGACGGCCCTTCGTCTTCTCCAATATCCGCGAGGGTAAGGGCGTGGCCGATGTCGCGCGCTTCATCGAGGAAGCCGGTGGGCTGGTCGCGACGGAGCGCCCCGCGGCGGAGTGAGCGACTATTGTCGCGCCGTCACGTTGGTGGTGAAATGACGGTATCTTCTGAACCGCCTGTATTGGAGCTGGGCTGCGGCTGATCACCCGCCCTGTTCCGAACGGCTCTGCTCCCGCCCGCCTCACCAGGTGCGAAATGTCCTTTCCGATTCCCGAGAATGAGGCGGAAAGGCTAGCAGAACTGCACGCGCTCGACATACTGAACTCGCCGCCCTCCGCCGTTCTGGATGGGGTGTGCGTTCTCGCGCGCAAGATGTTCAACCTGCCATCGGCCTGCATTGGTCTGGTCGACCGGGATCGCCAGTGGTTCAAGGCGAATTCGGGTTTTGGGCAGGCCGAAGGCACGTCACGGGCACACTCTTTTAGCACCTGGACTCTCATGACCGAGGAAATGCTGGTGGTCCCGGATGCACGGGACGATCCGCGTTTTCGCGACAATATCTATGTCGTCGGCGATCCCTATATCCGTTTCTATATCGGCTCACCCATTGCGCTGCGTCCGGGGCTTAACATCGGCTCGCTCTGTATGTTCGGGCCCGAGCCGCGCGAATTGGCGTCCGATGAGCGCGAGATCGTGCTGCATCTCACGAAGATAATCGTCGATCAGTTCCGTTTGCATGAGGCGACGCGTCGAACCAAGAGGGAACTCGAGCACCGCCGGACCAGCCAGAGCCTGCTGGAAATGCAGAGTCGCGAGCTGTGGCGGCGGCAGACCCTGCTGGCGCAGACGGAGAGGCTCGCCAAGGTTGGCGGCTGGGAACTGGACGTCGCCACCCGCCGCCTCAGCTGGTCGGACGGTGTCTACCGCATCTACGGTCTGCCACCCACCAGCGAGCCGACCGAGGAACTCGCACTGGCCCACTTCCCGCTTGAGGCGCGGCGTCACTTCCGGCGCAAATTCGTGCATGCCCTGCGCACGGGCGAGGCGTTCGAGATGGAGCTGCCCTTCGTCAACGCCCAGGGCCAACACCGCCTGATCCGCCAGAGCTGCGAACTGGAGATCGAGGACGGCGTCCCTGCGCGCGCCTTCGGCATCATGCAGGACGTGACCGAGCGCAAGCAGGCCGAGCAGCGCATGTGGCACATGGCCAATCATGATGCGCTCACCGACCTCCCCAATCGGGGGCTCATGCGCGACAAGCTGGATATTGCCCTGCGCCGCGCGCGCCGCAGCGGGGGCTATGTCGGGGTACTGCTGGTCGACCTGGACCAGTTCAAGGACGTCAACGACACCCTTGGCCACGATGCCGGCGACGCGCTCCTCATCGAGGTGGCGCGGCGGCTCATGGCGAGTGTGTCGGAGCTGGACACGGTGGCGCGGCTCGGCGGCGACGAGTTCATCGTGCTGCTGTCGCGCATGGAAAATGCCGATGACGGCATGATCGTCGCGCAACGCATCCTTGCCGCGCTGAGCCTGCCCTTCGAGTATCGGCGCACCTCTCTGTCCTGCCGCGGCAGCATCGGTGTGACCGTGGCGCCGGATCATGGTACCGACCCTTCCACCCTACTGAAGAACGCGGACATCGCCCTTTATCGCGCCAAATCCGCCGGTCGGGGCATTGCGATCGGCTATGATCCGCGCATGCAGAAGGCGACCGAGAACCGCGTGCAACTAGCCGCCCGCGTCAGGCTTGGTTTGAAAAACGGGGAGTTCCAGCCCTTCTATCAGCCGAAAGTGTCGCTCTCGACCGGAGCCATTGTCGGCTTCGAGGCGCTGCTGCGCTGGCGGCATCCGCGTCGCGGCGTGCTGGGGCCGCAGGAGTTCAGCGCGATTTTCGAGGATCCCCATCTGTCCGTCGAGATGGGCGAGCGTCTGCTGCAGCTGACCACGCGCGACATGGCACAGTGGACCGCGCTCGGCTGCGAGTATGGGCATGTCGCGATCAATGTCAGCTCACCCGAATTCGCCCATGGCGAGTTGCCGGAACGCGTGCTTACCGCTCTCGACCTCGCGGGCCTCGGCGCGGAGCGGCTCACCATAGAGGTGACCGAAACCGTGTTCCTTGGCCGTGGAACGGAGATGGTCCGTCAGAGCCTGCAGATCCTCAATCAGGCCGGCATCCGCATCGCACTCGACGATTTCGGCACCGGCTTCGCGTCACTGAGCCATCTGAAGCAGTTTCCGGTTGATCGCATCAAGATCGACCGCTCCTTCGTGCATGACATCGAGCACGATATCGACGATGCCGCCATCGTGCGCGCCGTCATCAATCTCGGTCAGAGTCTTGGCATTGAGACCGTGGCCGAGGGCGTTGAGACGTTCTCACAGGCAGCCTATCTGCGGGCCAATGGCTGCGACTTTGCGCAGGGCTTTCTCTACTCCAAGGCACTGCCGGCCTCCCGCGTCCCTGCGCTGCTCAAGGGCTGGAGCCCCGAACTCGCCTCCTATGGCGCTCCCGGCCCGCTTGATGCGCTGATGTGACATCGTCGCGGTCTCGGCGGCGCCTCCGGCCTTCTGTTATGTTCCCGTCATCTCGAATCGGACGAGCATGATGAAGCCTGAGGCCCTGTGGGACGAAAGTTCCGCCATGACACGCGCGCCGCTGCGCGGTCTAAGGCTCGCAAGCCGCCTTGTTGGCCTCGTCGATGGCGCGTCCCGGACCAATATGCGATGCGTCCTGTTGCTGGTCCTGCTGTGCCTCGTCGCTTTCCTCCCCGGCTTCTTTGCCACTCCCGTTCTTGACCGGGACGAGGCGCGCTTTGCGCTGATCTCGCGGCAAATGGTGGATACCGGGCAGCTCGCGGAAACCCGGATCGGCAGCGAAAGCGCGCATACCCGCCCGCTGGGCTGGTATTGGGTGCAGTCCGCGCTGGTTGGTGCCGCCCAGCTGGCAGGCGTCAGGAATGCCGATCACACGATCTGGCTCTACCGTCTTCCCTCGCTGCTGGCGGCCATTGCGGCGGTGCTGCTCACCTTCTGGGCGGCGCTCGCCTTTACCGGACGGCGTGGGGCGCTGCTGGCGGCCATTCTGCTGGGTTCCTCGGCCGCCGTGGGTGTGGCGGCGCGCCTTGCCGTTGCGGATGCCGTCATGCTCTCCGCGGCCGCGGCTATGCTCGGTGCGCTCGCCCGGCTTTATCTGCCGACGCAGGCCCGTGAGGCCGACAGTCTGTTGCCGACGGGCGCCCCGCGCGCGCTCGTGGCCATTCTGTGGGGTTCGCTCGCCGTCGCGCTATTCTCGCGCGGGCTCATGGCGCTGTTCTACCCGTTGATGACGCTGCTGGCGCTTGTCGCTGTGGATCGTTCCTTTCGTGCGTTGCGTGTCACCTTTCCCGTCGTGGGCCTAGCTCTCTGCGGCCTTGTCGGGCTGGTCTGGTACCTGCTGCGCCATTTCGGCATGGATGACAGCAACGTGGCCTCGGCGGCGCGGGCCATGATGGGGCGGGTATCACCGTCCTTCCAGGGCACAGGACCGCTGCCGGGCACATTGCTGGTCGCGTTTGGAGGTATGTTCTGGCCGGCTGCGCCGCTTGCGGTGCTGGCCGCGCCCATGCTGTGGAAAGCCCGCCGGCTGCGCACGATGCGGCTGCTCCTCGCCTGGGTCGTGCCGGCCTGGGCCGTGCTCGACCTCATCCCGACGAAGTTTCCCGCACATCTGCTGCCGCTGTTCCCGGCCGTTGCCATTGCCATCGCCATCGCGATCGAGCGGGGGGCGATGGCGCTGAGCGGGCCGCGCCTCGTGCGCGTGCTCTGGCTGTGGCCGGTGATCGGCGCCTTTATCGCGGTCTCCGCGCTGCTCGGCCTCGCTATTTTTGACCGTACCACCAGCCTGCTCGCCTGGCTGCTGCTGCTGCTCGGCTTTTTCGCGCTCGTGACGGCGGCTGCCGCCGTGCGCGAGTACGGCGTCGAGAAGTCAGCATTGCTCGCGGTCGTCGGCATGCTGATCTCGGGCTTCGGCGTGATGCAGCTCCTGCTGCCGCAAATGGCCAGCCTGTGGGTCTCGCCGCGTGTTGTCGCCGCCATCGCCCGCGAGAGCTGCCCCACCGATAGCGAACCGCTGGTGGTCGGGGCTGCCGGCTACAACGAGCCGAGCCTGCCCTTCTTGCTGCCGGGCAAGGTGCGCTTCATGGATGGGGCCGCCGCCGCCGACTTCCTGCGCGAGGGTGGCTGCCATGTCGTGCTGATCGAGCGTCGGCAGGAAGTTCGTTTCGTGCGGCGCGCCGAAGCGCTGGGTCTGCGTTTCGAGCGCACCGCCGATATTGGCGGCATCGCCTATGCGGACGGGCGCGCCGTCCGCCTCTCCGTTTACCGGCGCACGGGCGGCTGAGGTCAGCCCGCCACGTCGCGCAGCCGGCCGAAGCCCTGTTCGAGGTCGGCGATGAGATCCACCGGATCTTCGAGCCCGATATGGATGCGCACGCCGGGGCCACCCGGCTCCCACTGCGTCGCCGTGCGATAGGTGCGGCAATCGAACGGGATCGCCAGGCTCTCGAACCCGCCCCAGCTATAGCCGAGGCCGAACAAGGCTAGGCTGTCGAGGAAGGCATCGACCGCCGCCTTCGGCACAGGCTGGAGAATGATGCTGAACAGCCCGGTCGCGCCTTTGAAGTCCCGTTTCCACAGCGCATGGCCGGGGTGCTCCGGAAGGCCGGGATGAAGCACCCGAAGCACCTCCGGCCGGGATGCAAGCCAGCGGGCCACGGTGAGCGCGGATTCCTGATGCCGGGCAAGGCGTACCGCCATGGTGCGGAGCCCGCGCGCGCCTAGAAAGGCGTCTTCGGGAGCGACAGTGATGCCGAGGTCGCCATGGGTCTGCTTCACGCGCGGATAGCTGCGCGCCGTGGCGGAGATCGTTCCGATGTTCAGATCGGAATGGCCGCTCAGATATTTGGTGCCGGCCTGGATGGAGATGTCCACCCCGACATCGTGCGGGCGAAAATACAGCGGCGTCGCCCAGGTATTGTCGATCAACGTCAGTATGTCGGTGCCGCGCAACGCTTCGATAATCGCCGGGACGTCCTGCACCTCGAAGGACTGCGAGCCCGGCGACTCCAGGAACACCGCCCGCGTGTTCGGCCGGATCAGCCCGGCGATGCCCACCCCGACGAGCGGGTCATAAAAGGTCGTCTCGACGCCGTAGCGGCGCAGCACACCGTTGCAGAACTGGCGCGTCGGCAGATAGGCACTGTCCGTCATCAAGAGGTGGTCGCCTGCCTGCAGCACGGAGAGCAGCGCGACGCTGACCGCCGACAGGCCGGACGGCGTGAGCACCACGCCGGCGCCGCCTTCAAGCTGCGTGAGCGCCTGTTCCAGCGCCTCGACCGTGGGGTTGCCTCGCCGGCCATAGGTGTAGCGGCCCGTGTGACCCTCAAGGTCGGCAACCGTCGGCGACAGCACGGTGGAGCCGCGCACGATCGGCGTATTCACGAAGCCGTCAAACCGCGCCGGATCGCGCCCGAGGAGCACAAGGTCGGTTTCCAGGGAATACGTGGCGGGTGGCGCGTCTTTGCGAACTGAGGCCATGCTGAGAAATCGCTCGTCGGTATCTTGATGCCAGTGGGGTGGTCGTGGAGGAGGACGGGTTGCGCTTGACCGTGGGGGAATACGGCGTTCTGATGGCTCCCGCGTCTTCCGCAGCATCCTATAGCACGGTGCCCGGCGGATATAGACGAAGGGGGCAGACCGTGCCGCGCTTGCCCGGCATGTGGCGGCATGTGAATTGCTTTAATTGTCGCAACGTTCCGTTCGGAGCCACGAGCGGAACGTCAGCTCAGAACCAGTAAAGAAGGCTGCACACATGAAACGCCTCATTTCCACGTTTGCCGTCGCGGGCGCCCTTGGCCTCGCGGCCACCGGTGCGCAGGCTGCGACGAAGCTCGAGCAGGTGAAGTCCAAGGGCTTCATCCAGTGCGGCGTCAGCCAGGGTCTGCCCGGTTTCTCGACGCCCGACGACAAGGGCAACTGGACCGGCCTCGACGTGGATTTCTGTCGCGCCGTTGCCGCAGCGGTGTTCGGCGATGCCAGCAAGGTCAAGTACACGCCTCTGTCGGCCAAGGATCGCTTCACCGCGCTGCAGTCCGGCGACATCGATATTCTGTCGCGTAACACCACCTGGACCATCACGCGCGATACCTCGCTCGGTCTCAACTTCACCGGCGTGACCTATTATGACGGCCAGGGCTTCATGATCCGCAAGGACAAGAAGGTGAACTCGGCCATGGAGCTCTCGGGCGCCTCGATCTGCACGCAGACCGGCACCACCACCGAGCAGAACCTCGCCGACTTCTTCCGCGCCAACAACATGACCTATGAAGTCATCGCCTTCGCCACCAACGACGAAGTGGTCAAGGCCTATGACGCCGGCCGCTGCGACGTGCTCACCACCGACCGTTCGGGCCTCGCCGGCGAGCGTCTGAAGCTGACGAACCCGGACGACCATATCGTTCTCCCGGAGATCATCTCCAAGGAGCCGCTCGGCCCTGTGGTCGCGCATGGTGACGACCAGTGGTTCGACATCGTGAAGTGGGTGCTGTTCGCCCAGCTCAACGCTGAAGAACTCGGCGTGACCTCGAAGAACGTCGACGATCAGCTCAAGTCCTCGGCCAATCCCGAGGTCAAGCGCCTGCTCGGCACCGAAGGCAAGTTCGGCGAGGGCATGGGCATCGGCAATGACTGGGCCTATCAGGTCGTCAAGGGCGTCGGCAATTACGGCGAGATGTACGACAAGAATGTCGGCCCCAGCACCCCCCTCAAGCTGGCCCGCGGCGTGAATGCGCTGTGGAGCAAGGGCGGCCTGCAGTACGCCCCGCCGATCCGCTGAGATCAGTCATGACAGGCTCCCGGTCCTATGGGCCGGGAGCTTTCCTGCCGGAAGCTGACGCAAAGTTCGGCGCCGGGATTAAGCAGTGAGCCTCGAAAGAGGCGAGGGGGACCATGACGGACTTGGCCGCGCCCGCGTCTGGCGGGAAGACTTCTTTCATCAACGACCCGAAGGTGCGCAGCATAGGGCTGCAGATCATCGCCTTGATCGTGGTCGTTTTTCTGGGCTGGATGTTCGTCGACAATGCCAGCCAGAACCTGGCGGCGCAGAAGATCGCGACCGGTTTCGGCTTTCTCGACAACACCGCCGGCTTCGGCATCAACCAGACGCTCATTCCCTATAGCGAGACGTCGACCTATGGCCGAGCTTTCTTTGTCGGCCTGCTGAACACCCTTCTGGTCGCGGTGGTCGGCATCATCCTTGCCACCGTCATCGGCTTCCTGGTCGGCATCGGCCGGCTCTCCAAGAACTTCGTCGTGCGCCTCCTGTCGACGATCTATGTCGAGGTGCTGCGCAACCTGCCGCCGCTGTTCCAGATCCTGTTCTGGTACCTCGCGGTGCTCAGCGCGATGCCCAACCCGCGCCAGAGCATCAATCTTTTCAACGAGATCTACATCTCCAACCGCGGCCTTATCGTTCCCCGCCCGATCTTCGGCGACGGAACGGGCGTGGTGCTGTGGGCGATCGGCGCAGCCATCCTCGCCGTCATCCTGCTCAGCTACTGGTCGCGCGCGCGGCAGGAGGAGACCGGGCGCCGGCTGCCCATGCTGCCCATCGGGCTTGCCATCCTCATCCTCGTGCCGACCGTCGCGATGTTCGTCACGGATTTCCCGATCACCATCGAGCGCCCGGAACTCAAGGGCTTCAACTTCGTCGGCGGCGTGCGGGTCATTCCCGAATTCGTCGCGCTCACCGTGGCGCTGGCGACCTACACCGCCGCCTTCATTGCGGAAAATGTGCGCGCCGGCATCCAGGCGGTCAGCCATGGCCAGACGGAAGCGGCCCATTCGCTGGGGCTGAAGAACAGCCAGACCTTGCGGCTGGTGGTCATTCCGCAGGCGATGCGGGTCATTATTCCCCCGCTGACCAGCCAATATCTCAACCTCACCAAGAACTCGTCGCTCGCCGTCGGCATCGGTTATCCCGACCTCGTGGCGGTCTTTGCTGGCACCACGCTGAACCAGACGGGCCAGGCGATCGAGATCGTGGCGATGACCATGGGCGTCTATCTCCTGCTGTCCATCATCACCTCCGTCATCATGAACGCCTACAACAAGCGCGTCGCGCTCGTGGAACGGTGAGGAGCGCGCGATGAGTCTGACCTTCGACGACGGCACCTTCATCCGGGCCGACCTGGTAACGCCACTGCCGCCGCCCACGCGCAATCTCGGGCCGATCGGCTGGATGCGGGAGAACCTGTTCTCCGGCTTCTTCCACACCATCCTCACCCTCGCCGGCATCGGCGTGGCGCTGCTGCTCTTCCCGCCCCTGATCCGCTTCCTGCTGATCGACGCGGTGTGGACCGGGGAGAACCGCGAGGCCTGCCTTGGTCCGAATGTCGGGGCCTGCTGGCCCTTCGTGCACGCCAAGTTCGGCCAGTTCATATATGGCTTCTACCCGTTCGCCGAACGCTGGCGGCCCAACATCGTCTTCGCGCTTGGTGCCGTTCTGCTGGTCCCGCTGCTGGTGCCGAGCGCGCCGTATAAGCGGCTGAATTCGCTGCTGTTCTTCGCGATTTACCCGGTGGTCGCCTTTGTCCTGCTGACCGGCGGCAACATCAACGCCTCCGCCTTCTTCCTGGAGCGTTTCGGCCTCATCAGCCCGCTCACCGGCGGGGCGACGGTGGCCGGGCTGAACCTGACTTTCTGGGTCGATCTGCTGCTAACCGCCTTCATCGTCGCTGGCGTCATCGGCGGTATCATCGCCGGCCTCGGCGGCGCGGGCCGTGCGGCGGCGCGCAGTACGCTTCTGGTGTTCGCCGGTTTTGCGGCGGTGGTTTTCGCCTGGGACGTCAATGTCGGCCTCTCCTATGTCGAGACCCGGCAGTGGGGTGGGCTCTTGGTGACGCTGGTGATCGCGGTCACCGGCATCGTCGCCTCGCTGCCGCTGGGCATCGCGCTGGCGCTGGGGCGGCGTTCGCAAATGCCTGTCGTGCGGCTGCTCTCGGTGATCTTCATCGAGTTCTGGCGCGGCGTGCCGCTGATTACTGTGCTGTTCTTCGCGACTTACATGCTGCCGCTGTTCCTGCCGCAGGGCGCTAATCCGGACGCACTGTTGCGTGCGCTGGTGGGCGTTGCCCTGTTCTCCGCCGCCTATATGGCGGAGGTGGTGCGCGGTGGCCTGCAGGCCATTCCGAAGGGCCAGTATGAGGGCGCGATGGCGATGGGGCTGACCTGGAGCCAGATGATGCGGCTCATCATCCTGCCGCAGGCGCTGACCCTGGTCATTCCGGGAATCGTGAACAGTTTCATCAGCTTGTTCAAGGATACGACGCTGGTGCTGATCGTCTCGATCTTCGATTTCCTCGGCCAGCTCCGCGCGTCCTTCACCGATCCGAACTGGGCGAGCCCGGTGACGCTCTACACCGGCTTCGCCTTTGCCGGCCTCGTCTACTTCTTCTTCTGCTTCGGCATGTCGCGCTACTCGCTCTTCGTGGAGCGCCGCCTCAACACCTCCCACCGCCGCTGAACGACGGAGACATTCCATGACCGAACACCATTCCATCGTTTCCAGCGACGAGATCCCCGCCGTGCACACGCCGCCGGGAAAAGACGTGGCGGTAGAACTGGTTGGCGTCCATAAGTGGTACGGCGAGTTCCACGTGCTCAAGGACATCAACCTGAAGGTCCGCCGCGGCGAGCGTATCGTCATCTGCGGCCCCTCGGGCTCCGGCAAGTCGACCATGATCCGCTGCATCAACCGGCTGGAGGAACACCAGCAGGGCTCGATCGTCGTCGATGGCATCGAATTGACCAATGATCTCAAGCGGATCGACGAGATCCGCCGCGAGGTCGGCATGTGCTTCCAGCACTTCAACCTGTTCCCGCATCTGACCATTCTGGAGAATCTGACGCTCGCCCCGATCTGGGTCCGCAAGATGCCCAAGAAGGACGCCGAAGAGTTGGCGATGCATTTTCTCAAGAAAGTCAAGATTCCCGAGCAGGCGCATAAGTTTCCCGGCCAGCTCTCCGGCGGCCAGCAGCAGCGCGTGGCTATTGCCCGCGCGCTCTGCATGAAGCCGAAGATCATGTTGTTTGACGAGCCGACCTCGGCGCTCGACCCGGAAATGGTCAAGGAAGTTCTGGAGACCATGGTCAGTCTCGCCGAGGAAGGCATGACCATGCTGTGCGTCACCCATGAAATGGGCTTCGCCCGGCAAGTCGCCAATCGGGTTATCTTTATGGATGCCGGGCAGATCATCGAGATGAACGAGCCGAATGCGTTCTTCTCCAACCCGCAGCATGAGCGCACCAAGCTGTTCCTCAGCCAGATTCTGCACTGAGGCTGGCTTTTACCGGGTGTGCCGGCTGGCGCGTCCCGATGAAATCTTGTGGCGGCCGCCCCCATGGGGCGGCCGTTTTCGTTGCTGCGCCGTGGCGTGTCAGTGCAGTCAGGTGGACGATCAGGCCAGTGTGTGCAGGAAAAATGACCGATGAGGCCGATGAGGGTGAGGGGCGTCACCGGGCGGCGCGTGGTGCCGGTTCGGCGTGATGAGGTGCCTCGTCGGGGAGGGGAACGGCGCTGCCTCCCGTCTCCGTTTGGCAAGCCGGGCTCGAACCAAGACGTGGATCCCCGGGTCAAGCCCGGGGATGATGGCGATTGGGTGGGAGCCGCGCAGCGCAGAGCCGGGATCGTCCGCCGATCATGAGCCGGGACGTCATCCCGGATCGGCCTTTGGCCGTCCGGGATGACGTGGCCTTTGGGCGACGGCATCCGCCGATGACGGGCGGGAACGGCGCCGCTTCGAGCCGGGATCGTCGGCCGATCATGAGCCGGGCCGCGATCCCGGATCGGCCCTTGGCCGTCCGGGATGACGGGGTGCTGACGGCGCGCGGTGCCCGATGACGGCACCCTGTCCCGTCAGCATGCCCCGGTCGTGCCCTGTCCCCCCAAGCCGCGCCTCCCCCGGTCGTCCCCGCCTGCGCTTGCCTCAACCCGGCCGCCGGCGCCTTGCCCGGAGGGGCCTCGCCGGTTACAGCGGCGGCGCGATGGTCTCGAACGCCATCGCCTGTTCAAGACGCGACCGGAGAAACCCGCCATGGTGGTGACGAGCGAGGCCGAGCTGGCGGCGCTGAAGGAGATCGGCCGCATCGTCGCCGTGACGCTGGAGGCGATGGGCAAGGCGATTGAGCCGGGCATCACCACGGCCGAGCTCGACGCCATCGGCCGGGCGCTCTTGGAAGGCGCGGGCGCGCGCTCGGCGCCGGAGAGCGTCTATGGCTTTCCCGGCGCCACCTGCATCAGCGTCAATGAGGAGATCGCCCACGGCATTCCCGGCGCGCGGGCGATCCAGCCGGGCGATCTGGTCAATATCGACGTCTCCGCCGAGAAGGGCGGCGTGTTCGGCGACACCGGCGCTTCCTATGCCGTGCCGCCGGTCACCCGCGCGGTCGAGCGGCTGTGCAAGGATGGGCGGCGGGCGATGTGGGCGGGGCTGCGCGAGGTCGGCGCCGGCCGGCCGCTGGCGGGGATCGGCAAGGCCGTCGGCGCCTTCGCCCGCAAGAACGGCTACACGCTGGTGCGCAACCTCGCGAGCCACGGCATCGGCCACAGCCTGCATGAGGAGCCCAAGGAAATCGCCACCTGGCCGGACGCGTCCGAGCGGCGGGTGATGCGCGAGGGGCTGGTCTTCACCGTCGAGCCGTTCCTGTCGCTCGGCGCCGAGCACGCCGAGGATGGCGATGATCCGTGGACGCTCTATAGCGAGCCGCGCGCGCTCACCGTGCAGTATGAGCACACGGTGGTCGCCACCCGGAACGGCCCGCTGATCCTCACGCTGGCGGGGGTAGGCAGCTTGGCGGGGAAGGGCGCCGGAAAACGGTGACCTTATTCCTTGGGCAGCGTCGCCGCCGGGCCGGTCGCCACCGGGCGGTCGGAGCCGCCCCATTCGGTCCAGGAGCCGTCATAGAGCGCCTTGGGCCGGGCGCCGATGACATCGAGCGCGAGCCAGAGAATGGCGGCGGTCACGCCCGAGCCGCAGCTGGTGATGACCGGGCGGCCGGTGTCGATGCCGGCCGCGTCCACCGCCGCGCGGATGGCGTCGGAATCGACCAGCCGGCCATTCTTCACCACCTCGGAGACCGGCAGATTGCGCGCGCCGGGAATGTGGCCCGCGCGCAGGCCGGCGCGCGGTTCCGGCACCTCGCCACGGAAGCGCTCGGCGGCGCGGGCGTCCAGCACCTGCGCGCTGCCATTGGCAAGGCGGGTGGCGACCTCGTCGATGCTGGCGACCCAGCTCTTGTCGAGATGCGCCTCGAAGCTCGCGGGGTAGATGGTCGGCTCGCCTGCCTCGACCGGATGGCCTTCCGCCAGCCATTTCGGAAAGCCGCCATCGAGGATCTGCACATCGACCGCGCCGAACGCCTTCAGCGTCCACCACACGCGTGGGGCGGAGAACAGGCCGGCGGTGTCATAGACCACGATCTTCATCGAGCGGCCGATGCCGAGCGATTCCATCGCGGCGCGGAACACGATTTCCGTCGGCAGCATGTGCGGCAGCGGGCTCGACGTGTCGGAGATCGCGTCGATGTCGAAGAACACCGCGCCGGGAATGTGCCGCTCCAGATATTCCGCCCGGCCGCTGCGCCCGGTCGCCGGCATGTGCCAGGAGGCATCGACGATGACCAGGTTCGGCGCGCCGAGATGAGTGGCGAGCCATTCGGTGCTGACGAAGCGGGGATCATAGGACATGGTTCACTCCCGATGGGCGGCGGGCGCCACCCTGTTTCAGGCCCGGCGAGGAACGCCCGTCGAACCTGCGTCCGAAGCCAACGCCTCGAACATTACGCCCAGACTATCAGGCCCAGGCGACCCGCACGCGGCGGTTCTGCTGGCCCTTTTTCTCGATCTTGGTCACCAGTGCCGCGCCGATCTCTTTGAGGCTGCGCACATGGGTGCCGCCGCAGGGCTGGAGGTCGAGCCCCTCAATGGCGACGAGGCGCACGCGCCCGGTGCCCATGGGCGGCTTCACCGACATGGTCTTGATGAGGCCCGGATTGGCGAGGAGTTCCTCGTCGGTGATCCAGCTCTCGGTGACAGCCGCGCCGGTGGCGATCATTTCGGCGAGCTTGGCCGTGATGGCGTCCTTGTCGAGATTGGCTTCGGGAATGTCGAAATCGAGCCGGCCTTCCGCATCGCCGATGGAACCGCCGGTGACCGGGTAGGGCAGGGCGACGGAGAGCAGATGCAGCAGCGTGTGCATGCGCATCCGCTTGTGGCGGATGTCCCAGTCGAGCACCAGCGTGACGCTCTCGCCGATATCCGGTAATTCGCCGCCGCCCGTTCCTGTGGTTTGGGCGGGAACGTGGATCACATCGGCCTTGTCCGGCCCATAGACGGCGGTGGCCAGCGCGATCTCGGCGCCGGAGGCGCGGCGCAGCACGCCCGTGTCGCCCGGCTGGCCGCCGGCATTGGCGTAGAACACCGTGCGGTCGGTGATGATGCCGCCCTCGGGGGTGAGCGCGGTCACGGTGGCCGTGGTCTCGCGCAGATAAGCGTCGTCGCGGAACAGGAGCTGGGTGGCCATCAGACGAGCACGCTCGGGAGGTCGACCCTGCGCTCCAGCCAGCCCGGCACGGGCAGGCCCTTTTCGCGCAGGAAGTCGGGGTTGAAGAGCTTGGACTGGTAGCGCGTGCCGTAGTCGCACAGGATGGTCACGATGGTGTGGCCGGGCCCAAGCTCGCGGGCAAGGCGCATGGCGCCGGCGATGTTGATGCCGGAGGAACCGCCGAGGCACAGGCCCTCATGCTCCAGAAGGTCGAACACGATCTGCACCGCTTCGGCATCGGGGATCTGGTAGGCGACGTCGATGGGCGCGTCTTCAAGGTTCGCGGTGATGCGCCCCTGGCCGATGCCCTCGGTGATGGAGGAGCCCTCGGCCTTCAGTTCGCCCGTCGTGTAATAGCTGTAGAGCGCGGCGCCGAACGGGTCGGCGAGGCCAATCTTGATGCGGGAGTTACGCGCCTTCAGCGCCATGCCGGTGCCCGCCAGCGTGCCGCCGGTGCCCACCGCCGCGACGAAGCCGTCCACCGCGCCCTCGGTCTGCTCCCAGATTTCCGGGCCGGTGGTCTCGAAATGGGCCTGCCGGTTGGCGATGTTGTCGAACTGGTTGGCCCAGACGGCGCCGTTCGGCTCGGTCTTGGCGAGGGCCTCGGCGAGGCGGCCGGAGACCTTCACATAATTGTTCGGGTTGGCGTAGGCGACGGCGGGCACCTCGACCAGCGTGGCGCCGGCGAGCCGCAGCATGTCCTTCTTTTCCTGGCTCTGCGTCTCGGGAATGACGATCACCGAGCGGTAGCCGAGCGCATTGCCGACAAGCGCGAGGCCGATGCCGGTATTGCCGGCGGTGCCTTCCACGATCACCCCGCCCGGACGCAGCGCGCCGCGCGCCACCGCGTCCTTGATGATGTAGAGCGCGGCGCGGTCCTTCACCGACTGGCCGGGATTGAGGAATTCCGCCTTGCCCAGAATGGTGCAGCCGGTGAGCTCGGAGGCACGCTTGAGCTTGATCAGGGGCGTGTTGCCGACCGTGTCGACAAGACCGTTACGGATCGTCATCGTCTGAAATCACCGCCGCTTTGGCACCGCGGGATGGTCGCGCTGCCCGCTTGGAAAGTGCCTGAAACTAGTGAGCTATCGGCGCGGCGGCAACCGGCTTGGACGCGGAAGTGGCCCAGTTCAACCGCGAATGGCCTCGTAGTGGGCGAGCGCCCGTTCACGCGCGACGGCGTGGTCGAGGATCGGGTGCGGGTAGGTGAGGCCGAGCGTCACCCCGGCGCGGCGCAGCACATCGGGCTTGGCCGCCCACGGCTTGTGGATCGCCTCCGCTGGCAGGCGCGCGAGTTCCGGGATGTAGCGACGCACATAATCGCCGTCCGGGTCGAACTTCTCGCCCTGGGTGACGGGGTTGAAGATGCGGAAATAGGGCGCCGCGTCCGCCCCTGACCCCGCGACCCATTGCCAGCTCGCGGGGTTGTTGGCCGGGCAGGCATCGACCAGCGTATCCCAGAACCAGTCCTCGCCGCGGCGCCAGTCGACCAGCGCGTCCTTGATGAGGAAGGAGGCGACGATCATCCGCACCCGGTTGTGCATCCACCCCGTTTCCCAGAGCTGGCGCATGCCGGCATCGACGATGGGGTAGCCGGTGAGCCCGCGCTGCCAGGCGCGTTCATGGCCGGGATTGTCGCCCCAGCCGAAGCCGTCGAAGCGGGCGTTGAAGTTCGCCGTGGCAAGGTCGGGGAAATGGTAGAGCAGGTGATAGGCGAATTCGCGCCAGTACAGCTCGGCGACGAACTTCGCCGCGTCCTTCGCCCCCGCCGTCCCCGCCGCTTCAGCATGGCGGGTCGCGGCGAGCACCTGATGCGGCGAGATATTGCCGAAGCGCAGATAGGGCGAGAGGCGCGAGACATTCTCCCGGTCCGGCCGGTCGCGATTCTCCGCATAGCCGGCGAGGCCGTGGGCGAGAAAACGCTCCAGCGCCGCCCGTGCGCCGTCCTCCCCCGGCTGCCAGCTGGCGCGCAGGCCGCCCGCCCAATCCGGCGCGCTTGGTTCCAGATGCCAGTCGGCGAGTTTCTCGCTGGCCGGTGCCGGGGCGAAGCGCAGCGCCTCCGGTTCGGGCAGCGGCGCGCGCACCGGCTGCTGCTGTGCGGCGCGGGCGAAGGGGGTGTAGACCTTGAACGGCCCGCCGGACTGGGTGGCGACGTTCCAGGGTTCGTGCAGCAGCGTGGCGTTGTGGCTTGCCACCGTGCGACCGGCCGCGCGCTGCGTCGCCTTCAGCGCGGTGTCCTGCGCGATCTGCGGCGCGTCATAGCGCCGGTTCCAGTGAATGGCGTCGGCGTTCACTTCCCCGGCCAGCGCGGGAATGATCGCGGCCGGGTCGCCCCGGCGCAGCACCAGCGTTCCGCCGCGCGCCGCAATTGCGTCGGCGAGGTCCGCCAGAGCCCGCCCGAGCCACCAGCGCGCGGCGGCGCCGAGCGGGCGGATCTGCCGCCCCTCGTCCAGCACATAGGCGAGCACGACCGGCCGGCCGCTCTCGGCTGCGCCGGCGAGCGCGGGATTGTCGGCGAGGCGCAGATCGTCGCGCAGCCAGACGAGGGCGGGGCGGGGGTCAGAAGCGGGCATGAGCACGGCCGGACGGGAACGGAAGGGGTGCGCAGTCTACGTCGGATTCGCCCGCCCGGATCGGCCGCGCCGTGCCTTTCCGCCAGCGCCGGCTTGCGGGGACGGGGAGGTAGCCATTACATGATGACCATCATTAAAGCGGCGATTGCCGCGGGAGACATCCTTATGAGTGCAGCATCACCGGGCACCGCCCTCGTCACAGGCGCATCCAGCGGCATCGGCAAGGTCTATGCGGATCGGTTGGCCAAGCGCGGCTACGACCTGATCCTCGTCGCGCGCAATCGCAAGCGGCTGGAAGCGCTGGCGGGCGAGCTGAGCGCGACGACGGGCCGCAAGGTCGAGGTGCTCGCCGCCGATCTCGCCGAGCCGATGGATGCCGCCCGCGTCGCCGCGCGTATCGTCGAGGAGGAGGGGCTCACCCTCGTCGTCAACAATGCCGGCTCCGGCACGGAGGGCCCGGTCGTCGGCGCCGACCCGGCGAAGATCGACGCCATGGTGCGGCTCAATGTCGTCGCGCTCACCCGGCTCGCGGTGGCGGCGGTCGACACCTTCTCCCGGCGCGGGCGCGGCACGCTGATCAACATCGCCTCGGTGGTCGCGATCGTGCCGGAGTTCTTCCCCGGTGCCTATGCCGCGACCAAGGCCTATGTGCTCGCCTTCACCCAGTCCTTGCAGACCGAGCTGCAGGGCAGCCCGGTGCGCGTGCAGGCGGTCCTGCCGGGGGCGACGCGCACGGAGTTCTTCGAGCGCGCGGGCATCGACGCCAATGTATTCCCGGAAGAGGCGGTGATGAGCGCCGACAATCTGGTCGATGCGGCGTTGAAGGGGCTCGACATGGGCGAGGCCATCACCATTCCGCCGCTGCCGGACTTCGCCGGCTATGAGGCGATCACCGCCGCGCGCATGGCCGTGCAGCCCGGCCTGTCGCTGCGCGATCCGGCGCCGCGCTACCGGGGCTGACGCTTCAATAGTCCCACTGGGCGCCGATGCCGACCTCGGCCGAGCCGTCGGCGCCCGTGGCTCCCTGCAGGCGGATGTTGCGGGTGACGTCGATATCGACCGTCACCTTGCTCGATCCCGAGGTCGTGCCCTGGCGCACGCCGAGATAGATATTGTCGTTCAGCCGGCGGCCGATGCCGATCTGCCCGCCGGTGCCGGCCTCATTGGTGCCGATGTCGAGGCTGTCGACGCCGAGCGAGCGGCGCAGATTCTCCAGCGCGCCGGAGCCGCCGGAAAGCTGGGCGATGGCCTGCGCCACCTGCACCGCCTGCCCGGCATTGAGGTTGCCCGCCGACCGGCCGAACATCAGCCGCGCCACGATCTCGTCCTGCGGCAAGGTGGGCGTTGAGCTGAAGCTCACCTCCGGGCGCGAGGCCGGGCCGGAAATGGTGATGCGCGCCGTCACGTCATTGCCGGTGGTCTCGGCCACGAAGTCGAGCTCCGGGTCGGTGGTGCCGGTGAAGGTGATGCGCCCGCGCGTGAAGGTGAGGCGCCGCCCGGCGAAATCGAAGGTGCCGCGCCGCAGATCGAAGCCGCCGAGCGCGATCGGCGCGCGGGTGGTTCCGGTGAGCCGCAATTCGCCGCCGAGCTGCGCGTCCATGCCGAGGCCGCGCACGAACACGGTGTTGTTCGGCGCCGCCAGCACGAGATCGAGGCCGACGCCATCATTACGGCTGGCGGCGGTGGGGCGGGCCTGCGCCTGCTGACGCTTGGCGGTGAACGCCTTGCTGGCATTGACGTGGCGCACATCAATCGCCCGCACGCCGCCGCCGAAACGGTCGGGAATGGAGATGTCGAGCGCCCGCAGGGTGATCCGGCCGGTAAGGCGCGGCCCATTGAGGAACGCGCCCTCCACGCCCAGCCGCCCCTCGGCGACGAGGCGCATCAGGTCGCTGTTCACCAGAGCGGCATTGACGAGATCAAGGTCGATGCGGCCGGGGAAGCCCGCCGCCGGGTCGAGCGCGATCGTGCCGCGCCCGGTCACCGAGCCGCCATTGGTGGTGCGGGCGGTGAGCGAGGTGATGGTGATGGAACGGTCCGTGCCGGTGAGCACGGCCTGGATCTGATCGAGCGCGATGCCGTTCACATTGTCGTCGAAGCGCCCGCCGCTGATGCGCACCGTGCCGCCGGCGCTCGGTGCCGCCGCCGTGCCGCGAATGGTGGCATCGACATTGGCGGTGCCGAGAATGCGCGCGCCGGTGGTGGCGAGTACCGGGTTGACGATGGCGAGGTTGACCACACCGCGCACCGCAAGATCGAGCTGCCCGGCGCCGACCGGCACAGAGCCGGTGACGGTGAGCCCCTGTAGATTGGCCCCGTTCACCGTGGCGCGCAGGCTCGCCCGGCGGTCGGCCAGCGTGCCGGAGGCGGCGATATCGAACGGACCGGCGCCGGAGCGGGCGATGTCGGGGGTCGAGAGGCGGGCGATGCGCAGCTCATAGGTGCCGGTCGGCGCCGCCGGGGTGCCGGTGATGCGGGCATTGCCGGCGAGCGTGCCGGAGAGATTGAGGCCGGGGGCGGCAAGTTCCGCCAGCGCCAGCGGCAAGGCGCGGGCATCGACGGTAAGGTTCAGCGTCTCGCCCACCGTGCCGGCGATGGTGAGGTTGCCGCCGGCGGCGTTCAGCACCACCCGCTCGGTGCGCACCGTGCCGTTCTCGATCACGAAGGTCGCCGGCGCGGCGGTGGTGAGGGTGAGCGAGCCGCGCGTGGCGGCGAGGCGGTCGAGCCGGATCTGCGCGCCACCGGCCTGCGGGGTGAGCCGGCCGGCGGTGCGAATGGTGAAGCCCTGCGCCACCGCGTCCACCGTCATGTCGGTGCCCGAGGCGTTGCCGGTGGCCCGCACAGTGGCGCTCTCCACCGTCGTGCCGCCGAGATCGAGCCCGCGCAGATCGGCGGTGCCGTTGACCAGCGGCACGCCAAGCGGATCGGTCACCGTGGCGTCGATCCGCGCGCTGGTGAGGCTGCGGCCGGCAAAGGTTATGTTGGCGGCGTCGCCGGTGGCCGCGACGCGCTGCTGGCCCTCCACCACGTCGAGCGTCACATCGGCGTTGAGCCGGCCGGTGATCTCGGTGAGCGCCAGCACGGAGATATCCGCGAGATTGCCGGCGGCGATGGCGAGGCGCCCGGTCGCCTTGGTATCCGCGCCGATGGCGAGATCGCCGCGCGCGGTGACGGAGCCGATGGCGAGGTCGAGGCCGGTGAGGCGATGGCTGCCATCCGCGCCGCTGGCGAGCGCGCCGCTGCCGCGCGCCGGTTTGCCGGCCACCTCGCCCGCCAGGGTGAAGGAGCCGGAGGGCGCGCTGGTGATGTCGCGCGCGGTGACATCAAGGGCGATGTCGCGCAGCGGGCGGTCCATCGCCGTGCCCTGCGGGATGCGCAGCGTCGCGGTGACGCCGAGTTTGTCCAGCGTGCCGGAGAAAGCCGCGTCCGCCTGCGCGGCGCCGGAGACGCGCGGGTCGAGCCGGGCGAGATCGTCCAGCGCGACTTTCGCCGTGAGGTTGGCGAGATCGGTGGCGATGCGCCCGTCCACGGTAACGGCGAGCCCGTCCGTGGTGAGCTTCAGCTCGCGCACGGCGAGCGCGTTCGCGCCATCACGCGCCACCGCGCCGGTGAAGCGGGTCTGCTGGCCGAGCAGCCGGTCGATCTGGGGAATGCCGGTGACGAGGCCGGTGGCGGCGCCGTCGAGATCGAGCGAGAGGCGGGCGAAATCGGCGCTGCCGGCGACGCGCGCCTTGAGCTGCGCCTGACCGCCGAGCGGGCGCCCGGCGAGCGGGCCGAAGGCGGTGAGGTCGAGCCGCTGCACGTCGAGATCGCCGTTGATCGACTGGCTGGTCGCGGTGCCGGCGAAATGGGCGGTCAGCGCCGTGAGGTGGGCGGTCAGGTCGGTCAGGGTGGCCGGACCTTGCGCGGGGAGCGTGCCGCTGGCGCTGAAGGTGCCGGCGGTGCCGAGCGCGCCGGCAACTTCGGCGTCGGATGCGGTGAGCCCCTGCGCGTCGCCCTCGATGATGATGGCCATCGCGCCGCCGCCATTGGGCACGGTGCGCAGCGTGGCGTGGACGTCGCTCGCGCCATAGCCGGCGCCCGTGAGACCCTGCGCGGTGAGGCGCGCGTCGAGCGAGGGGCGGGCGAGGTCGCCCTTGGCGGTGCCGGCGAGGGTGAGGCCGGTCCAGCCGATGCCGGGAGCGAGGGCACCGAAGCGGGAGGCGGCGCCCGCCGTCGCGTCGAAGGTGAGGTCGGCGGTGCGGTCCGGGGCGATGGTGCCAGTGACCACGGCACCGAGACCGGCGGCGCGCAGCGTGGTCGGCTCCAGCGTGATGCGGCGCTCCGCGTCGATCAGGGCGGCGCCGGCGAGTTCCGTGCGACCTTCCGCGAGCGGGGCCAGGTCGGGCGGCAGCAGGCGCGCGATGTCGGCGTCGATGGCGAAGGTGAGCCGGTGGCCCTGCGGCACGGCGCGGATGCCGGCGGCGCCGGTGGCCTGCGCCAGCGTGCCGACGGTAACGCCGAGCTGGCCGTCCCAGGCATCGAGCGGGCCGGCGCCCTTGAGCGTGGCGGTGATCTCTGGCAGGCCCTCAAGGCCGGCGGCGCGCGCCATCAGCCCGCCGGCGGGTTCGCGCGCGGCGATGTCGAGATCGAGCGTGCCGCTCGCCGGCGCATAGCTGGCGCGACCGGTGAGGCTGCCTTCCGCGTCCAGCCGCTGCAGGGCGAAGTCGAGCGAGAGCCCGCGGGCCAGCGAGGCAATGTCGGCCGAGCCGGTGAGCGAGAGCCGCGCGGCGTGGTCGAGCACCGGCTCGGCGATCACGATGTCGGGGAAACTCAGCGCGCCGATGCGGATCGGCACGGCCAGCGAGGGCGGCTCGCCGGGCGGCGGCGGCTCATTGGGCGGCAAGGGCCGGCGCAGCACCTCGACGCGGGTGGCGGTGAGGCGGGTGATGTCCACCGTGCGCTCAAACAGCGCCAGCGGGCGCCAGGCGAGGTGAAGACCGTCCACCTGCGCCACCTCACCCTCGCGGTCGGCCACGCGTACCGTGCCGGCGCGCATGTCGAACGGCACGAGGCCGGAGAGGTCGCTGATCTCCAACTGAAGGTCGGGCGAGGAGGCGAGGGAGGAAAGGGTGCGCGCCAGCAGCGCCTTGCCCGGCGGGGTCTGCACGGCGCCGAACAGCAGCAGGACCAGCAGCACCAGGCCGAGGACGAGGAGAAGCAGGCTTTTCGCGATGCGCATCATCAGAACGCCTGCCCCAGACTGACATAGAGGCCGAAATCCCCGTCATCCGGCCCCGGATTAAGCGGGAAGGCGAGGTCGAGGCGCAGCGGACCGATGGCGGTGTAGTAGCGAAGCCCGACGCCGGCCGAGTATTTCAGCCCGTCGAAATCCGGCCACTCGCTTAAGTAGGCCGAACCCATGTCGAAGAAAGGCACGATGCCGATCGTGTCGGTGACGCGGATGCGCCCTTCGAGCGACGCCTCGAAGAAGGACCGGCCGCCGATGATGATGCCGTCCTCATTGCGCGGGCTGGCCGACTGGTAGTCATAGCCGCGCAGCGAGCCGCCGCCGCCGACATAGAAGCGGCGCTGCGGGGGAATGTCGTAGAGGCCGGCGCCGAACACGCTGCCGGCGGCAACGCGGCCGGCGAGGATGAAGCGCTTGTCCTCGTCGAAGGCGTGGTAGGCCGAGAGCGCGCCCTTGACCATGACCGGCCCGGCGCCAGCGTCGCCGAGATAGGCGAAGGGCTCCAGCGTGCCGGCGAAGCGGATGCCGCGCGAGGGATCGAGCTCATTGTCGCGCGTGTCATAGGTGAGGTCGAAGGGCACGCCGACAATGCTGTAATCGCCGGTGCCGGTGGTGTCCTCCACCTGCGACTGTTCAAGGTCGATGCCGATCTGCAGCGACAGGTCGTCACTGTAACGGTGCCGCACGCCGGCGACGAGGGTCACGGCCTCGCGCACATAGGCGTTGGTCACTTCGCGCAGCACGGCGGCCTGCGCGACGAGATCGTCCTGCGCGGTGTAGATGCCGGGCTTCATGAAGGAGGCGGAGACCTTGTAGCCGAACGGGTCGGCATCCGGCACCGCTTCGGATTTCTCGCCGAACCAGGAGGCCTGCGCGTCGAGCCGCAGCGTCTCGCCGCCGCCGAACAGGTTGCGATGGCCCCAGAAGGCGTTGACCGCCGCGCCTTCGGTCGAGGAATAGGTGCCGCTGAAGCCGACATAGCGCGGCTTGCGCGCCTCGACGATCAGGGTAATCGGCAGGCTGCCATCGGCGTCGAGTTTGCTCGCTTCCTCGATGCGCACGCTGGCGATGGATTCATAGGTCAGCAGCCGCCGGCGCAGGCTGTTCAGCGTCTCGGGCGAGTAAGGCGTGCCCGGCGCAATCTCGATCCGCTCCTCGATGAAGCCGGGCGGGAGGAAATCGGCGCCGGAGACGGTGAAACGCCCGAAGGTGGCGGGCGGGCCGGGCTCGACATAAATCGACACGTCGAGCGTCGAGGTCTTGTGGTCGGCCACCACATCCTTGCTGGCGACGCGGGCAAAGGGGTGGCCGAGCCCGCGATAATGATCGTCCAGCGCGCCCTCGGCCCGCACGATGTTGCCGGCGAGCGCCGGCTCGCCCGGTTCCAGCCGCAGCCGGCGCAGGGTCGGGGCGTCGGCGAGCGGGCGGCGGGTGCGCGCGTCGAGGATCTGCACCGTGCCGAAGGTGAAGAGCGGGCCGGGCTCGACCTCGACCCGCACCGGCACCGGGCCGTTCTTGCGGGCGGCCTCGACGATCTCGAAGATGTTGGCCGCCTCGGGCGCCGCACCAGCGATGCGGATGCGGATCAACCCGGCATAATAGCCTTCGCCATAGAGCGCGGTGGTGATGTTGTTGCGGTCGGCCAGCGCGCGGCGCACCAGGCCGGCGGCGCCGGAGGGCGGGCGGTGCGACAGGCTCTCCAGCGACGAGGCTCCCTCCACCGCGTTGCGCAGGGAGCGGTCGGCGTCCTTGATCTCGATCTCGACCGTGTAGGGCGTCGCGTCCGGCGCCGGTGGGCCGTCATCGGCCATCCGGTTCGGGCTGAACAGGTTGAGCAGGGAGTTGAACAGGCCGGGGCGCGGTGCGTCCTCACTCGGCGCGGCCGGGGCCGGCTCAGCAGTGGGGGCGGCCGATTGCGCGTGGGCGGGGCCATGCGCGGCGAGGGTCAGGGCGAGCGCCACGGCGAGCATAAGCCGACGGGCGCGCAGGGCGCGCTCCGGTCGGTCCAACTCTCTCGTTACGCAACACGCCAATTGTCCACACCCGAGTAGCGGTCCGGGGACCGGTGAACCGAGCGAGGAAGCCGCCCGGGTCACTTTGCCGCGAAGATACAGTCACGGCTATGAATTTTGGCTTGCCATACGGAAAGCGCCCCGTCCTGATTGCCTTGGCTGGTTCCCGGCGTCAACCACAGGGCGGTGATGTGGTAGCGATTGCCGGCAATGTGGAGCCATAAAAGCTGCACATAAGGCAAAGGCGCGGGCCCGCCAGGGGCGCCGCGCCTGTCCTCCGTCGGAAGGCCCGAAGGCCCTCGTCAGTTGCCGCTGCCGCGCTGATCCATCTCGATCTGCTTGGCGATGTAGGGCTCGACGCCCGGATTGCTCTGATAGGTGGTCAGGCCATCGCCGTAATGCGAGTCGACATAAGAGCCGGCCGTGGCGCGGCTCGGATCGACGACGGCGGAGTTGCGGCCCTCGATCATGCCCGTGCGGGCATCATAGCCCGGCGCCACATAATTGGTGCGCGGGGCGCTCTGGTAGGTGCCGGTGGTGGTCTCCTGCCAGGTGGTGTTGCTGTAGCTCTGCTGGTTCGCAGAGGCGGCACCCGCGAAGCCGAGGCTCGCGACGGCGGCAGTGGCGATGATAAACGTCTTCATGTTCACGTCTCCGTTCTGGTGGGCTCGCCCGCCGCAGCGAATGCCGTCAGCGAGCGTTCGGGGGGAAAAGTCATTGCGGCGCGACTTGTTCCCCGGTCGCGATGACGTGAACCGATTGCGTGAATGCAATAAACTGGGCGTGAAGCCCCTTGAACTGACGCCGCACCGGGCCAAAAGGCGGGCGCCCGCAGCGAGCGAGGAGCTTTCGCAGCGAGGAGCTTTCGTAGCGAGGCTTGGGTCCGGTCAGGCGGGGAGGGCGGCCACCAGCTCGGCGGCGAGCGCCTCGACCTCCAGCGCGCCCTTGGAGCCGGCGTCGGTCTCCATGATGGTCAGGCCCTCGCCCATGCTGGCGGCGAAGGCGACGCGGTTGCCGAGGCGGGTCTGGGCGGCGGGGTGGCCGAGCGCGCGGATGGCCTCGGAGATTTCCTGCGTCAGCCCGCCGCGCGCAATCGCCCGGTTGATGACGAGCAGGCTGGGCGTGCCTTCCTTGGCGATCATCTCCAGCGTCGGCTGGGTGGCCCAGAGGTCGATCGGGGTGGGCTGCACGGGAACCGCGACCAGGCTCGCCGCCTCGATGGCGGGGCGGGATTCGACGTCGGATTTCGGCGGGGTGTCGATGACCACGACATCATAGTCACGGGCGAGGCTGCGGGCCTCGCGGCGCGCGCCCCAGCCGCTGGCGGTGCGGAAGGACAGGCCGGTCGCGGCCTCGCCGAGCGTCTGCTCGCGCGCCTCGAACCATTCGCCCAGGCTCCCCTGCGGGTCGCAATCGATCAGCGCCACGCGCTTGCCGGCGCGGGCGAAGGCGACCGCGAGATGGGCGGCGAGCGTCGTCTTGCCCGAACCGCCCTTCTGCTGCGCGATGGTGATGATGTGGCCGCTCATGCGCTGATGTCTCCCGCCCTGCCGAAGGTTGCACTGCAACCGGCGGGGAGCAACCGTTTAATCCGCCCCGCCGATGCCGCGGGGCGGATGCCGTTGACGCAGCGGTTCTCAGACGCCCGGACGGGGCGCTCCGAGCACGACCACACGGGTGCCGACGGCGACGCGGCTATAGAGATCCATCACGTCCTGGTTGATCATGCGGATGCAGCCGGAGGACACGTTGGTGCCGATCGTGTCCGGCTCCAGCGTGCCATGGATGCGGTAGAGCGTGTCCTTGCCGTTCTGCCACAGATACATGGCGCGGGCGCCGAGCGGGTTGGACAGGCCGCCGGGCACGCCGACGCCGCTCTGCAACTGGGTGAGCTGCGGCTTGATGTCCGGCCGGCGCTCGATCATCTCCTTGGGCGGGTACCAGTCCGGCCATTCCTGCTTGGAATTGATGGTGGCGGTGCCCGACCAGCCAAAGCCCTGCTTGCCGACGCCGACGCCGTAGCGCATCGCCCGGCCGCCCGGCAGCACGTAATAGAGGAAGTGCTCGCGCGGATCGACGATGATGGTGCCGGCCGGCTCGGTGGTGCTGTAGGCGACCTCACGGCGCAGGAAGGCCGGGTTGATCGACGAGGTGTCGAACGCCTTGATCGGGAAGCGGTCGGAGACCGGCCCGTAATTGCCGGCCGGGTTGATGCTGGCATAGCTAGACACCGACGACATCGGCGCCAGCGGCGCGCCGGCGGTCGTGGTGCGGTTGCATCCGCCGAGAGCCAGGGCGACGCCGGCGAGCGAAAAGCCCAGCACGGCACGACGATCAACAGGACGCATCTTTGGCAAGCCTCCACCAGCACATGCACGCATGTTACTGCGATTATGGTGAACAAGTGGTTTCCATCTGCGTGAGATGGGTCCGCTCCGGTGGCTATTCCGGCCGCGGCACGGACTTGAGCGTGTCGACCCAGGCGTAGTCGAAATAGCCGCAGCGGGCGAGCGCGTGCATCTTGTCGGTGCGCACCAGCCCGCCCTCGATGAAGGCTTCGTCGATATGCACGCCGACCACCTCGCCGAAGGTGACGTGCCGGCCGCTGGCGGCGCCGCTCCGGTCCTTCAGGTCGAAGCTCTCCGTCACCACGCATTCCAGCGCGCAGGGCGAGGCGGCGACACGCGGCGGCTTCACCAGCCGTGAGGGCGCGCGCGCGAGATCGGCGAGGTCGAATTCGGATTCGTCCGGCGCGATGTATTTCGAGGTGAGGTTCACCTGCTCGATCAGTTCCAGCGTCGCGAGGTTGCAGACGAACTCGCCGCTGGCGCGGGCATTGCGCACGGTGTCCTTGAGGCCCGCGCTGGAGAACATGACGATGGAAGGGTTCTCGCTGACCAGATTGAAGAAGGAATAGGGCGCGAGATTGGCCGTGCCATCCGGAGCCAGCGTCGAGATCCAGCCGATCGGGCGGGGGGCGACGATGGCCTTCAGCGGATCGTGCGGCAGGCCGTGATTGCGGCGGGCGGGCTCGTAGAACATGGCTCAGAACCTCGTCACGATATCGGCGAGCGCCGGGCGGGGGCGGTCTTCCTGCGGGCGGGCCAGGGTGCCGACATGCACGAAGCCGATGATGCGCTCGCTCTCCGACAGGCCGAGCGCGGCGCGCACGCGGGCATCGTAGCTGTACCACTGGGTCAGCCAGGTCGCGGCATAGCCGAGCGCATGGGCGGCGACGACGAGGAGCGTACAGGCCGCGCCGCCGGAGAGCGTCTGCTCCCATTCCGGGATCTTGGCGTGCGGGACGGTCTTCGACACCACGGCGATGACCAGCGGCGCCTGCGAGAGCCGGTTGCGCTCCTGCTCGACATGCTCGGGATTGGCGTCGGGGTGGTCGGCAAGGAAGACCTGCGCGATGGCCTCGCCGGCGCGCTTCAGCCCGTCGCCCTCGAAGATGATGAAGCGCCACGGCGCGAGCTTGCCATGGTCGGGCACGCGCGAGGCGATGGTAAGCATCTCGTCGATCTCGGCCGGGGAGGGGCCGGGGCCGGCGAGGTCGAATATCTTCGGGCTCTTGCGGGTCTTGAGCAGCGTCAGCGCGTCGGTCATCGGGTCCATCCTCTGCTGGCGCTCGCCGGTAGCACGGCCGCGTTCGGTCACCAAGGCGCGGCAGGGGGCGGGCGGCGGTAGTTTGACTTGAATTCGCCCCTCTTTGCGGGCACCAAGCCGGGCATGGTTGACGCGCCCCGTCCCGACTCCTTCCGCGTGCCGCGCCGGCGCCTGCCGGTGATGGTCGCTCTTCTTGTGCTCGCCGCGCCTGCGGCCGCGCTGGCGCAGGCGCTGCCCTTCGCCGGCAATCTCGCGCCGGGGGCCTCTCCCGCCCCCGCGGGCAAGCCGGCGTTGAAGCCCGGTCAGCCGGCGACGCAGGCTCCCGCCGCAGTGAAGCCGGCGGGCGATCCGCACACCATCCTGCCCCAGCCGCCGCCCGGCAAGGCCGCCATCGGCATGAGCGCGCGCTATGGCGAGAAGGAGGGGCTGGTGCCCCGCGGCCTCGTCTGGCGCGTCTTCGCCGACCGGCCGGAACCGTCGGGCGCCTACCCGCTGGTGGCCGAGGCGGCCGACCCCGCGCCGGTGTTCTTCCTCTCGCCCGGCGGCTATGTGGTGCATGTCTCCTACGGCCTCGCCAGCGTCGCCCGGCGCATCGTCGTCGGCGACGAATCGCGGCGGGAGCAGATCACCCTTCCCGCCGGCGGCATCCGGCTGCACGCCGATGTCGGCGACAAGCAGATTCCTGCGCAGAAGGTGACCTTCGATATTTTCGAGGGCAGCTTCCTGCAGGGCCGCGCCTCCAGCCGCCCCTATTTCCGCGACGCCAATGCCGGCGATCTCGTCGTGCTGCCGGCGGGCGACTATTACGTCGTCTCGACCTATGGCGAGGGCAACGCCGTCATCCAGGCGGATATTTCGGTTGCTCCCGGCAAGGTGGCGGACGCCACGCTGCACCACCGGGCGGCGGAGATCGTGCTGCGGCTGGTGAACGCGCCGGGCGGCGCGCCGATTCCCGACGCGCAATGGTCGGTGCTGAGCCCGGGCGGCGACAGCATCAAGGAATCGATGAGCGCCAACCCGGTCCTGATGCTGGCGGAAGGCGAATACACCGCCGTCGCCCGCTATGAGGGCAAGACCTACACCAAGGATTTCAAGGTCGAGGCCGGCCATGACGCCCCGGTCGACGTCGTCGTGGGCGAACAGGCGAGCCCGCCGAGCGTGAGCACCGACGAGGGCAGCGGCGACTGACCGGGATACCGCGGCGCAGCATGCGGGCGATCCGGCGGCTTATGGTCAACCGTTTCTTAAGGGCGTTCGCCGCATCATCTCCGCTCCGATAACGAGTGCGGGGGGCGGCCATGATCGTTCGTCAGTTTCTGATGTGGGCGCGGACCGCGCCCGACGCGGCGCGGGCCAAGGCGGCCGGTGCGCTGGCGCGGGCCTATCTGCGCTCCGATCTCGGCGCCGCCGACCGTTCCCAGATCGAGGCTTCGCTGCCGGAACTCGCGGATGATCCGTGCCTTGAGGTGCGCCTCGCGCTTGCCGCCGCGCTGGCCGATCACCCGCTGGTGCCGGCGGACCTCGTGCTCGGCATCGCCGCCCAGGGCGGGGCGCCCGCCGCTGTGATGCTCGCCCGCTCGCCGGTGCCGAGCCTGCGCGAACTCATCCATTTCTGCGAGACCGGCGACGAGATGGTGCGCCTCGCCATCGCCGCGCGGCGCGATCTCCAGCCGGAAGTCGCCACCGTGCTGGCGCGCCTGGCTGGGCCGCAAGGCGCCCTGGCGCTCGCCGGCAACCGCTCGGCCCGGCTCGGTGAGGCGGCGCTGGTGAGCCTTGCCACCCGCTTCGGCCAGATGCCGGCGCTGCGCGAGGCGCTGCTGGCCCGCCCGGACCTGCCGCGCGCCATCCACCACGCGCTGATCCGCGAAGTGGCCGACACGCTCTCCGCCTTTGTCGCCGAGCGCCGCTGGTTGAGCCCGGATGCCGCCTCGCGCGTCGCCCGCGAGGCCTGCCCGGCTGAGGAAGCCGATGCCGAGGCCCCGCGCGAGATGCCGATGCAGGATACCGGCACGCGGCTGCGCATCGCCGTCGAGGGGATGAAGGCCAAGGGCAAGCTCACCCCCGTTCTGGCGCTGCGCGCGCTGCTGTTCGGCGAGGTTCGCCTGTTCCAGGAGATGGCGTCGGTGCTGGCGCAGATCAGCTCCGACGAGGTCGCGGCGATGCTGGCGGACCGTTCCGGCCGCTCCTTCCGCGCCGTCTATGACCGCATCGGCCTGCCGCGCGGCGCCTATATCGCCTTCCGCACGGCGCTGGAGGTCGTGCAGGCTGACCACGCCGAGGAACTCGACGCTGCCGGGCTCAAGCGCCGCATCCTCGACGAGGTGATCGGCCGCTACGAGGTGGCGCCCGGTGCCGAGCGGCTGCTCACCATGCTGCGCGGCTGGCGCGAGGAGGCGGGCGGGCGCGGCATCGCCGCCTGATCCCGCGCGCCGCTTTGCTGCGCGATCAGCCGAACTGCTCGCGCAGGATGCGTTCTTCCATCGAGTGGTCGCGGTCGACAAGCATGGTCATCGACGAGGCCGGGTCGAGCCTAGCCCGCACCGCCACCACGTTCAGCACCTGGAAATGGTCGGCGGTGGCGTTGACCGGGCGCTTTTCCGATTCCAGCACGGCGATGTCGACCCGCGCGCGGTCCGGCACCAGCGCGCCGCGCCAGCGGCGGGGGCGGAAGGCGGAGATCGGCGTGACCGCGAGAAGCGGCGTGCCGATGGGCAGGATCGGCCCCTGCGCCGACAGATTATAGGCGGTCGAGCCCGCCGGGGTGGCGACCAGCACGCCGTCGCAGATCAGCTCTTCCATGCGCATCTTGCCGTCGATGGCGATGCGCAGCTTGGATGCCTGATAGGACTGGCGGATCAGCGAGACCTCGTTGATGGCGGGCGCCCGGTGCAGCCGGCCATTTACGTCGGTGGCCTCCATCATCAGCGGATGGATGACGACGCGCTGGGCGGCGGCGATGCGGGTCGGCAGATCGTCCTGCCGGAAGCTGTTCATCAGAAAGCCGACCGAGCCGCGATTCATCCCGTAAATCGGGATGCCGCTGTCGCGGAAGCGGTGCAGGGTCTGCAGCATGAAGCCGTCACCGCCGAGGGCGACCACGATGTCGGCATCCTCCACCGGCTCCTCGCCATACCGCGCCACCAGCATGGCGCGTGCCTGCTGCGCATCCGGCGCCTCGCTCGCGACAAAGGCGATTCGGTTATAGGCTTGCGCTGCGTCAGCTTCCGCGTTCGGATCCGTGGGGCGGGCGACTTCGTTCATGCGGGACGGCCCGGAAGAGTTGTGAGGATGACGGCGCGGATGGACGGCACGGTGATGATCTATACGACCTGGCCGAGCGCCGTCGAGGCCGAAGCGGCCGGCCGGGCCATCGTGGCGGACGGATTGGCCGCCTGCGTCAACATATTGCCGGGCATGATGTCGATCTATCGCTGGCAGGGCGAGATCGAGCAGGCGCAGGAAACCGTGATGATCTTCAAGACCCGCGAGGATCTGTCCGTCGCGGTCACGCAGGCGGTGCGCGCCCGCCATCCCTATGAAGTCCCGGCCGTCGTGGTCATGGCCATCGTCGATGGCGATCCCGATTATCTCGACTGGATCACCACCGAGACGGCGGGCTGAGCGGCGCCGGGTCTATTCCTGCGGCTCTTCGCGCAGATAAGGCTCGACCGGGCCCTTGAGCAGCACGGTCATCGGGTTGCCGGCGCGGTCGCGCGCCTTGCCGACGGAGACGCGGATCCAGCCTTCGCTGACGCAGTATTCCTCGACATTGGTCTTCTCGACGCCCTTGAAACGGATGCCGACGCCACGCGCGAGCAGGGCCTCGTCGTGATAGGGGCTGGTCGGGTCGCTGGAGAGGCGGTCGGGAAGCGTGTCGCTCATCAAGGGGCTCGCTGTGCAAGGAAAGTCGCGGCGAGACATAGCCGCGCCCGCTCCAGAATGAAAGACGGGGGCGAGGCATTGCCTCACCCGCTCTGAAACGAAAACGGCAGCGAGGCCTAGCCTCATCCGCTCTGAAACGGAAACGGGGGCGAGGCCTAGCCTCATCCGCTCTGAAACGAAAGACGGGGATGAGGCCTAGCCTCATCCCCGTGCCGTCATGTCAGTGCATTGCCACGCCGGGCTTAAAGCACCGGCTGCCAGATCGCCGGCACGACGCGGTAGCCGGCGCCGTCCTTCTCGATGAAGCCGGTCGCCGGGAACGGGTAGTGGTAGCCGGTGAGCTGGAGCCGCTCGGCCGCCACCATGTCGTAGATGCGCTTGCGCGTCTCCACCGCCTTGGCGCCGTCCATGTCGAACTGCACCTGCCACTCGGGATTGCGGGCGAACAGCATCGGCGTGTTGGTGGTGTCGGACTGGATGAACAGCTTGCCGTCGCCGGAGGCGAGCACATAGGCGGTATGGCCCGGCGTGTGACCGGCGGCGTTCACCGAAGTGAGGCCGGGGACGACCTCCTTGTCCCACTCATAGGGCTTCACGCGGCTCTCGATGTCCTTGAAGACGCGGCGGACGTTCTGGAAATTGGCCTTGAGGCCTTCGGGAGCGCGGCTCATCTCGCCCTCGTCCATCCAGAACTTCCACTCGGCGGCGGGCACCAGCACCTCGGCATTGGGGAAGGCGAGGGCGCCATCCGTGGCGCGCAGGCCGTTAATGTGATCGCCGTGGAAATGCGAGATCACCACGGTGTTGATGTCCGAGGGCTTCACCCCGGCCCAGCCGAGATTGGCGGTCAGCCGCCCGACCGTGGCATTGCCGGATTGCGGGCCGTTGCCGGTATCGATCAGCGTGAGCTTGCCGCCATTATTGATGAGCAGCGGGTTGAACTGGATGCTCATGCGATCCTTCGGCTGGAAGGAGGCCTCCAGCGCCTTGTTCACCTCGTCGCGCGAGGCGTTCTTCACGAAGCCGTCCGGCAGCGGGAAGGAGCGCACGCCGTCATTGACCGCGGTCACCTCGATGTCGCCGATCTTGTAGCGGTAGAGGCCGGGCACCTGCTGGCCCGTGGTGGTCTGGGCGGCCGCCGGGGCCGTGCTCGCGGCGAGCAGGGGCAGGGCGGCGGAGAGCACCGGCAGGCTCGCGGCACCGGCCAGCGCCTGGCGGCGGGACATGATCGTCATCGCAGACTCCGTTGATGGAAGACCCGTCTGAAACGCATCGGATCGCGCTTTGGATCGCGGCAGCAAGCTAGTCGCGCCGCCGCAGCCGGCAATCACGGGGGGCATCACGTTCGGGTGAGAGCCTGGCTCAGAAGCGGTGCTTGAAGCCGAGTTCGAGGCCGTTATAGGACGCCTCGCCATCGGTCCAGTCGCGCTCGACGAAGAAGCTAAGCGAGTTGTGGTCGTCGAGCTTGACGTTGATGCCGGTGGCGACCTCCGGCGTGTCGTAATTGTTCGCGGTGTCGAAGGCATTGCGGTAGCGCAGCCGCGCCGCGGTCCAGCTGATCGTTTCGGTGATCTTTATGTCGGCCGCCACGCTGAAATAATAATAGGGGAAGCTGCTATCCTCATCCGCATTGATGAAGTGCTGGCCGACACCCGCCATGCCGGTCAGCGCGAAACCGCCAAAATCGTGCGTATAGCCGATGGCGCCCTGCACGTTGGTCTTTGAACTCGTGCTGTGCGCCGTATCGTAATATTTGACGCTACCGGCGATGATGACGTGATTGTCGAAGGTGTGGGAGATGTTGGCCTCCCAGTCCGTCGATTTCGTCGCGTTGAAATCATCGGGCGCTCGCTCGGTGGTCACCGTGCCGCCAATGGTGGTGCTGCCGGCAAGCGCCGGTGCTCCGCTCACGGCCAACAGCATGACCGCCGCCACAACTGCGTGACGCATAGGCTCTCCCCCGACCCGACTCGCCAGTCTCAGCGGGACGGCTTGCCCTTCAGGACGACATAGCTGATGGCGGCGATCAAGGTCAGGGCGACGAAGATCACGCCCACCACATTGATGACGGGGGACAGGCCGAAGCGCAGGCGCGAGGCGATCTCGGTCACCAGCGTCCACTCGCCGCCAATGGCGAAGACGGTGGTGTTGTAGTTCTCGAAGGACTGCAGGAAGGCGACCACCGCGGCGGTGAAGCAGGTCGGCGCGAGGAAGGGCAGGGTGATGCGGCGGAACACCAGGGGGTGGCTGGCGCCGAGATCGAGCGCGGCCTCCTCCAGCGTGCGGTCCTGCCGCTGCAGCCGGGCGAGGAACAGCAGCATGGCGTAGGAGGCGATGAAGCTCGACTGCGCCATCACCGCCACGAACAGACCGCCCGGCACGCCGAATTCGCGCCAGAAGATGAGGCTGGAAATGCCGAGGATGATGCCCGGCGTCAGCACCGGCGAGACCAGCACCGAATAGAGGAAGGTGCCCGAGCGCTGGCCGAGCCGGGTCAGGATCAGCGCCCCCGACAGCCCGGCCGGGATCGACACCACGATGACGCCGAGCGCCACCAGCACGGAATTGACGAGGCCCTGCAGCAGGCGCTGGTCATCGGCAAGCGCCACGAACCAGTGCAGCGTAAAGCCGCGCCATTGCGTGACCGAGGGGTAGTCGAAGGAATTAAACGCCGCCGCCGACATCACCGCCAGCGGCAGGAAGAGATAGAGCACGAACAGGCCGATATAGATGTTCAGCACCAGCCGCGCGCCGGCGCTCTCGGTCGAGGTGCTCATGGGGTGACTCCCGTGAGACGGTGCGCGCCAAGGCTTCCTCTCCCCGGCGGGGAGAGGGGTGGGGTGAGGGCGCTTGAGGCTCCGCAATCGCGAATGCCCCTCTCCGACCCGCTTCGCGGGCCACCTCTCCCCGACGGGGAGAGGGAAGGGCACATGGCATGGATGTCGACAGGAGGACGGGACACGCGGGACATCCTCATTTCGCGATGTCCCTCAGCCCGACGCCGAACAGGCGCATCATCAGCAGGATGAAGGCGGTGCAGACCACGAGCAGCGAGACCGCATAGGCCGAGCCCATGTTCCAGTTATTGCTCTCGTAGAACTGCCGGTAGACAAGCTGGCTGAACCAATCGCCGCCCTGGCCGCGCGTCATGATCGCCGGCACGGAATAGGAGCCGGCCGACAGCATGAAGGTCATGATGCAGCCCACCGCGATGCCCGGCTTGGCGTGCGGGATGATGACCCGGCGGTGGATGCGCAGCGTCGAGGCGCCGAGATCGCGCGCCGCCTCGATCTGGTTGCGGTCCAGCGTCTCCAGCGTGTTCACCATCGGGAACACCATGAAGAGCACATAGGTGTAGATCATCGCCAGGAAGACGGCGGAGGGGTTCTCCAGGAAGGGAATCCACTCGCGCGCATCCAGATTGATGAAGCCCATCCAGGCCAGCACGCCGTTGATGACGCCGCGATAGTCGAGGATCATCAGCCAGGCATAGACCCGCAGCAGCTCGTTGATCGCATAGGGCACGATGAGCGCGACGGTGAGGATGATCGCCTTGCGCGGCCCGCTCGCCAGCGCCACCACATAGGCGACGGGGTAGCAGACGACCAGCGCCAGCGCCGTCACCATGAGCGCATAGAGAATGGTGCGCACGAAGATGTAGAAGTGCAGCCCGCTCATGCGAGTGAAATTGGCCAGCCCGTAGGTCTTGGGCGGGTTCTTCTCCTGCGCTTCAAGCTCGGTGGCTTCCGCCTGCTTCTGCGCCATGCTCGCGTCGAGCTCGGCCTGCCGCGCGGCGTCGGTGGCGCTGGCGCGGTCGAGCTGGAGGATGGAGATATCGTTGTAGAGCCGGTCGATCTGCAGCGACACGTCGCCCTTGGAATCGCGCCACCACAGCGACTGCTCCAGCATCGCGCCGAGCGGCACGAGGATGAGCGCGAGGATCCACAGCAGGGTGATGCCGGCGATCACCGCCGCCAGCGGGCGGCCATAGGCGCGCGCGAGGCTACCCATGGGCGAGGATCCCTTCCGGGTAGACCAGCGTGTCCTGCCGGCTGAAGGCGAGGGTGAGTTCTTCCGGCAGCGCCCGCACATCCGGCCCGTTCGGCACGGTGACGGTGAAGTTGTGGGCGGGGGCGGCGCATTGCAGATGCACCGCCGGGCCTTCGAGGCTGCGCGCGGCGAGGCGGGCGGCGACCTTGTTCTCGCCGGTGCCGTCGAGGCTGATGCGCTCGGGGCGCACCATCACCAGCGCGGTATCGCCGACCTTCAGCGGGCCCTTCACGCGCCCGGTGAGGCGGCCGACCGGCGTGTCGACGGCGGCGATGTCGTCGCTCAGCGTCGCCACCGTGCCGCGCAGCACGTTCTGCTCGCCGACGAAGGTGGCCACGAACGGCGTCGCGGGGTCGGCATAGAGCGTGTCGGCATCGGCCACCTGCTCCAGCTGGCCGCGGCTCATCACCGCCACGCGGTCGGACATGGCGAGCGCCTCGCCCTGATCGTGGGTGATGTAGATGAAGGTGATGCCGACGCGCTTCTGGATCGCGCGCAATTCGGTGCGCATGTGCTGGCGCAGCTTGAGGTCGAGCGCGGAGAGCGGCTCGTCGAGCAGCAGCACGGAGGGCTCCACCGCGAGCGCGCGGGCGATCGCCACCCGCTGGCGCTGGCCGCCGGAGAGGTCGGACGGCTTCTTGTCGCCATAGCCGCTGAGCGCCACGAGTTCGAGCAGCTCCTGCGCCCGGCGCAGCCGCTCGGCCTTGGCGACGCCGCGCGCCTCCAGCCCGAAGGCGACATTCTCGGCGACGCTCATCAGCGGGAAGAGCGCGAGATTCTGGAAGATCAGCGCGGTGGGCCGCTCATTGGGGCCCTTGCCCGCCATATCCTCGCCGCCGATCAGCACGCGCCCGGCGGTCGGCTCGATGAAGCCGGAAATGGTGCGCAGGATGGTGGTCTTGCCGCAGCCGGACGGGCCGAGGATGGAGAAGAACTCGCCGGCCTGGATGGAAAGATCCGTCGGCTTCACGGCGGTGGCCTCGCCGAAGCGGATCGAGACCTGGTCGAGACGAACGTCCTTGCCGCGCATGGGAGACCATCAGCCATGATGTGGGCGGTTATGGCCGGGCTCGGCCCGGCCATCCGCTACCCGCGAGGCGCGGGCGGGGATCCCCGGGACGGGCCCGGGGATGACGTGGTGAGGTAATGGCGGGCCGCCGTGGCCCGGCACGCCCGATCAGCTGTTGGTCAGCTTCTCGACATATTCGGCGCGGAGCTTGGCGTAGAAGTCGGTCTGCATCGGCCACCAGAACAGGTTGTCGATGGTGCCGGCCGGGTACGCCGCCTGGAAGGCCGCGCGGGCGTCTTCCGAGAGGAACTGGTCGGCGCCGACCGCCGCGCTGTTATAGCCGGTGGTGTTGGCGAACTTGGCGCCGATTTCCGGCTGGTAGAGGAAGTTCAGGAGCGCATAGGCCTGCTCGACATTGGCCGCGCCGGCCGGGATGCCGAACGTGTCGGTCCAGGCGAGGCCGCCTTCCTTGGGCATGCCATAGCGCCACTTCTTGTCGGTGTTGCGGTGGAGCAGGATGCCGGTGGTGTCCCAGGTCTGGCCGATGGTGCAGCCCGCGTCGGTGAAGGCAGCGGTGGCTTCCGTCGCGTTGTTCCAGTAGGCGCCGATATTGCCCTTATGGGCGACGATGTACTTCAGCACGCCCTCGAACACGCGGCGCGATTCGGCCTCGGACTTGTAGAGATCGAGGCCACGGTCGGACTTCAGCTCGCCGGTGGCGTCGAGATAGAGGGCGACGCCGTTGAACACCGACTTCTGGCGGATGGCGGTCTGCTTGGGGAAGCCGGCCAGCCACATGTCGCCATAGGAGATCTCGCCCGACTTCTTGTCGAACTTGCTCGAATCCCAGGTCACGCCCTCGGTGCCCCAGTCGAACGGCACGAGGTAGCGCTTGCCGCGATAGGCCGCGCCCAGAGTCAGCGAGTTGCGGTAGATCGAGGGGACGACCTGCGCCGCCTTGAACTTCGCCTCGTCGATCGGCTGGAGCAGGTTGTCCTTGTAGTAGTTCGGGCCGGTGTCGACCGACGGAAAGATGATGTCGAAGCCCTTGCCGCCGGCGGCGCGCAGCTTGTTCTCGCATTCCTCGTTCGAGCCGTAGGTCGAGAGGTTCACCTTGACGCCGGTGGCGTTGGTGAAGTCGGCGAGGAGCTGGTTCTTGTCGAAATAATCGCCCCAGGCATAGACGGTGACGGAGCCGGAGGTGGCGAGGGCGTCGTGGGCGCGCAGCACGGCCGGGGCGGCCAGCGCGAAGGCGCCAGCCTTCATCATGTCACGGCGGGAAAAGCGGATCATCAGTACCTCCCTAAGCCCCCAGGGGCAAAACTGCGTTCGCTCTAGTAGGGGGCGATGAACGGACGATGACACGGCCCCGCGCGTCGCGGAAGCGGGGGTGTGGACGGCTTTCGAGCATGTCGTGCCCGCGCAACGGGCATGTCGCCTTCCTGCAACCTGCCGCAGCGCCTTGCAGGCCGCAGCGGGAGGGGTGCGACAATCTGTCAAGTGCGCGGGCGCTGCCAATCCGCGCCCTCTCCCCTAGTCTTGTCCTACCCGTTGATCCGGGCCCCTCTGACGCGACGCTTAGCTAGCAATCGCGTGATGTCGGATCGCTTCCGATATCGTGCTGGCTGGAACGTGTCCTCTCTTGCCCTTTCGCCATCTGTTGATCGACCTTCAAAACCGCCGCCGCGTTGCGCAGCGCGGCTTGTGCGGCTGCGCGGCCCTGCCGCGTCTATCCATGCTCGGGGAGTGATTCCGTGGAATATTTGCTTGAACTCGCAGCGAGCCCGGCAGCCTGGGCGGCGCTTATCACGCTGATCGCCATGGAGGTGGTGCTCGGTATCGACAACCTCCTCTTCATCTCGATTCTCACCAACAAGCTGCCGGAGGACATCCGTCCCCGCGCGCGCAAGATCGGCATCGGCCTCGCGCTGGTCATGCGCCTCGGGCTGCTCAGCACGGTGGCGTTCATCGTCCAGCTGGTCGAACCGGTATTCACGGTCTTCGGCAAGGCCTTCTCCTGGCGCGACATGATTCTCATCGCCGGCGGCCTGTTCCTGGTGTGGAAGGCGACCAAGGAAATCCACCACACCATGGCGCCGCACGAGGAGCAGCAGGACGCCACCGGCGAACTCATCAAGGTGAGCTTCAGCGCGGCGATCGTGCAGATCCTGATCCTCGACCTCGTCTTCTCGGTGGACAGCATCATCACCGCTGTCGGCATGACCGATCACATCCCGATCATGGTGATCGCGGTGGTGTTCGCGGTGATGACCATGCTGCTGGCGGCCGGCCCGCTCGCCAACTTCATCAACCACAACCCGTCCATCATCATGCTGGCTCTGGGCTTCCTGCTGCTGATCGGCACGACGCTGATTGCGGAGGGCTTCGGCGCGCATGTGCCCAAGGGCTACATCTACGCCGCCATGGCGTTCTCGGCCGGCATCGAGGCGCTCAACATGGTGCAGCGCCGCCGCCGTCGCGTCTCGCACTGAGGCGGGTAGAGTTCGGCGGCGCGGGTCCGGGGCAGGACCGGCGCCGCTGACGCAAGCGTGAGGCGGGCGGCGTGGGCTCAGGAAAAGCCCGCGCCGCCCGTCATGCTAGAATAAGGCTCCATTCGCGGAGGGAGCCCCTTCATGGACGACACCAGCGACCATTCCGCACGCGCCGCCGAGGCCGCGCTGCCGGCGGACAGCAAGCTCACCACCACCAAGCAGCGCTGGGCGCGCGAGGGCAAGTTTCTCACCGGCAAGGTGACGCGCCCCGACAGCGACCGCCTGCCGCCCGGCCAGCATCTGGTGCGCGACTGGCCGGTGCTCGATCTCGGCATGCAGCCGCGCCTGCCGCTCGACCGCTGGCGGCTCGATGTCACCGGCGCGGTGGAGCAGCCGCTCTCCTGGGACTGGGCGACATTCCGGGCGCAGAAGCAGACGCAGGAAACGACAGACATTCACTGCGTCACCACCTGGTCGCGCTACGACAATCGCTGGGAGGGCCTCGCCACGCGCGACCTGCTCGACCTGGTGATGCCCAAGCCCGAGGCGAGCCATGTGCTGCTGTCGTCCTATGACGGCTACACCACCAATCTCGCGCTGGAGGACTTCGCGGCCGAGGATGCGTTGATCGTCCATAGCTGGGAGGGCCAGCCGCTCACCACCGAGCATGGCGGCCCGGTGCGGCTGGTGGTGCCGCATCTGTATTTCTGGAAGAGCGCCAAGTGGCTCAAGCAGATCGAGTTCCGCACCGGCGACAAGCGCGGCTTCTGGGAGGAGCGCGGCTATCACAACCACGCCGACCCGTGGCGCGAGCAGCGCTATTCCGACGACGAGTGAGGCGGGCAGGCGTCGCCGCTCTTTGCGCAGCGCCCCGCAGACGACAATAAAAAAGGCCGGATGGGTGTCCATCCGGCCTTTTGCTTGGAAACGAGACGCGTCGCCGCCCTCAGCGCGGGCGCATCGGGCCGGGGCGCAGGAAGGAGCTGGTGCGCGCCGGCTCGGTGCCGCCGCCGGCGACTTTGCGGGCGGGCGTCGTGGTCGAGGAGGACGGCGCGGCGAAGGAACTGCCCGGCGTGTAGGACGCCTTGGTGGCGGCGATCGTGCCGTTATTCATCGAGGTGCCGCTGCCGAGGCGGGACGGCGCCGCGCTCTTGGAGGCGCTGGCCCCCTGGCGCTGGCTGTCCTGATAGGCTTTGGAGAGGCTGCCCAGCGCGGGCTTGGCGGGGGCCGCACTGGCGGAGACGCCGCGCGCGGGCGGGGCCTTGGCGGCCGGCGCGTTCTTGGAAGAGAGGCTCGACGCGCTAGACGCGGATGATCCGAGCGGAGCCGCACCAAGCGGACCCTTGGCGAGCTGGGCGGTACGCGGCAGGTCCGGGGCGACCTGCGGGCGGCGGGGACCGCTGATCGAGAGTTCGCGCCGCAGCTTGGCCCAGGTCTCCGCGAGAGCGGAGGGATCCCAGCTCGGCTCCTTCTCGTCGATCTCCCACTTGGCGAGGGTCTCGGGCGTGGCGACGCCGGAATCGACGCGAGGGCGCGACTCAGCGGCCGGTGCATCCGCGCTTGCCGTTTCCGGCGGCTTGGCCGCGGCCGTCTCAGCCGTCGCGGTCACCGCCGCAGGCGGGGCGCTGACCAGCAAAGCGGGCGTGCTCACGGCACCAGCCGCCACCGCCGCGCCGGGAACGGCGACGTTCCACTTGCCGGTTTCCCACTCGTTGATCGCCCACATGACCGCCGCCCCGAGGCCAGCCCCGGCGCAGACATCGGTAATGCCGACGCCCGGCACGACGGCCAGATACAAGGCGCAGATCACGGCGACGCCGACATAGCACGCAGGTGCACGCCACTTGGATTGCATGTGCGGAATCCCCCGATCCCCTCGGATTTGATTCAACATAGCTGATTCGAAGGAATCTGAGGGCCTTACGCGAAATAAATGATGCGGAATCTCGGCGCCCGGGCCGCGAGCCGGGACGGCGCCTGCCTCCTCGCCGCGCCGCGTGCCCGGCGCCGTCCGCGACGGCGCTCTTTGGGCCGATTCAAGCACCGATAGAGGCCTCTCTCGCGGGGTGGTGTCGCGGCCATGAAGATCAGCGTAAGGAATTGCGGATGTATTATGTATTATATCAATTGCGGATTGCTGGAAATAATCGGCAATGCCAATGTACCGTCGTTGCGTATAAATCGTTGTCGTAAGTAGTCGCTGCCGCTCTCGTCAGATTTGGCGAGCGTCGATGCGGACGACGGCGCGCGGGACTCTCTGTGCCGCACAGGCCCGGCGATCACCTCCGGTCGCCGAGGGGAGGGGCGCAGGCACGCCGCCTGCGTGGAGGGGCCGATGCTGGCAACGTTGAAGACGCCTTTGTCGCGGCTGCGCCGGATGGTGCATTACGGGCGGCTTGCCGAGGCCAATCCGTTCCTGCGCTTCGCCAAACCCGGCCATTTTTACTCGCCGGTGCCGCCTCCCGACCTGCTGCTGGAGCGTCCCTCGCGGGAAGCGCGACGCGCCATGACTGAGGTGGCCGGCGTCGATCTGCGCGCCGACGCGCAGCGCGCCCTTGCCGCCCGCCTCATCGCCCGCTTCGGTGGCCTGCCGGATCGGGGGGAGAATGCCCGCTACCGCCAGAACAATCAGTTTTTCGAATTCGCCGACGCCTGGTCCACCTATGCGATGATGCGCGATGTCCAGCCGCGCCGGGTGGTGGAGGTCGGGTCCGGCCATTCCTCCGCGCTGATGCTCGATACCGTCGATGCCGATCCGGCGCTGAACCCGCGCTTCACCTTCATCGATCCGTTTCCCGAGCGGCTGCTTGCCCGGCTGAGCGCGGCGGACAAAGAGCGCAGCGAGATCCGCGTCGAGCGGCTTCAGGATGTGCCGCTGGCGGTATTCACGGCGCTGGAGGCCAACGACATCCTGTTCATCGACAGCTCGCATGTCGTGCGCACGGGGAGCGATGTCGATTTCGCCTTCCGCGAGATCCTGCCGCGCCTCGCGCCGGGGGTCGTGATCCATATTCACGACATCCTCTGGCCGTTCGAGTATCCCGAGCATTGGCTGAAGGAAGGCCGCGCCTGGAACGAGAGCTATTTCGTCCGCAGCTTCCTCCAGTTCAACGAGCGCTTCGAGATCCTGCTGTTCAACGCCTATCTGGCGCACCACCACGCCGATCTCTTCGCCGACACGCTGCCCGACTTCGTCGCGCGGCGCGGCGGCAGCCTGTGGCTGCGACGCGTGAGGTGAAGGACTGGTGCCGGCTGAGGGGATCGAACCCCCGACCTTCGGTTTACAAAACCGCTGCACTACCGCTGTGCTAAGCCGGCGCGCCGCGCTGTCCGGCGCTGGCGGGCGCGGACCGGGCATCGCCGTCTTCCCGCAACTGGCGCCGGGCGTCAAGCGGGGCCGAGGGGGAAGCACGCGAGCCGCGCGCCGGCAATGGGTCAGGATGGCGGATTCATCGTGAATCTGGCCCGTCTCACCCAGAGTTCCTGACGCGGATCATTGCGTGTGACCTTGGGTTCTGCGACAGGAATACCATCGCGGCTCGACACGGTCGTCGAGTCGGAGCGGCCATGCGCCGCGCGATATGACTCGCACGGGAGGCGAGATGCACATGAAGGGAATGGTAATCGGGTTGGGGGCCCTCCTGCTGGCGGCGAGCGCCGGCACGGCGTCCGCGCAGACCATGAGCTACGCCCAGGCCGGCGCGCTCATCGCCAAGAGCTGCGGCCCCTCGATCGAGCGTTTCTGCTCGAACTTCAACATCGGCACCGGCGACGTGATGAAGTGCCTGACGCAGCACCAGGATCAGGTGCCGCGCGCGTGCTTCGACGATTTCGCTGCCGCGCAGGCCTCGATCGCCAAGCGGGTCGCCGCGCAGAACGGTTCGTTCAAGATCTGTGCGCCGAGCGCGCAGGAATTCTGTTCGGGCGTGCAGCCGGGTGACGCCAACATGCTGAACTGCCTGCTGGCCTCGACCAAGGTCGTGCGTCCGGCGTGCAAGCAGGTGCTGCTCGACGCCGGCTGGGCGAACTGACGCAAACGGCAACGAGGGATAGACAGATCATGACCCGTTTCACCCGTTTCGTCGGCGGCCTCGCGCTCGCCGCGGCGCTTGCCGCTCCGCTGGCCACCTCGCTGACCAGCCCGGCTTCGGCGCAGACCGACCTCACCAACCAGCAGATCCTGCAGGGGCTGTCGGGCGTCACCAATGACGACCCGTCGCTCACCGTCGAGCTGCTGCGCAAGATGGCGCAGGATGCCGTCGCCGCGAACAAGCCGCTGCCGCTCGACAAGTCCGCGATCGCCAAGCTGCTCGACAAGCTGGCGCAGATCACGGTGCAGATTCAGTTCGCGCTGAACTCGTCGATCATCCGGCCGGCGTCCTATGAGACGCTCGGCGCCATCGCCGACGCGCTGCACCACCCGATCCTGTGGAACTACAAGTTCGTCGTGGTCGGCAACACCGACACGACCGGCACGCGCGCCTACAATCTGAAGCTCAGCCAGGAGCGCGCCGACGCCATCGTGCAGGCGCTCGTGGTGGTCTACCAGGTCTCGCCGGACCGCCTGCAGGCGCTCGGCCTCGGCCAGGAGGCGCTCCAGGTGCCCTCCAAGCCTGAGGATCCGATCAACCGCCGGGTGCAGATCTTCAACATCGGCACGATGGGCCCGATGCCGAAGGGCGTCACCAACCCGCAGTGATGCGCGGCTGATTGCCGATGCGTGACTCGAAGGGCGGGGGCGGCGCTCCCGCTTTTCCTGTGCTACCAAGGCCGGTCGGTTCGCTCGAGGGCGTTCCGCCGGCCTTTCCTTTTTGAAAACCAGAGTTTGTCAGATGAGCATCAAGAGAATCGAGATCGGCCCGCGCATGAGCCAGGCGGTGGTGCACGGCTCCGTTGCCTACCTCGCCGGCCAGGTGGCGCTGGGCGATGGCGTCGCCGCCCAGACCAAGGGCGTGCTCGAGCAGATTGACGCGCTGCTGGCCGCCGCCGGCACCGACAAGACCAAGATCCTCGCCGCCACCATCTACCTCGCCGACATCTCGAAGTTCGGCGAGATGAACGCGGTGTGGGACGGCTGGGTCGCCGCCGGCCATACCCCGGCCCGCGCCACGGTCGAGGCGGCGCTCGCCACCCCGGATTATCTGGTCGAGATCGTCGTCACCGCCGCGGTCTGATCCGCCGCGCTGCCCACCACGAAAAAACGGCCCCGTCGCAGGACGGGGCCGTTCTCGTTTGGGCCGGCGGCACCCGCGGGCGCCGCCAGAGATGTCCGTCGGACTAGTGCCAGTCGTCCAGATTGCGGTTCTTGGTCTCCGGCAGGAAGATGACGCCGATCACCACGGTCATCAGAGCCACGATGATCGGGTACCACAGGCCGGAGAAGATGTTGCCGGTGGCTGCCACGATGGCGAAGGCGGTGGGCGGCAGGAAGCCGCCGAACCAGCCATTGCCGATGTGGTAGGGCAGCGACATGCCGGTGTAGCGGATGCGGGTCGGGAAGAGTTCGACCAGCAGCGCGGCGATCGGGCCGTAGACCATCGTCACATAGAGCACGAGGACGAAGAGCAGGCCGATCAGGGTGAGGGTGCGCTGGTCGCTCAGCACGCCGGCAATGGTCGGCTGCTTCACGATGCTGGCGTCACCTGCCTTGGGGTAGCCCGCGCCCTGCGCCGCCGCGACGATGGCCGCGCCGACCTTGTCGGTATCGGGGATGGTAACCGCCGTGCCATTGACCGTTGCGGCGGTCGCGGAGCCGGTGGGGCCCGGCACCAGCTCGTAATGCATCGAATTGGTCGCCAGCGTACGGCGGTAGACGTCGCAGGGTCGGGTGAAGACGCGCACGCCCACCGGGTCGAACAGCGTGCCGCACTGTGCCGGATCGGCGGCGATCTGGATCTTCACGTTCTCCGTCGCCTCAATCAGCTTCGGATTGGCGACGCGGGCGATGTTCTCGAACAGCGGGAAGTAGGTCACGGCGGCGATGAGGCAGCCGGCGATGAGGATCGGCTTGCGGCCGATCTTGTCCGACATCCAGCCGAACAGGATGAAGAACGGCGTTCCGATCAGCAGCGAGGCGGCGATCAGCAGATTCGCTGTTGTGCCGTCGACCTTCAATGTCTGTGTGAGGAAGAACAGCGCGTAGAACTGGCCGGTGTACCAGACCACCGCCTGGCCGGCGGTGCCGCCGAACAGGGCGATCAGCGCGATCTTGGCGTTGGACCAGCGGCCGAAGGCCTCGGTCAGCGGCGCCTTGGAGCGGGTGCCCTCCGCCTTCATCTTCTGGAAGGCCGGGGATTCGCTGAGCTGCAGCCGGATCCAGATCGAGAAGCCGAGCAGGATGATGGACAGCAGGAACGGAACGCGCCAGCCCCAGGCGTTGAAGTCTTCCGGCGACATGGACAGGCGCAGGGTCAGGATGACCAGCAGCGACAGGAACAGGCCGACGGTCGCGGTGGTCTGGATCCACGAGGTGTAGAAGCCGCGGCGCCCGTGCGGGGCATGCTCGGCCACATAGGTCGCGGCGCCGCCATACTCGCCGCCGAGCGCAAGGCCCTGGGCGAGGCGGCAGATGATGAAGATCACCGGCGCGGCATAGCCGATCGTGTCATAGCCGGGCAGCAGGCCGACCACGAAGGTGGCGATGCCCATGAGCGTCATGGTGACGAGGAAGGTGTATTTGCGGCCGATGAGGTCGCCGAGGCGCCCGAAGAACAGCGCGCCGAACGGGCGGACGGCGAAGCCGGCGGCGAAGCCGAACAGCACGAAGATGAACTTGGCCGTGTCATTGCTGCCGGGCACGAAGGTCATCGCGATGTTCGCGGCCAGCGAGCCCGCGAGATAGAAATCATACCATTCGAAGACCGTGCCGGCGGAGGAGGCGATAATAACCTTCCTCTCTTCCTTGGTCATGGGCGCCGCCTTGGCGGGCGCCCCTCCCGTCGTTACGCTCATGGTGTCGTCCCTTCCCCAGAAAAATCGCGTGTGAATGCGTTCGCGCATCCCGCGATGCGCGCTGAAAACACCAGGCTCCTGGTGGAGCCGTGTCAGTATTTGCCGAACGATCTTGTGAGTTCCTCTGGGAACACCGTCGCTCGGGTCGTTTCCTCCCGAAAGCGGCCCGCGTGAGAGCGTTTGCGGCGCCGGTCCCGGATGTTGGCGCGCGGAATTCTTGCGTTCCGCCACTGCCTCAAAGGAAAGCTTGGCGAAAACGTAACCGTTTGACGATTGGCAATTGGTCGTAACAGCGGCTCTTCCGCGCTGCGAAAGAATTGCGCCGGCTCAGCGTGCGGTAATTCTGGCGCTCAGCCGGCAGGCTGGCCGATGGCGCGCCGCGCAATATGCAGGGCGAGGACGGCGGCGTTCGACACGTTGAGGCTGACGATGGCGCCGGGCAGGTCGATGCGCGCGAGCGTGTCGCAGGTCTGGCGCGTGAGCTGGCGCAGGCCCTTGCCCTCGGCGCCCAGCACCAGCGCAACCGGACGGCGCAGCGGCGTGTCCACAAGGTCCGCCGGCCCCTCGCTATCGAGGCCAACCACTTGAACGCCGCTGTCTCTCAGCTCTTCGAGGGCACGGGCGAGATTACCGACGAAGCAGAAGGGCACATGCTCCAGCCCGCCGCTGGCGCTCTTGGCCAGCACGCCGGTCGCGGCCGGGCTGTGACGCGCGGTGGTGATGATCGCGCCGACCTTCAGTGCCGCCGCCGAGCGCACGATGGCGCCGACATTGTGCGGGTCGGTGATCTGGTCGAGCACCAGCACGAGGTCGTTCTCGGCCGCGTCCACAAGCTTGAGCGAGGGCAGGGGATCGCACTCGGCAAAAAGCCCCTGATGCACCGCATCCGGTCCCACAAGGCGGTCGATCTCGCCGGGACGTACCTGTTCGGGCGTGACCTTGAGCGGAATCGATTCGTCCTCGAGCCGCTTCAGCGCGTTCTCGGTCGCCATCAGCCGGCGCACCTTGCGGCGCGGATTGCGCAGGGCTTCCACCACGCTGTGCCAGCCATAAAGGATGGCGACATCATCCGGCCATTCGCCGAAGGGGCGTCCCGCCGGCCGGGGGCGAGACCCACCCTTGCCGCCGCTACCCTTGCTGAAGCCGCCGCTGCCCCCGCCATACCTGCCGCCGAATCCCTTGCCGCCGCCACGGCCGAAGCCGGGCTTTGCGGGGCGGGCGGGACGGTCGGACGGGGGCTTGGGTCGATCGTTCATGCCGCCTTCTGTCATGCCGCGCGGCGCTTGGCAATTTGCCGTGCGGGCGCGCGCCGCTTGTCGGACGGGCGCCCCACGCGGGGCGAGGTTGTCCACCGCCGGGCCGACGGCGTGGCGGGCGGGGTTGACAGGGCAGGGGCACCCCACCATAAAGCGCGCCGCACGGTGACGGCGCATCCTGATGTGTTGTCACCGATGGCCGGAACGGCCGGTGGTCGATGCCCTCGCGGCGCGACCGACGTGCGAGGGGGAGTGTCCCGAGCGGCAAAGGGGGCGGACTGTAAATCCGCTGGCTATGCCTTCGTAGGTTCGAGTCCTACCTCCCCCACCACGTCGCTCTCCGCTATGCTTGCCTCGGCCCTCGCGGGTGTAGCTCAATGGTAGAGCAACAGCCTTCCAAGCTGATGACGAGGGTTCGATTCCCTTCACCCGCTCCACTGCCCCACCACGCAGCCGCCGTCATGGTTCCGTCGCAGCTTTTGTGGCGAAACATGCCCTGCGGGCGGCAAATCGCAGCATGGCTGTGACTGCTTCAAAGCACCTGCGCCGTGGCACTTGCGGAATTCTAGGAAACCGCCTATCCCACGCCCCGATTTTCGCGGCCCGTATGTCGCTGAAGGAAACGAGTTATGGCCAAAGAGAAGTTCAACCGTTCGAAGCCTCACTGCAACATTGGCACGATTGGCCATGTTGACCATGGCAAGACGTCGCTGACGGCGGCGATCACGAAGGTTCTTGCGGAGTCGGGCGGCGCGACGTTCACGGCGTATGACCAGATCGACAAGGCGCCGGAAGAGAAGGCGCGCGGCATCACGATCTCGACGGCTCACGTTGAGTACGAGACGGCGAACCGCCACTACGCTCACGTCGACTGCCCCGGCCACGCCGACTATGTGAAGAACATGATCACCGGCGCGGCGCAGATGGACGGCGCGATCCTGGTGGTGTCGGCGGCGGACGGCCCGATGCCGCAGACCCGCGAGCACATCCTTCTGGCCCGTCAGGTCGGCGTTCCGGCCCTGGTGGTGTTCCTGAACAAGTGCGACATGGTCGACGACGAGGAGCTTCTTGAGCTGGTCGAGCTCGAGGTTCGCGAGCTTCTGTCGAAGTACGACTTCCCGGGCGACGACATCCCGATCATCCGTGGCTCGGCGCTTGTGGCGCTGGAGAATGGCGACCCGAAGCTCGGCCGCGACGCGGTTCTGAAGCTGATGGAAGCGGTCGACAGCTACATCCCGCAGCCGGAGCGTCCGGTTGACCAGCCGTTCCTGATGCCGATCGAAGACGTGTTCTCGATCTCGGGCCGCGGCACGGTTGTGACCGGTCGCGTGGAGCGCGGCATCATCAAGGTCGGCGAGGAAGTCGAGATCGTCGGCATCCGCCCGACCATCAAGACGACGGTGACCGGCGTCGAGATGTTCCGCAAGCTGCTCGATCAGGGCCAGGCGGGCGACAATGTCGGCATTCTGGTGCGCGGCACCAAGCGTGAGGACGTTGAGCGCGGTCAGGTCGTGTGCAAGCCGGGTTCGGTGAAGCCGCACACGAAGTTCAAGGCCGAGGCGTACATCCTGACGAAGGAAGAGGGCGGCCGCCACACGCCGTTCTTCACCAACTACCGTCCGCAGTTCTACTTCCGCACGACGGACGTGACGGGCATCGTGACGCTGCCGGAAGGCACGGAAATGGTGATGCCGGGCGACAACATCTCGGTTGACGTGGCGCTGATCGTTCCGATCGCGATGGAAGAGAAGCTGCGCTTCGCCATCCGCGAAGGCGGCCGCACCGTCGGCGCCGGCGTCGTCGCCGCCATCATCGAGTGATCTGGGAAGCGCTTCGGCGCTTCCCTCCGGACCCGCGCCAGCCACTGGCGCGGGTCTTGTCGTCTTCGGCGCCTGCCGATGACACGCCGATCGAGATTCGGGCCGTCAGGTCCTTGTCTTGGAGTTCCCCGCCGGCAGGTCTTCCACACAGCCGGATGTGGAGCGAGGCGTCTGATCCGCTCTCCTCTCTTTACACGGGATGGACGGATCAACTAGGAAGACGCGGTCCGCGACGCGGACTGTAGGAGTGTAGCTCAACTGGTTAGAGCACCGGTCTCCAAAACCGGGGGTTGGGGGTTCGAGTCCCTCCACTCCTGCCACCCTCTCCGCCGGTGGCAGGCAAGGCAGCAAACGTCCCTTTGACGCGAAGCCGCTTTGCGGGCTATACGCCCGCTTCGCGCGTTTGGACGATCCGATCGCGGAAGGGCCCTCCCGGATCCTTCGCGACACACACAGGTGGCGGCGCGGCCCCTGCCACAGAGGCGTTTCGAGACGAAGATGGCGAAGACGAATCCGGTCGAGTTCTTTCAGCAGGTCCGCGCGGAAGCCCGCAAGGTCACCTGGCCGACCCGTCGCGAGACGTTGATCACCACCGCCATGGTTTTCGTCATGGTCGTGCTGGCCTCGCTCTTCTTCCTGGTTGCCGACCAGGTCTTGAGCTTCGTCATCGCGCATATCCTGCAGATCGGTCGTTGAGGAGACACCCGATGCCGATGCGCTGGTACATCGTCCACGCCTATTCGAACTTCGAGAAGAAGGTCGCCGATTCCATCAAGGAACAGGCGGCGCAGCGTGGGCTCACCGATCTGTTCGAGCAGGTGCTGGTTCCGACCGAAAAGGTCGTCGAGGTGCGCCGTGGCCGCAAGGTCGACGCCGAACGCAAGTTCTTCCCCGGCTATGTGCTGGTGAAGATGGACCTCACCGACGAGGCCTTCCATCTCATCAAGAACACGCCGAAGGTCACCGGCTTCCTCGGCGCCGACAACAAGCCGATGGCGATCCCTGAGCGGGAGGCCATGCGCATCCTGCAGCAGGTTCAGGAAGGCATCGAGCGCCCGAAGCCGTCGATCAGCTTCGAGGTCGGCGAGACGGTCAAGGTCTCCGACGGCCCGTTCGCCTCGTTCAACGGCATCGTCGAGGAAGTCGACGAGGGGCGCTCGCGCCTCAAGGTCGCGGTCTCGATCTTCGGCCGCGCCACGCCGGTCGAACTGGAATTCGGTCAGGTCGAGAAGACCTGACGCGGCCTCTCTGGCCGAGACGATTTTGCATCCCCGGGCTGGTCCCGGGGATTTTCGTTTTTGACGCTCCGCATCCCCGTGCCGGCGATAGCGGGTTAACACCCACCCGTGCGCCACGCGCCTAGACTGGTCCTCCATCCGAGGCGGCGACGCCACGCCGCCCGTGATCCAGGGGAGGACAAGATGGCTGCCAAGCGCATTCTCATGATCGTCGGCGACTTCGTGGAAGATTACGAGGTCATGGTGCCGTTCCAGGCGCTGCTCGCCGTCGGCCACACCGTCCATGCGGTGTGTCCCGACAAGAAGGCCGGCGACAGCGTGAACACCGCGATTCACGACTTCGAGGGCCAGCAGACCTATTCGGAAAAGCGCGGCCACAACTTCGCGCTCAACGCCAGCTTCGCCGATATCGACCCGGCCCGTTACGACGCCCTGGTCATTCCCGGCGGCCGGGCGCCGGAATATCTGCGGATGAACGCCCGCGTCATCGAGATCGTCCGCCACTTCTTCGACACCGCCAAGCCCGTCGCCGCGATCTGCCATGGCGCGCAGCTACTCGCCGGCGCGCGCGTGCTGGAGGGCCGGACCTGCTCGGCCTATCCCGCCTGCCGCGCCGAGGTGGAACTTGCCGGCGGCATTTATGCCGACATCGCCATCGACGCGGCGGTGACCGACGGCAATCTGGTGAGCGCTCCGGCCTGGCCGGCCCATCCCGCATGGATCGGCCAGTTCCTCACCGTGCTCGGCACGCGGATCGTGCATGAGGAGGTGCGGCAGGCGGCGTGAGCCGGCATGCCGTTCGCCTGACGCATCGCGCGGCTTCGCCCGCGCGGCGAACGGGGTTATTCTGGCGGCGGGCGTCCGGCCTGCCGCCGGCCATCCATCCCGAGGAGGCGATCCATGTGCAAGCTCTTCATCGAGGCCGACCGCACGCTTTGGCAGACGCGGCTGAAGTCGGTGCGCCTCAGCGGCTTCTCGACCAGCGTGCGGCTGGAGAACCTCTATTGGCAGGTGCTGGAGGAGATCGCCCAGCGCGACGGGATGAGCGTCTCCCAGCTTCTGGCCAAGCTGCACGAGGAACTCACCTTCGCCCATGGCGAGGTCGAGAACTTCGCCTCTTTCCTGCGCGTATGCTGCGGGCGCTATCTCAGCCTGCAGCTCGAGGGCGACGTGCCGCGCGACATGGCAACGCCGATCCGTAGTCTCGACGCCGATGCCATCCTCGCGCGCGAGGCCGGCCGTGCCCGTGGCGGCCGACGCCTGCCGGACGCGGCCTGATCCACGCCGCCTGAGTCCGCGCCCGCTAAACCGGGGCACGCAAAAGGGCAGGGGCCTTCCCCTGGCGCGCATTTTGCTGTAAGCGACCCTCGCATCCCAAGTGATGCCTACATCCGCGGGAGGCATGTCCGGTTCGCCAGCCGGAACACACGTGCCGCAACCGCGACCCGGAACCCACGTCGCCCACGGCTCCACATGGCCGTGACGGCGTGTTTTGTGCTGATGGCCTGGCAGCCGTCAGTGCAGCAGGAGCCTTTCATGGCGAAGAAGATTACCGGCTATGTGAAGCTGCAGGTGCCGGCCGGCTCGGCCAACCCGGCCCCGCCGATCGGTCCCGCGCTCGGCCAGCGCGGCCTGAACATCATGGAATTCTGCAAGGCGTTCAACGCCCAGACCGCCCAGATGGAAAAGGGGATGCCGATCCCCGTCCTGATCACCGCGTATCAGGATCGTTCCTTCACCTTCGAACTCAAGACCCCCCCGGTCTCCTACTTCCTGAAGAAGGCGGCGGGTCTGGTCACGAAGAAGAAGCCCGGCTCGGGCTCGAAGACCCCCGGCAAGGGCGGCTTCGTCGGCAAGATCTCGCAGGAGCAGATGCGCGAGATCGCGGCGATGAAGATGAAGGATCTGAACTGCGACACCGTCGAATCGGCGGTCCGCATGATCGAGGGCTCCGCCCGTTCCATGGGCCTCGAAGTGGTGGGTTGAGCTGATGGCCAAGGTTTCCAAGCGTGTTCGCGCGGTGCGCGACGGTATCGATCCGGTGAAGCTCTACGGTCTCGACGAGGCCCTGGTGCTGCTCAAGGAGCGTGCCACCGCCAAGTTCGACGAGACCATTGAGGTCGCGATGAATCTCGGCGTCGATCCCCGTCATGCCGACCAGATGGTCCGTGGCGTCTGCAACCTGCCGAATGGCTCGGGCCGCACCGTGCGCGTCGCCGTGTTCGCCCGTGGCGCCAAGGCTGATGAAGCCAAGGCGGCGGGTGCAGACATTGTCGGCGCCGAGGATCTGCTCGAGACCATCCAGGGCGGCACGATCGACTTCGATCGCTGCATCGCGACCCCGGACCTCATGCCGCTCGTCGGTCGTCTCGGTAAGGTGCTCGGCCCGCGCGGCCTGATGCCGAACCCGAAGGTCGGCACCGTGACCATGGACGTCAAGGGCGCCGTCGAGGCGGCCAAGGGCGGCGCGGTCGAGTTCCGCGTCGAGAAGGCCGGCATCATCCACGCCGGCATCGGCAAGGCCTCGTTCCCGGTCGACAAGCTCGCCGAGAACATCCGCGCCTTCGCTGACTCCGTGGTCAAGGCCAAGCCGACCGGCGCCAAGGGCAACTATGTCCAGCGCATTGCGGTGTCCTCGACCATGGGCCCGGGCCTCAAGGTCGAGACTGCCTCGGTCCTGAACCCGGCCTGATGACCCGATCCGGCGGCCCCGCGGGTCGCGGGGCCGTGATCGGCTCAGGGTGGATTTGTCAAGCCCCGGATGCTATCAGGGGTGACAAATCCAGAACGACCCTCTATATGGGCGGTTTCGCGCTCGGCGACGAGTCGGGCGCGAGTCGATAAAATTTGAGGCTTTCATCCGAGTAAAATTGGATGGAGAGGCCGGTAGGGCTCGCCCTGCCGGCTTTAAGTCCTGTCCGAGACTGCCGGCGCCCCTCATTCGAGGTGGCTTAATCCCGCAGGGGCCAGCATAGACGGGGTACGACCGCGTGAAAGGTTCCGGTTTTCCGGGACTTGGATTTCGGCTCGAACCAGCGCCTTGGCCGGTTTACCGGTTCCCAAGGGGACAGGATGCTAACCGTTGCCGCCCTTCCGGGTGGTGACAAGGCGCAAACCCGGCGGGGAAGGCTTTCTTCCTCGCCACCGGAGAGCAAGTGAAGTGGATCGAGCGCAAAAAGAAGAGCTCGTCACGTCGCTGTCCGATGTGTTCCAGAACACCTCGGTCGTCGTCGTGGCCCACTATTCCGGCCTCACCGTCGCCCAGATGTCGGCCCTGCGCCGTCAGATGAAGGCGGCCGGTGCGACCGTGAAGGTGGCGAAGAACCGCCTCGCGAAGATCGCTCTCGAAGGTTCGGAAGTCGCACATGTCGCGTCCCTGCTGAAGGGTCCGACCATTATCGCTTATTCGAGCGATCCTGTTGCGGCTCCGAAGGTTGCCGTGGACTTCGCCAAGACCAACGACAAGTTCGTGATCCTTGGCGGCGCCTTCGGCAAGGCGGCCCTGAATGTGGATGGTGTGAAGGCTCTGGCCACCATGCCGTCCCTTGATGAACTGCGTGCGAAGCTGGTTGGCCTTATCCAGGCCCCGGCGACCAAGATCGCCCAGCTCAGCACCGCGCCGGCGGCTAAGCTCGCCCGCGTGTTCGCGGCCTATGCCAAAGAGAACGAAGCCGCGTGAGGCTTTACCGGTAATACTGGTTCGAACCGAAATCCAAGGACTTAAGTAAAATGGCTGACCTGTCGAAGCTCGTTGACGAGCTGTCCTCCCTCACCGTTCTCGAGGCTGCCGAGCTCGCGAAGCTCCTCGAAGAGAAGTGGGGCGTTTCCGCCGCGGCCGCCGTGGCCGTTGCCGCTGCCCCGGCTGGCGCTGCCGCGCCGGTCGCCGAAGAGCAGACCGAGTTCACCGTTGTCCTGGCCGCGGCCGGCGACAAGAAGATCGAAGTCATCAAGGAAGTCCGCGCCATCACCGGCCTGGGCCTCAAGGAAGCCAAGGATCTCGTCGAAGGCGCTCCCAAGGCCGTCAAGGAAGGCGTGACCAAGGAAGAAGCCGAGAAGATCAAGGCCCAGATCGAGAAGGCTGGCGCCAAGGTCGAGCTCAAGTGATCTGACGATCATTTCGAGGCCGCCGGCTAACCCCGGCGGCCTCTGCCTTCGTCCACCGCCCTGGCGGGATGGGGCGAGGCGGGAGGCCCCCGACGGCTTCCCCGACGATCCCGATGATGGGGGTCGTCCGGCGAGCCGTCGGATGCGCAACCCGGCAGGAACGGCGCCGTGCGCCGTCGCCTGCTCGTATTGTTGCATGTGTGATGCGTCACCGCGGCTGTTGGGCATCTGCCCCTTGGAGCGGCTGACGCGACGGTTTTTCGGACGGAGCGAGGAGCGACATGGCGCAGACGTTCACCGGTCGTAAGCGGGTCCGCAAGTTTTTCGGCAAGATCCAGGAAGTGGCTGAGATGCCGAACCTCATTGAGGTTCAGAAGGCGTCCTATGACCAGTTCCTGCAGATCGACGAGCCGAAGGGCGGGCGTGCGGACGACGGCATTCAGGCGGTTTTCAAGTCGGTATTCCCGATCTCGGACTTTTCGGGCGCTGCCATGCTCGAATTCGTCCGCTATGAGTTCGAGCCGCCAAAGTACGACGTCGACGAGTGCCGCCAGCGTGGCATGACCTTCGCCGCGCCGCTCAAGGTCACCCTCCGCCTCATCGTGTTCGATGTCGATCCCGACACCGGCTCCAAGTCCGTCAAGGACATCAAGGAGCAGGACGTCTATATGGGCGACATCCCGCTGATGACCTCGAACGGCACGTTCATCGTGAACGGCACCGAGCGCGTCATCGTCTCGCAGATGCACCGCTCGCCGGGCGTGTTCTTCGACCACGACAAGGGCAAGACCCACTCCTCGGGCAAGCTCCTGTTCGCCGCGCGCATCATCCCCTATCGCGGTTCCTGGCTCGACATCGAGTTCGACGCCAAGGACATCGTGTTCGCGCGCATCGACCGCCGCCGCAAGATTCCGGTGACGAGCCTGCTCTTCGCCCTCGGTCTCGACGGCGAGGAAATCCTCAACACCTTCTACGAGACCATTTCCTTCACCCGCACGAAGGACGGATGGCGCATGCCTTTCGATCCCAAGCGCATGAAGGGCTACAAGGCTGTCGCGGACCTTGTGGACGCCGATACCGGCGAAGTCGTCATCGAAGCCGGCAAGAAGATCACCGTGCGCCAGGCGCGCCTGCTCGCCGAGAAGGGCCTCAAGGCCCTCAAGATCTCCGACGAGGAGATGATCGGCCAGTACGTCGCCGAAGACCTCGTGAACCCGAGCTCTGGCGAGATCTATGTCGAGGCGGGCGAGGAAGTCAGCGACAAGATGCTGAAGCAGCTTGTCGAGCTCGGCTATGACGACCTGCCGATCCTGGACATCGACCACGTCAATGTGGGCGCCTATATCCGCAACACGCTGGCCGTCGACAAGAACCTCACCCGTGAGGATTCGCTGTTCGACATCTACCGCGTGATGCGTCCGGGCGAGCCGCCGACGCTCGATTCCGCGCAAGCCATGTTCCACTCGCTGTTCTTCGATTCCGAGCGCTACGACCTCTCCGCGGTCGGCCGCGTGAAGATGAACATGCGCCTCGACCTTGACTGCCCGGACACGATGCGCGTGCTGCGCCGCGAGGACATCCTCGCGGTCATCAAGACGCTGGTCGAGCTGCGCGACGGCAAGGGCGAGATCGACGACATCGATCACCTCGGCAACCGCCGCGTCCGTTCGGTCGGCGAGCTGATGGAGAACCAGTACCGCGTCGGCCTGCTGCGCATGGAGCGCGCCATCAAGGAGCGCATGTCGTCCGTCGACATCGACACCGTGATGCCGCAGGATCTCATCAACGCCAAGCCGGTTGCGGCGGCGGTGCGCGAGTTCTTCGGCTCGTCGCAGCTCTCGCAGTTCATGGACCAGACCAACCCGCTGTCCGAGATCACGCACAAGCGTCGTCTCTCGGCCCTCGGCCCGGGCGGTCTGACCCGCGAGCGTGCCGGCTTCGAGGTGCGCGACGTGCACCCGACGCATTACGGCCGCATCTGCCCGATCGAGACGCCGGAAGGCCCGAACATCGGCCTCATCAACTCGCTGGCGACCTTCGCCCGCGTGAACAAGTACGGCTTCATCGAGGCGCCCTATCGCCGCGTGAAGGACAGCCAGGTCCAGGACGAAGTGGTCTATCTCTCCGCCATGGAGGAGGGAAAGTACTACGTCGCCCAGGCGAACATTCCGCTCGATTCGGAAGGTCGCTTCACCGAAGATCTGATTGTCTGCCGCCACGCTGGCGACGTTCTTCTCGTGACGCCGGACCGCGTCGACTTCATGGACGTGTCGCCGAAGCAGCTCGTCTCGGTCGCCGCCGCGCTCATTCCGTTCCTTGAGAACGACGACGCGAACCGCGCTCTGATGGGCTCGAACATGCAGCGTCAGGCCGTGCCGCTGGTGCGCGCCGATGCGCCCTTCGTCGGCACCGGCATGGAATCGATTGTCGCTCGTGACTCGGGCGCGGCCATCGCTGCCCGCCGCACCGGCGTCATCGACCAGGTGGACGCGACCCGTATCGTCATCCGCGCGACGGAAGAGAATGATCCGTCGAAGTCGGGCGTCGACATCTACCGCTTGCAGAAGTTCCAGCGCTCCAACCAGTCGACCTGCATCAACCAGCGTCCGCTGGTGCGCGTGGGCGACCGGGTGAAGAAGGGCGACATCATCGCGGACGGTCCCTCGACCGACCTCGGCGATCTCGCGCTCGGCCGGAACATCCTCGTCGCGTTCATGCCGTGGAACGGCTACAACTTCGAGGACTCCATCCTCCTCTCCGAGAACATCTCGAAGGGCGACATCTTCTCCTCGATCCATATCGAGGAATTCGAGGTGATGGCCCGCGATACCAAGCTCGGGCCGGAGGAAATCACGCGCGACATTCCGAACGTGTCGGAAGAGGCGCTGAAGAACCTCGACGAAGCCGGCATCGTCTATATCGGCGCCGAAGTGCAGGCGGGCGACATTCTCTGCGGCAAGATCACGCCGAAGGGTGAGTCCCCGATGACCCCGGAAGAGAAGCTGCTGCGCGCCATCTTCGGCGAGAAGGCGGCGGATGTGCGCGACACCTCGCTGCGCGTTCCCCCGGGCGTCACCGGCACGGTCGTCGAAGTCCGCGTGTTCAACCGCCATGGCGTCGACAAGGACGAGCGCGCCCAGGCGATCGAGCGCGAGGAAATCGAGCGTCTGGCCAAGGACCGCGACGACGAGCAGGCGATCCTCGACCGCAACGTCTTCGGCCGCCTGGCCGAGATGCTCGACGGCAAGACCGGCGTGGCGGGCCCCAAGGGCTTCAAGAAGGATACGGCGATCACCCGTTCGGTGCTGGCCGACTATCCGCGCAGCCAGTGGTGGCAGTTCGCCGTCGCCGACGACCAGATGATGAGCGAGCTGGAAGCGATCCGTAACCAGTACGACGAGTCGAAGAAGCGCCTTGAGCAGCGCTTCCTCGACAAGGTCGAGAAGCTCCAGCGTGGCGACGAGCTGCCGCCGGGCGTGATGAAGATGGTCAAGGTCTTCATCGCCGTGAAGCGCAAGATCCAGCCGGGCGACAAGATGGCCGGCCGGCACGGCAACAAGGGCGTGGTCTCGCGCATCGTCCCGGTCGAGGACATGCCGTTCCTTGAGGACGGCACCCCGGTCGACATGGTGCTCAACCCGCTCGGCGTGCCCTCGCGCATGAACGTCGGCCAGATCCTCGAGACCCACATGGGTTGGGCCTGCGCCGGCCTCGGCAAGGTGATCGATCGTGCGATCGAGGCGTATCATCAGCAGAACGACATCGCTCCGCTGAAGGATGCCTTTGGCAAGATCTACGGTGAGGACGACACCATCGCCTCGCTGGACGAAGAAGGGCTGGTCGAGCTCGGTTCCAACCTGCGGCGCGGCGTTCCCATCGCCACGCCGGTGTTCGATGGCGCCCGCGAGGCGGACATCGAGCGCATGCTGGAACTGGCCGGTCTCGACAAGTCCGCGCAGTCCTCGCTCTATGACGGGCGCAGCGGTGACCAGTTCGACCGTAAGGTGACGGTCGGCTACATCTACATGCTGAAGCTGCATCATCTTGTCGACGACAAGATCCATGCGCGCTCGATCGGCCCGTACTCGCTCGTTACCCAGCAGCCGCTGGGTGGTAAGGCGCAGTTCGGCGGACAGCGCTTCGGTGAAATGGAGGTGTGGGCCCTTGAAGCGTATGGCGCTGCCTACACGCTGCAGGAGATGCTCACCGTCAAGTCCGACGACGTCGCCGGCCGTACCAAGGTCTATGAGGCGATCGTTCGCGGCGACGACACCTTCGAAGCGGGTATTCCCGAGAGCTTCAACGTTCTCGTGAAGGAGATGCGTTCGCTCGGCCTCAATGTCGAGCTGATGAACTCCAAGACCCTTTCGGCGGTGCCGGGCGCGGGCGAGAGCCTCCCAGCGGCTGAATGACCGACTGACTGACCAGCACGAGGGGCCGGACGCGGCCCCTCGTGTTCGCCCTCGTCATAGACAGAACTTTCTGTGACCTCAGCGACCCGCGGCGGCGGGAGCGGGGTCCAGCCGAAGGAGACGGCGATGAATCAAGAGGTCATGAATCTCTTCAACCCGGCGGCGCCGGCGCCGACTTTCGATCAGATCAAGATCTCGATCGCGAGTCCGGAAAAGATCCTTTCGTGGTCCTTCGGTGAGATCAAGAAGCCGGAGACCATCAACTACCGGACCTTCAAGCCCGAGCGCGACGGCCTGTTCTGTGCGCGCATCTTCGGGCCGATCAAGGACTACGAGTGCTTGTGCGGCAAGTACAAGCGCATGAAGTACAAGGGCATCATCTGCGAGAAGTGCGGCGTCGAGGTCACCCTCTCGCGCGTGCGCCGCGAGCGCATGGGCCATATCGAGCTGGCCGCCCCGGTCGCTCACATTTGGTTCCTGAAGTCGCTCCCGAGCCGCATCGGCCTGCTGCTCGACATGACGCTGAAGGATCTCGAGCGCATCCTGTACTTTGAGTATTACTGCGTCATCGAGCCGGGACTCACCCCGCTGAAGGAGCGTCAGCTCCTCTCGGAAGAGGACTATCTGCGCGCTCAGGAAGAGTATGGCGACGACTCGTTCACCGCGCTGATCGGCGCGGAGGCGATCCGCGAGCTGCTGCGCTCGATGGACCTGGAGAAGATCGCTGGCAACCTGCGCAAGGAGATCGCCGAGGCGACCACCGAGCTGAAGCCGAAGAAGCTCGCCAAGCGCCTGAAGATCGTCGAGGCCTTCCAGCTCTCCGGCAACAAGCCGGAATGGATGATCCTCACCCATGTGCCGGTCATCCCGCCGGATCTGCGTCCGCTGGTGCCGCTCGATGGCGGCCGCTTCGCGACGTCGGACCTCAACGACCTGTACCGCCGCGTCATCAACCGTAACAACCGCCTGAAGCGCCTCATCGAGCTGAAGGCGCCGGACATCATCATCCGCAACGAGAAGCGCATGCTTCAGGAAGCGGTCGATGCGCTGTTCGACAACGGCCGTCGCGGCCGCGTCATCACCGGCGCCAACAAGCGCCCGCTGAAGTCGCTCGCCGACATGCTGAAGGGCAAGCAGGGCCGGTTCCGTCAGAACCTGCTCGGCAAGCGCGTCGACTATTCCGGCCGTTCGGTGATCGTCGTCGGTCCCGAGCTGAAGCTGCACCAGTGCGGCCTGCCGAAGAAGATGGCGCTGGAGCTGTTCAAGCCCTTCATCTATTCGCGTCTCGACGCGAAGGGCCTGTCCGCTACCGTGAAGCAGGCGAAGAAGCTCGTCGAGAAGGAGCGTCCCGAGGTGTGGGACATCCTCGACGAGGTCATTCGCGAGCATCCGGTGATGCTGAACCGCGCCCCGACGCTGCATCGCCTGGGCATCCAGGCGTTCGAGCCGGTGCTCATCGAAGGCAAGGCGATCCAGCTCCACCCGCTGGTCTGCTCGGCCTTCAACGCGGACTTCGACGGCGACCAGATGGCGGTGCACGTGCCCCTGTCCATCGAGGCGCAGCTCGAAGCGCGCGTGCTGATGATGTCGACCAACAACATCCTGCACCCGGCGAACGGCGCGCCGATCATCGTGCCGTCGCAGGACATCGTGCTCGGCCTCTACTACCTGACCATGATGCGTGAGGGTGAGCCCGGCGAGGGCATGGCCTTTGCCAATATGGGCGAGATCGACCACGCGCTGGCCAACAAGGTCATCACCCTGCACACCAAGGTGCGCGGGCGCTACATCGGCGTGGACGAGAACGGCAACCCCGCCTCGAAGGTCCATGAGACCACGCCCGGCCGCATGAAGCTCGGCGAGCTGCTGCCGAAGAACGCCAAGACCCCCTTCGACGTCGTCAACAAGCTGATGACCAAGAAGGAGATCTCGAACATGATCGACACCGTCTACCGCCACTGCGGTCAGAAGGAGACGGTCATCTTCTGCGATCGCATCATGACGCTCGGTTTCACCAACGCCTTCCGCGCCGGCATTTCCTTCGGCAAGGACGACATGGTGGTGCCCTCCAAGAAGTGGGACATGGTCGAAGAGACCCGTGCGCTCACCAAGGAGTACGAGCAGCAGTACAATGACGGCCTGATCACCCAGGGCGAGAAGTACAACAAGGTCGTCGACGCCTGGGGCAAGTGCTCCGCGCGCCTCGCCGACGAGATGATGGCCGAGATCTCGGCCGTGAAGAAGGATCCGGTGACGGGTCGCGAGAAGCAGATCAACTCGATCTACATGATGGCCCATTCCGGCGCCCGTGGTTCGCGCGAGCAGATGCGTCAGCTCGCCGCCATGCGCGGCCTGATGGCCAAGCCGTCGGGCGAGATCATCGAGACGCCGATCATCTCGAACTTCAAGGAAGGCCTCTCGGTTCTCGAATACTTCAACTCGACCCACGGCGCCCGTAAGGGCCTCGCGGACACCGCGTTGAAGACCGCGAACTCGGGCTATCTCACCCGTCGTCTGGTCGACGTGGCGCAGGACAGCATCATCACGGTGCGCGACTGCGGCACGACGAACGGCATCGCCATGCGCGCCATCATCGATGCGGGCCAGATCGTCGCCACGCTCGGCTCCCGCGTGCTCGGCCGTACCGCGGCCGAGGACGTGATCGAAGGTGCGACCGGCAATGTGATCGTCCCGGCCGGCCATATGATGGACGAGGCCGATGTCGAGCGCATCAGCAAGGCCGGCGTGCAGGAGATCAAGATCCGCTCCGTGCTGACCTGCGAGGCCAAGAACGGCGTCTGCGGCACCTGCTACGGTCGCGATCTGGCGCGTGGTACGCCGGTGAACATGGGCGAGGCGGTCGGCGTCATCGCGGCGCAGTCGATCGGCGAGCCGGGCACCCAGCTCACCATGCGTACCTTCCACATCGGCGGCGCGGCGCAGCTCTCCGAGCAGTCCTTCATCGAGGCCTCGTTCGAGGGCACGGTGAAGATCCGCAACCGCAATGTGGTGCGGAACTCGGAAGGCGAGCTGATCGCCATGAGCCGCAACCTCTCCGTCCTGATCATCGATCATGACGGCTCGGAGAAGGCGGCTCACCGGATCCAGTTCGGCGCCAAGCTGAAGGTGGATGATGGCGACGCCATCAAGCGCGGCCAGCGCATCGCCGAGTGGGATCCCTACACCCGCCCGATCCTGACGGAAGTCGAGGGTACGGTGGGCTATGAGGATCTGGTCGAAGGCGCCTCGCTGAGCGAGACGGTCGACGAGTCGACCGGCATCGCCAAGCGCGTCGTCACCGACTGGCGCACGGGCCGCGGCTCGGAACTGCGTCCCTCGCTGGTGGTCAAGGGTGCCGACGGCAAGGTGCTGAAGCTGCCGCGCGGCGGCGACGCCCGCTACACGCTGCCGGTGGAGGCGATCCTCTCGGCCGATCCGGGTTCGCACATCAAGGCGGGCGACGTGCTCGCCCGTGTGCCGATGGAGTCCGCCAAGACCCGCGACATCACGGGCGGTCTGCCGCGCGTGGCGGAGCTGTTCGAGGCGCGTCGTCCGAAGGATGCGGCGATCATCGCCGAAATCTCCGGCACGATCCGGTTCGGCAAGGACTACAAGAACAAGCGTCGCGTTTCGATCGAGCCGCAGGACTCGAACGACGATGCGGCCGAGTACCTGATCCCGAAGGGCAAGCACATCCATCTGCAGGATGGCGACCTCGTCGAGAAGGGCGACTTCATCGTCGACGGCAATCCCGCGCCGCACGACATCCTGGCGATCAAGGGCGTCGAGGAGCTCGCCGCCTACCTGGTCAACGAAATCCAGGAGGTCTACCGGCTCCAGGGCGTGCTCATCAACGATAAGCACATCGAGGTGATCGTCCGGCAGATGCTGCAGAAGGTCGAGATCGATGACGCCGGCGACAGTGACCTGCTCACCAACGAGCAGATCGATGCCTCCGAGCTGAACGAGATCAACGAGGTGCTCGTCGCCGAAGGCAAGAAGCCGGCAGCCGGTCATCCCGTGCTGCTCGGCATCACCAAGGCCTCGCTGCAGACGCGCTCCTTCATCTCGGCCGCCTCCTTCCAGGAGACGACCCGCGTGCTCACCGAGGCGGCGGTCAACGGCAAGTCCGACGATCTCGCCGGCCTCAAGGAGAACGTCATCGTCGGCCGCCTCATCCCGGCGGGCACCGGCGCCCAGATGGCGAAGCTGCGCGTCACCGCGACGAGCCGCGACGAGCTCATCGCCGCGCAGAACGAGCAGGACGGCGTGGCGAGCAACGCCCCGCAGATCGAGGGCCCCGCGGCCGCCGAGTGATCGGCACCGCACGGCACGTAAAGGAAAGGGCCGCTCCTCACGGGGCGGCCCTTTTGCTTTGGCGGGCTGGAGGTGACGGCGCATGCGGTGTCGCCGGCCTCGATGTGATCCACACACGCCGCCCGTCGCACAAACAACAGTGCCGCCCTGTGAGGAGCGGCCCTGTGTCGTTTCAGCTTTCTGTCGGCGTCGTCGGCGCGATCAGGCGACGGTCAGGCGGACGTCCAGGCTGCCCTTGGTGGCGTGCGAGTAGGGGCACACGATATGGGCCCGCTGCACCAGATCTTCCGCCACAGCGCGCTCCAGGCCCGGCAGCTTGATGGTCAGCGCGACATCGAGGCCGAAGCCCTGGCCATCATCCCGCGCGCCGATGCCGACATCCGCCGTGACGGTGCTGTCGTCGGCGACCTTGATCTTCTGCTGGCCAGCGACGAACTTGATGGCGCCGAGGAAGCAGGCGGAATAGCCGGCGGCGAAGAGCTGCTCGGGATTGTTGCCGGCGCCGCCGGGACCACCGAGCTCCTTCGGGGTGACGAGGTCGACCTTGAGAGCGCCGTCCGCCGTCGCCGCCGAACCGGTACGCCCGCCCGTCGCCGTCGCCTGGGTCGCGTAGAGAACCTTCATGATCTTCTCTCCCATGTGAGGATGCCGCTGCATCCGAAAACCGTGCCGCGAAGAACCATCGCGTGCGATACAACCTGTCTAGCGCCTCTCGCTCGGCCTGTCCAGAATAAAAATCGTGCACCACTAAATCGCACACGATATAGAACGCGCAGGGGCAATCAAGGAGCCACGGCCATGGCGATGGACGACCTGCCGACCCTCGACGCGCAATTCTGCTTCGCGCTCTATTCGGCGCTGCACGCGGTGACGCGCGCCTACCGTCCGGTGCTGGACCGGCTCGGCCTGACCTATCCGCAATACCTCGCCATGCTCCTGCTCTGGGAGGATGGGGAGCAGAGCGTCGGGAGCCTTGCCGCGCGGCTGCAGCTCGAATCGAGCACGCTCACCCCGCTGCTGAAGCGACTCGAATCCCAGGGGCTCGTCACACGCCGGCGCAATCCGGCAAGCGAGCGCCAGGTCATCATTGCGCTCACCGAGGCGGGGAGGGCTCTCCAGATGCGGGCTGAAGCCATGCCAGCCACCCTGCTGCGCGCGGCGGCATGCCCGCCGGAGCAACTCGCCGCGATGCGGGACGGGTTGATGCAGATTCGCGATTCGATCGACTCATCTCTGCGTTCCACGCAGAACTGACCTTACGACCGCGACCACTGAGGCTAAGCGCCTGATTTTCGCTACACTGAAGTGTCACAAAGCCCTGAAGCGGCGCCGGATCGGCCCCGAACCCCGGCCAATGCTTGCTTTCGGGCTTGACGGCAACCGAGTCGGCGCGTAGAAGGCGCCTACTTTCACGGCAGGCGGTTGGAGTTACCGCGTTCGGACACCCTGTCTGGACACAGAATTCCAAGACGCTGCCGGGACGCATGCACGATCAATACCGGCGCATGATCGCGACTGACAGCTTGCTGTCCCGTGATCCTCTGAACGTTCAGCGCCCTCGGCCATGACTATGGCCGACGGCGCTTGTTTCGTTCGCAGCAATGGACCGTGCGGACTGTTCCGATCCGTCGAGAGCGAAATTGCGGTTGTAGCCGCGGAATTGGGTAGCGCGGAACACTCCTGTTCCGGCGCAGCGAGACGAAGGCGAGAGAAGTGCCGACGATCAACCAGCTGATCCGCAAGCCGCGGGAAGCCCAGAAGGCCCGGAACAAGGTTCCGGCGCTGCAGGCCAGCCCGCAGAAGCGCGGCGTTTGCACCCGCGTCTACACGACGACCCCGAAGAAGCCGAACTCGGCCCTTCGTAAGGTCGCCAAGGTACGTCTGACCAATGGCTACGAAGTCATCGGTTACATCCCCGGTGAGGGGCACAACCTGCAGGAGCACTCCGTGGTGATGATCCGCGGCGGCCGCGTCAAGGATCTTCCCGGCGTGCGCTATCACATCCTGCGCGGCGTGCTCGATACGCAGGGCGTCAAGAACCGCAAGCAGCGCCGGTCGAAGTACGGCGCGAAGCGGCCGAAGTGAGGATTTGAGCGATGTCCCGTCGTCATCGTGCAGAGCGCCGTGAGGTCACCCCGGATCCGAAGTTCGGTTCCGAGGTTCTCAGCCGCTTCATGAACGCCGTCATGTATGACGGCAAGAAGTCGGTCGCCGAGGCGATCGTCTATGGTGCTCTCGATCTGGTCGAGAACCGCGCCAAGTCCGAGCCGCTGGGTGTGTTCACCCAGGCTCTGGACAATGTCAGCCCGGCCATCGAGGTGCGTTCGCGCCGCGTCGGCGGTGCCACCTACCAGGTGCCCGTCGAAGTGCGCCCGGAGCGTCGTCAGGCGCTGGCGATCCGTTGGCTGATCATTGCGGCGCGTGCCCGCAACGAGAAGACCATGGTCGAGCGTCTGTCCGGCGAGCTGCTGGACGCCTCGAACAATCGCGGCACGGCCGTGAAGAAACGGGAAGACACCCACCGCATGGCGGAGGCGAACCGCGCCTTCTCTCACTACCGCTGGTGATGACGAGAGCCGGGACGAGGATCTGATATGTCGCGCATTCACGCTATCGAAGACTACCGTAACTTCGGCATCATGGCCCACATTGATGCCGGCAAGACCACCACGACCGAACGGATCCTCTATTACACCGGCAAGAGCCACAAGATCGGCGAAGTCCATGATGGCGCCGCCACCATGGACTGGATGACCCAGGAGCAGGAGCGCGGCATCACGATCACGTCGGCCGCGACGACCGCTTTCTGGCACGGCAAGCGCCTCAACATCATCGACACGCCCGGCCACGTCGACTTCACCATTGAAGTCGAGCGTTCGCTGCGCGTGCTCGACGGTGCCGTGTGCGTTCTCGACGGCAACCAGGGCGTCGAGCCGCAGACCGAGACCGTGTGGCGTCAGGCCGACAAGTACAACGTTCCGCGCATCGTGTTCGTCAACAAGATGGACAAGACCGGCGCTGACTTCTTCCGCTGCGTCGAGATGATCATCGACCGCGTGGACGGCAAGCCGGTGTGCTGCCAGCTGCCGATCGGCTCCGAGAACAACTTCAAGGGCATCATTGACCTCGTCCGCATGAAGGCGGTCGTGTGGGACAATGAAGAGCTCGGCGCGAAGTATCACGACGAAGAGATCCCGGCCGAGCTGCTCGACCAGGCCGTCGAATATCGCGGCAAGCTGCTCGAAGCGGCTGTCGAACTCGACGACGACGTGCTCTCGGCTTACCTCGATGGCGTTGAGCCGGACGAGGCGACCCTCAAGGGCCTGATCCGCAAGGCCGTCATCGGCCGCGTGTTCAACCCGGTGTTCTGCGGCTCGGCCTTCAAGAACAAGGGCGTTCAGCCCCTGCTCGACGCCGTCTGCGACTTCCTGCCGAGCCCGATCGACCGTGGCGCGATCAAGGGCATCGACTTCGACACCGAGGAAGAGACCGTTCGCAACCCGAGCGACTCCGATCCGCTGTCGGTCCTCGCGTTCAAGATCATGGACGACCCCTTCGTCGGCACGATCACCTTCTGCCGCGTCTATTCTGGCAAGCTCGAGACCGGCATGGGTCTGCTGAACTCGACCCGCGACAAGAAGGAGCGCGTCGGCCGCATGCTTCTCATGCATGCGAACAACCGTGAAGACATCAAGGAAGCCTATGCCGGCGACATCGTCGCCCTGGCTGGCCTCAAGGAAGTTCGCACCGGTGACACGCTCTGCGACCCGGCGAAGCCCGTGATCCTCGAGAAGATGGAGTTCCCCGAACCCGTCATCGAGATCGCGATCGAGCCGAAGTCCAAGGCCGACCAGGAGAAGCTGGGCCTCGCTCTGGCGAAGCTCGCGGCGGAGGATCCGTCCTTCCGCGTGTCGACTGATTTCGAAAGCGGCCAGACCATCCTCAAGGGCATGGGCGAACTGCATCTCGACATCAAGGTCGACATCCTGAAGCGCACCTACAAGGTCGACGCCAACATCGGCGCCCCGCAGGTCGCCTATCGCGAGACGATCACCAAGCGCACCGAAGTCGACTACACCCACAAGAAGCAGACCGGCGGTACGGGCCAGTTCGCTCGCGTGAAGTTCGTGGTCGAGCCGAACGAAGTCGGCAAGGGCTTCGCCTTCGAGAGCAAGATCATCGGCGGCGCGGTGCCGAAGGAATACATCCCCGGCGTCAACAAGGGTCTGGAGAGTGTGCTCGGTTCGGGCGTGCTTGCCGGCTTCCCGGTTGTCGACGTCAAGGTCGAGCTGGTTGACGGCGCCTATCACGAAGTCGACTCGTCGGCCCTCGCCTTCGAAATCGCCTCGCGTGCGGCGTTCCGTGAAGCCCTTCAGAAGGGCGGCGCGGTGCTCCTCGAGCCGATCATGAAGGTCGAGGTCGTCACCCCCGAGGATTACACCGGCTCGGTGATCGGCGATCTCAACTCTCGCCGTGGCCAGATCCAGGGCCAGGACATGCGTGGCAATGCGAACGTCGTGAACGCGATGGTCCCGCTGGCCAACATGTTCGGCTACGTCAACACGCTGCGTTCCTTCAGCCAGGGCCGCGCGACTTTCACCATGCAGTTCGACCACTACGAGCAGGTGCCGTCGAACGTCGCGCAGGAGGTTCAGGCCAAGTACGCGTGAGCGTCGGCCTGACCCTTCCAGCGAATTCGCATCCCATTCGAATACTGACCGACGGAGAGCACCGTGGCCAAAGAGAAGTTCAACCGTTCGAAGCCTCACTGCAACATTGGCACGATTGGCCATGTTGACCATGGCAAGACGTCGCTGACGGCGGCGATCACGAAGGTTCTTGCGGAGTCGGGCGGCGCGACGTTCACGGCGTATGACCAGATCGACAAGGCGCCGGAAGAGAAGGCGCGCGGCATCACGATCTCGACGGCTCACGTTGAGTACGAGACGGCGAACCGCCACTACGCTCACGTCGACTGCCCCGGCCACGCCGACTATGTGAAGAACATGATCACCGGCGCGGCGCAGATGGACGGCGCGATCCTGGTGGTGTCGGCGGCGGACGGCCCGATGCCGCAGACCCGCGAGCACATCCTTCTGGCCCGTCAGGTCGGCGTTCCGGCCCTGGTGGTGTTCCTGAACAAGTGCGACATGGTCGACGACGAGGAGCTTCTGGAGCTGGTCGAGCTCGAGGTTCGCGAGCTTCTGTCGAAGTACGACTTCCCGGGCGACGACATCCCGATCATCCGTGGCTCGGCGCTGGTGGCGCTGGAGAATGGCGACCCGAAGCTCGGCCGCGACGCGGTTCTGAAGCTGATGGAAGCGGTCGACAGCTACATCCCGCAGCCGGAGCGTCCGGTTGACCAGCCGTTCCTGATGCCGATCGAAGACGTGTTCTCGATCTCGGGCCGCGGCACGGTGGTGACCGGTCGCGTGGAGCGCGGCATCATCAAGGTCGGCGAGGAAGTCGAGATCGTCGGCATCCGCCCGACCATCAAGACGACGGTGACCGGCGTCGAGATGTTCCGCAAGCTGCTCGACCAGGGCCAGGCGGGCGACAATGTCGGCATTCTGGTGCGCGGCACCAAGCGTGAGGATGTTGAGCGCGGTCAGGTCGTGTGCAAGCCGGGTTCGGTGAAGCCGCACACGAAGTTCAAGGCCGAGGCGTACATCCTGACGAAGGAAGAGGGCGGCCGCCACACGCCGTTCTTCACCAACTACCGTCCGCAGTTCTACTTCCGCACGACGGACGTGACGGGCATCGTGACGCTGCCGGAAGGCACGGAAATGGTGATGCCGGGCGACAACATCTCGGTTGACGTGGCGCTGATCGTTCCGATCGCGATGGAAGAGAAGCTGCGCTTCGCCATCCGCGAAGGCGGCCGCACCGTCGGCGCCGGCGTCGTCGCCGCCATCATCGAGTGATCTAACCAATCCCGAAGGGCGCGGGATGCTCGCGCCCTTTTTTCGTGGTGCTCGTAATAGAGCCCTATTGACGAGCCCTCTGGGAGCCTGAAGTCAATGAACGGCCAGAACATTCGGATCCGCCTCAAGGCGTTCGACCACCGCATACTCGACGCTTCGACGCGCGAAATCGTCTCGACGGCGAAGCGCACGGGCGCCCAGGTCCGCGGCCCCATTCCGCTGCCGACGCGGATTGAGAAATTCACCGTCAATCGTTCGCCTCACGTGGACAAGAAGTCCCGTGAACAGTTCGAAATGCGGACGCATAAGCGTCTGCTGGACATCGTCGACCCGACCCCCCAGACCGTGGACGCGCTGATGAAGCTCGACCTCGCTGCGGGTGTCGACGTCGAGATCAAGCTCTGAGAGAAGGCGAGGGGACACGGCCATGCGGTCAGGCGTCATCGCCCAGAAGGTCGGCATGACTCGCATCTTCAATGATGCGGGTGAACATGTTCCGGTCACTGTGCTGAAAGTCGATAATTGCCAGGTGGTTGCTCACCGTACGCTCGAGAAGAACGGCTACACCGCCGTCCAGCTCGGTGTCGGCAAGGCGAAGCCTCAGAACACCACCCGCGCCATGCGCGGCCACTTCGCAGTTGCGAAGGTTGAGCCGAAGCGCAAGCTCGCGGAGTTCCGCGTCGAAGAGGGTGATCTCATCCCCGTCGGTGCCGAGCTGACCGTCGATCACTTCGTGGTCGGTCAGTTCGTCGACGTGACCGGCACCTCCATCGGTAAGGGTTTCGCCGGTGGTATGAAGCGTCACAACTTCGGCGGTCTGCGCGCCACGCACGGTGTGTCGATCTCGCACCGTTCGATCGGTTCTACCGGTGGTCGTCAGGATCCCGGCAAGACCTTCAAGAACAAGAAGATGCCCGGCCACATGGGCGTCGACACCGTGACCACGCAGAACCTCAAGGTCGTTCTGACCGACGTTGAGCGCGGGCTGATCGCGGTCGAGGGTGCAGTCCCCGGTAACAAGGGCGGCTGGATCCTGGTGGCCGACGCGGTGAAGAAGAAGCTGCCGGCCGAAGCGCCGAAGCCGGGCAAGTTCCGTCTTCCGGGCTCCGAGGCCGAGGCGGCTCCGGCGGCCGAAGTTGCGGCCGAGGAGAACGTGTGATGGTCGAACTCGCGGTCAAAACCCTCGACGGCGCCGAAGCCGGCTCCGTGACCCTGTCGGACGAGATCTTTGGTCTCGAGCCGCGCCAGGACATCCTGCACCGCATGGTGGTGTGGCAGCTCGCCCGCCGTCAGGCCGGCACGCACCAGACCCTGTCGCGCGCGGACATCAACCGCACCAAGCGGAAGATGTACAAGCAGAAGGGCACCGGCGGCGCTCGCCACGGTGCGGCTTCCGCTCCGCAGTTCCGTGGCGGCGGCCGGGCGTTCGGTCCGGTCCAGCGCAGCCATGCCAGCGACCTGCCCAAGAAGGTGCGCGCGCTTGCTCTTAAGCATGCGCTCTCCACCAAGGCGAAGGAACAGCGGATCGTCGTCCTCGATGACGCCACGCTGGCCGAGCCCAAGACCAAGCTGCTCAAGGAGCGCCTGGCGGGTCTCGGCCTGTCGAACGCCCTCGTGATTTCGGGCGCCGAGGTGGATGCCAATTTCGGCCTCGCCTCGCGCAATATCGGTCACCTTGACGTGCTGCCCGTCCAGGGCATCAACGTCTACGACATCCTGCGTCGCCAGACCCTGGTTCTGACGAAGGCGGCTGTCGACGCTCTGGAGGCGCGCTTCAAATGAGTCTCGATCCGCGCCACTACGACGTGATCGTGTCCCCGGTCATCACCGAGAAGGCCACGGCGGCGTCCGAGCACAACAAGGTCGTCTTCAAGGTTGCTCTGACGGCTACCAAGCCGCAGATCAAGGAGGCGGTCGAGAAGCTCTTCGACGTGAAGGTCGAGAGCGTCAACACGCTGGTCCGCAAGGGGAAGACGAAGTTCTTCAAGGGCCGCAAGGGCGTGCAGTCCGACGTGAAGAAGGCGGTTGTTACCCTCGCCGAGGGTCACACCATCGACATCACGACGGGTCTGTGAGCCGGGATCAAGGATCAGAGACATGGCGCTCAAAACCTTCAAGCCGGTAACGCCGAGCCTTCGCCAGCTCGTCATCGTCGACCGCTCGGCCCTGTACAAGGGCAAGCCGGTCAAGACGCTGACCGAGGGCAAGAACGAGTCCGGCGGCCGCAACAATCTCGGCCGGATCACCGTCCGTTTCCGCGGCGGCGGCCACAAGCAGGCCTACCGCCTCGTCGACTTCAAGCGCGCCAAGCGCGATGTGCCGGCGGTCGTCGAGCGGATCGAGTACGATCCGAACCGCACCGCCTTCATCGCCCTCATCAAGTATGAGGATGGCGAGCTCAGCTACATCCTGGCCCCGCAGCGTCTCGCTGTCGGCGATCAGGTGATCGCGTCGAAGAACGTCGACGTGAAGCCCGGCAATACCGCGCCGCTCGGCAACCTGCCGGTCGGCACGATTGTGCACAACATCGAGCTGAAGATCGGCAAGGGTGGGCAGATCGCCCGTTCCGCCGGCTCCTACGCTCAGATCGTCGGCCGCGACCAGGGCTACGTGATCGTCCGTCTCAACTCGGGCGAGCAGCGTCTGGTGCACGGCGAGTGCTGCGGCACGGTGGGCGCGGTCTCGAACCCCGACCACATGAACACCAACCTCGGCAAGGCCGGCCGCAAGCGCTGGCTGGGCCGTCGCCCGCATAACCGCGGCGTCACCATGAACCCGGTCGATCACCCGCACGGCGGCGGCGAAGGCCGTACCTCGGGCGGACGTCATCCGGTCACCCCGTGGGGCTTCCCCACCAAGGGTAAGAAGACCCGGAAGAACAAGTCGACCGGCAAGTTCATCGTGTCCAGCCGGCACGCCCGCAAGAAGTGAGCGAGGGGAACTGAATTATGTCTCGATCGGTCTGGAAAGGTCCGTTCGTCGACGGCTACCTCCTCAAGAAGGCGGAAGCCGCGCGCTCGTCGGGTCGTCACGACGTGGTCAAGATCTGGAGCCGTCGCTCCACGATCCTGCCGCAGTTCGTTGGCGTCACCTTTGGCGTTTACAACGGCAACAAGCATGTGCCGGTCTCGGTGTCCGAGGACATGGTAGGCCACAAGTTCGGCGAGTTCGCCCCGACCCGTACCTATTACGGGCACGCGGCGGACAAGAAAGCCAAGCGCAAGTAGAGGTAGGGTCATGGGTAAGGCAGCTCGTCCGCGCACGCTCGCGGATACGGAAGCCAAGGCGGTTGCACGCAATCTCCGCGTGAGCCCCCAGAAGCTCAACCTCGTCGCGGGCCTGATCCGCGGGAAGAAGGTCGCGACGGCTCTGGCCGATCTGCAGTTCTCCCGCAAGCGGATCGCTGGCGACGTGAAGAAGTGCCTGGAATCGGCTATCGCCAATGCCGAGAACAATCATGAGCTGGACGTCGACGATCTCATCGTCGCCGAGGCGCATGTCGGCAAGGGTCTCGTCATGAAGCGCTTCGCGGCGCGGGCTCGCGGTCGCGCCAGCCGGATCGAGAAGCCGTTCTCGCATATCACGATCGTGGTCCGTGAAGTCGAGGAGAAGGCCTGATGGGTCAGAAAGTTAATCCCGTCGGGCTGCGGCTCGGCATCAACCGCACCTGGGACTCCCGCTGGTTCGCCAGCAAGGGCGAGTACGGCCAGCTGCTGCATGAAGACATCAAGATCCGCGAGATGCTGCAGAAGCTGCTCAAGCAGGCTGCCGTCTCCAAGATCGTGATCGAGCGCCCGCACAAGAAGTGCCGCGTCACCATCCACTCGGCGCGTCCGGGCGTGGTGATCGGCAAGAAGGGTGCGGACATCGACAAGCTCCGCAAGAAGGTCGCCGAGATGACCAACTCGGAGGTCTTCATCAACATCGTCGAGATCCGGAAGCCGGAAATCGACGCGCGCCTGGTGGCCGAATCAATCGCCCAGCAGCTCGAGCGTCGCGTGGCTTTCCGTCGCGCCATGAAGCGCGCCGTCCAGTCGGCGATGCGTCTGGGCGCCGAAGGCATCCGCATCAACTGCGCGGGACGCCTTGGTGGCGCTGAGATTGCGCGCCTTGAATGGTATCGTGAAGGGCGCGTGCCACTTCACACCTTGCGCGCGGACGTGGATTACGGTACGGCCACCGCCTTCACGACCTACGGCACCTGCGGTGTCAAGGTCTGGATCTTCAAGGGCGAGATCCTCGAGCACGATCCGATGGCGCAGGACAAGCGCGCCGCGGAAGGTGAATCGTCGGGTGGTCGCTCCTCGCGTCGCGACGCGGCGTGAATTGAGACAGAAGGAATAAGAGGCGCGACATGCTGCAACCGAAGCGCACAAAGTTCCGCAAGCAGTTCAAAGGCCGTATCAACGGTGCTGCGAAGGGCGGAACTGACCTCAACTTTGGCCAGTTCGGGCTGAAGGCCGTTGAGCCGGAGCGCGTTACCGCGCGCCAGATCGAAGCCGCGCGTCGCGCGCTGACCCGTCACATGAAGCGTGCCGGTCGCGTGTGGATCCGCGTCTTCCCGGACGTGCCGGTGTCGAAGAAGCCGACCGAAGTCCGCATGGGTAAGGGCAAGGGCGCTCCCGAATATTGGGCCGCCAAGGTCAAGCCCGGCCGCATCATGTTCGAGATCGATGGCGTGAGCCAGGATATCGCGCGTGAGGCTCTCACTCTTGCCGCCGCGAAGCTGCCGATCAAGACGCGCTTCGTCGAACGCATCGCCGAGTGACGGAGGGAATGATGACGAAGGCTTCCGACATTCGGACGAAGACCGCGGACGAGCTCTCGGACGAGCTGCTCAAGCTGAAGAAGGAGCAGTTCAACCTGCGCTTCCAGAAGGCGACCGGTCAGCTCGAGAACACGGCGCGGGTGCGTCAGGTCCGTCGCGATATTGCGCGGGTCAAGACCACCCAGGCGCAGAAGGCCGCGTCCGCGGCCAAGGCGAAGTGAGGAGATAGCGATGCCGAAGCGTTTGCTGCAGGGCGTCGTGGTGAGCGACAAGCAGGACAAGACCGTCGTGGTCCGGGTCGAGCGCCGTTTCACCCATCCGCTGCTGAAGAAGACCGTCCGCCGTTCCAAGAAGTACCATGCCCATGATGAGGGCAATGTGTGGAAGGAAGGCGACACCGTCTGGATCGAGGAGCACCGCCCCTTGTCCAAGCTCAAGAACTGGATCGTGGTCCAGGGCGAGAAGCGGGCTGAAGTCTGAGCGCCCGGAAACGGGATTGAGGGGCGCGCGCCGGTAACGGCTGCGCGCGGTTTTTGCGAGAAATAGGTGCGTCATGATCCAGATGCAGACCAATCTCGACGTCGCGGACAATTCCGGTGCGCGTCGCGTCATGTGCATCAAGGTGCTTGGCGGCTCGAAGCGTAAGTATGCCCATGTCGGCGACATCATTGTGGTGTCGGTGAAGGAAGCTATTCCGCGCGGCCGTGTTAAGAAGGGCGACGTGATGAAGGCGGTCGTGGTTCGCACGGCCAAGGACATCCGTCGCGTCGATGGCACCGTGATCCGGTTCGACCGCAATGCGGCCGTCCTGATCAACAACAACAAAGAGCCGGTCGGCACGCGTATCTTCGGGCCGGTTCCGCGCGAACTTCGCGCGAAGAACCACATGAAGATCATCTCGCTGGCACCGGAGGTGCTGTGATGGCTGCCAAGATCAAGAAGGGCGACAAGGTCGTCGTACTCTCCGGTCGCGACAAGGGTCGCTCGGGCGAGGTGTTCGAGGTGCTTCCGAAGGAAGGTACCGCCAAGGTGCGCGGTATCAACCTGGTGAAGCGTCACCAGCGGCAGACGCAGAACCAGGAAGGCGGGATCATCTCCAAGGAGGCTCCCATCGACCTGTCGAACATCGCGATTGCCGATCCGAAGGATGGCAAGCCGACCCGCGTCGGTTTCCTTGTGCAGGCTGATGGCACTAAGGTGCGCGTCGCCAAGCGCTCGGGGGAGAAGATCGATGGCTGAGACCAACTACACCCCGCGGATGAAGGCTTTCTACGAGGAAAGCATCCGCAAGCAGATGGTCGAGCAGTTCGGCTACAAGAACGTCATGGAAGTGCCGGTCATCGAGAAGATCGTCATCAACATGGGCGTTGGCGAAGCGACCGCCGATACCAAGAAGGTGCAGACCGCCGCCGGCGACCTCGCGCTCATCGCCGGCCAGAAGCCGGTCGTGACCCGCGCCCGTCAGGCGATCTCGAACTTCAAGCTGCGCGAGAACCAGCCGGTCGGCGCGAAGGTCACCCTGCGCAAGACGCGTATGTACGAGTTCGTTGATCGGCTCGTGAACATCGCTCTTCCCCGCGTGCGTGACTTCCGCGGCCTGAACCCCAAGAGCTTTGACGGCCGTGGCAACTTTGCCCTCGGCATCAAGGAGCATATCGTGTTCCCGGAGATCAACTACGATAAGGTTGATCAGATGTGGGGCATGGACATCATCGTCTGCACGACGGCGAAGACGGACGACGAAGCGCGCGCGCTTCTGAAGGCCTTCAACTTCCCGTTCCGTCAGTAAGCATCCCCTTCCGGCAGTGGGGCTACGGCCTCAAACGCGGAGACTAGGAGCAAATTTATGGCCAAGAAGAGCTCGGTCGAAAAGAACGAACATCGCCGGAAGCTCGCCAAGAGCTACGCCGGCAAGCGTTCGCGTCTCAAGGCCCTGGTGAGCAACAAGGAACTGCCGATTGAGGAGCGCTTCGCGGCGGTCCTCAAGCTCGCGGAACTCCCGCGCAATTCGGCGAAGGTTCGCATCCGCAATCGTTGCGAGGTGACGGGCCGTCCGCGTGCTTACTACCGTAAGCTGAAGATGAGCCGCATCGCCCTTCGTGAGCTTGGCTCGCAGGGGCAGATCCCCGGTCTCGTGAAGTCGAGCTGGTGAGGAGGGCCTGACCATGTCCACGACTGATCCGATCGGTGATCTCATCACCCGCATCCGCAACGCTCAGATGCGCCGCAAGGAAACCGTGCTCACGCCCGGTTCCGTCCTGCGCGCCCGCGTTCTCGACGTGCTGGCCTCTGAAGGCTTCATCCGCGGCTATTCCGCGTCTGAGCCGGTCAATGGCCGCACCGAGTTCCAGATCGAGCTGAAGTACTATGACGGCGAGCCGGTGATCCGCGAGATTTCGCGCGTCTCCAAGCCGGGCCGCCGCGTCTATTCGTCGGTGAAGACCCTTCCCCGCGTCGCCAACGGTCTCGGCGTCGCTGTCGTCTCCACGCCGCAGGGCGTGATGGCGGACCACGAAGCCCGCGATAAGAACGTGGGCGGCGAAGTCCTCTTCACGGTCTTCTGATCGGGGAGGCAGAGAGAGCACATGTCCAAGATCGGCAAAGCCCCCATCACCGTCCCGGCCGGCGTCACCGCCACCGTGGAAGGTCAGACCGTCAAGGTGAAGGGCCCCAAGGGCGCCCTTCAGGTCAACGTCGTCGACGAGATCGACGTGAAGCTTGAGGCGGGCGCGCTCCTGTTCGCGCTGCGTGGCGAGACCAACCGGCACAAGGCGATGTGGGGTCTGTCCCGCACGCTCGTCGCCAATGCCGTCGAAGGCGTGACCAAGGGCTTCGAGAAGAAGCTCGAGATCACCGGCGTCGGTTATCGCGCCGCGGTGCAGGGCAAGTCGCTCAGCCTGGCCCTCGGTTTCAGCCACGACGTGAACTATCCGATCCCGGAAGGGATCCAGATCGTCACGCCGAAGCCGACCGAGATCGTGATTTCCGGCATTGACCGCCAGCAGGTTGGTCAGGTTGCCGCCGAGATCCGCGATTATCGTGGCCCCGAGCCGTACAAGGGCAAGGGCGTCAAGTACGCTGGCGAGTTCATCTTCCGCAAGGAAGGCAAGAAGAAGTAACGGAATCGAACCATGGCTCAGTTCAAGGACGCTACCGAGCGCCGCAAGGCGCGTGTCCGTCGTGCGATCCGCGCGACGGCGAACGGGCGGCCGCGCCTTTCGGTGCATCGTTCGTCGAAGCACATCTATGCGCAGATCATCGACGATGCGCGCGGCGTCACTCTCGCCGCCGCGTCTTCGCTCGAGAAGGATCTGCGGGACAGCCTGAAGACCGGCGCGGACGTCGCGGCGGCTCAGGCGATCGGCAAGCTCGTGGCGGAACGCGCCATTGCGGCCGGAGTGAAGGACGTCGTGTTTGACCGCGGCGCTTTCATCTATCACGGCCGTGTCAAGGCGCTCGCCGATGCCGCCCGCGAGGGCGGCCTCAACTTCTGAGATCACGAGCGGGATCCCCCGCAGAACGACGAGGATAAGATCATGGCTCGTGAACGTGAGCGTGAACGCGAGGATCGCGACAACACGTTCGTGGACAAGCTGGTCCACATCAACCGTGTCGCGAAGGTTGTGAAGGGTGGCCGTCGCTTCGGCTTCGCCGCCCTGGTTGTGGTTGGCGACCAGAAGGGTCGCGTCGGCTTCGGCCACGGTAAGGCCCGTGAAGTGCCGGAAGCCATCCGCAAGGCCACGGAAGCCGCCAAGCGCGCGCTGATCCGCGTGCCGCTGCGCGAGGGCCGGACGCTGCACCACGACGTGCATGGGCATCACGGCGCCGGCAAGGTGATCCTGCGTGCGGCTCCGGCCGGTACGGGCATCATCGCGGGCGGCCCGATGCGCGCCGTCTTCGAGACGCTCGGCATGCAGGACGTGGTGGCGAAGTCGTTCGGCTCGTCCAACCCGTACAACATGGTTCGGGCGACCTTCGATGCGCTGAAGAACCAGGACAGCCCGCGTCTGGTGGCTGCCCGCCGTAGCCTCAAGGTGTCGCAGCTTCAGTCGCGCCGTCGTGTCGACGACGCCGAAGCGACCGACTGACGCCCTGAAAGGTAGTGGAGCTTATCATGGCGAAGACCACCAATACGGTCACGGTCGAACAGACCGGCAGCCCGATCCGCCGCCCCGGCGCGCAGCGGGCGACCCTCATCGGCCTCGGCCTCAACAAGCTCGGGCGTCGTTCGACGCTCGAAGACACCCCGGCGGTGCGTGGCATGATCTTCAAGGTTCGCCACCTCGTCCGCGTCGTCGAAGCGTGACGGCGTCGAAGGAGACAGGGCGATGAGCAACCTGAACGACATCAAGGACAATGCCGGCTCGCGCAAGAAGCGGATGCGCGTCGGTCGCGGCATCGGCTCCGGCAAGGGCAAGACCGGCGGTCGTGGCGTGAAGGGTCAGACCTCGCGCACCGGCGTCGCCATCAAGGGCTTCGAGGGCGGCCAGATGCCGATCCATCGTCGCCTGCCCAAGCGCGGCTTCCACAACATCTTCGCGCTGGATTGGAACGAGGTCACCCTCGGCCGTATCCAGACCGCGCTCGATGCTGGCAAGCTCGACGCCAAGGCGACGATCACCCAGGCGGCGCTGGTCGAGGCGGGCGTTCTGCGCCGCGTCAAGGCGGGCGTGCGCGTTCTCGGTTCCGGCGAGCTGACGGCCAAGGTCACGCTCGAGGTGGCGCACGCCACCAAGTCGGCGGTCGAGGCGATCGAGAAGGCCGGCGGCAAGGTGACGCTTCTCGCGTCCAAGGCCGAGGCTGGCGAAACGGCGGCCTGACGCTTAAGTCAGGCCTACCGATCTTTTCAGGGCACAGTCGAGGGAGCGAAGCCCCATGGCCTCGGCAGCAGAACAGCTCGCGGCAAACCTCAATTTCGGTGCTCTGGCGAAAGCCGACGAACTCAAGAAGCGCATCTGGTTCACACTGGGTGCGCTTCTCGTGTATCGGCTGGGCACCTATATTCCGATGCCCGGGATCAATCCCGACGCGCTCGCGGACGTCTTCAAGACGGCGCAGCAGGGCATCATCGGCCTCTTCAACATGTTCTCGGGCGGCGCGGTCTCGCGCATGGCGATCTTCGCCCTGAACATCATGCCGTACATCTCGGCCTCCATCATCATTCAGCTCCTCACCACCGTCTCCCCGACGCTGGAAGCGCTGAAGAAGGAAGGCGAGGCGGGCCGCAAGACCATCAACCAGTACACGCGCTACCTCACCGTGGTGCTCGCCGTGTTCCAGTCCTACGGCATCGCCGTCGGCCTTGAAGGCTCGGGCGCGGTCGTGGCGGATCCCGGCTGGTTCTTCCGCATCTCGACCGTCATCACCCTCACGGGTGGCACGATGTTCCTGATGTGGCTGGGCGAGCAGATCACCTCGCGCGGCATCGGCAACGGCATCTCGCTGATCATCTTCGCCGGCATCGTGGCGGAGTTGCCCTCGGCGATCGCCAACACGCTGGAACTGGGCCGCCAGGGCGCGATCTCGACCGGCCTCGTGCTGGCGGTGATCCTGATGGCCGCCGCGGTCATCATGTTCATCGTGTTCATGGAGCGGGCCCAGCGCCGGCTGCTGATCCAGTACCCGAAGCGCCAGGTCGGCAATAAGGTGTATGAGGGCCAGTCCTCGCACCTGCCGCTGAAGCTGAACACTTCGGGCGTCATCCCGCCGATCTTCGCCTCCTCGCTGCTGCTCATCCCGACCACGGTCGCGAGCTTCATGCAGGGGCAGGGGCCCGGCTGGCTGACCACGGTGACCACGCTCATTGGCCACGGCCAGCCGCTGTTCATGCTGCTCTATGTGCTGCTGATCGTGTTCTTCTGCTTCTTCTACACGGCGATCGTGTTCAATCCGGCGGAGACGGCGGACAATCTGAAGAAGCATGGCGGCTTCATCCCCGGCATCCGTCCGGGCGAGCGTACCGCCGAGTACATCGACTATGTGCTGACTCGCATCACCGTCATCGGTGCGGCTTACCTTGCGATCGTCTGCTTGTTCCCCGAGATTCTCATCTCGTACGCAGCGGTGCCCTTCTACTTCGGCGGCACCTCCCTGCTCATCGTGGTGAGCGTGACCATGGATACCGTGGCACAGGTTCAGGGGCACCTGCTGGCGCATCAATATGAGGGTCTGGTCAAGAAGGCCAAGCTCAAGGGGAAGCGTCGATGAGGTTGATACTGCTCGGACCGCCGGGTGCCGGCAAGGGCACCCAGGCGCAGCGCCTGGTGGCACGCTATGGCATCGTGCAGCTGTCCACGGGTGACATGCTGCGCGAGGCGGTTCGGGACGGCACGCCGATCGGCCTCAAGGCCAAGGCGGTGATGGATGCCGGCAAGCTGGTGTCCGATGACATTGTCATCGGCATCATCTCCGACCGCATCGATCAGGCGGACTGCGCCAACGGGTTCATCCTCGATGGCTTTCCGCGGACCGTCGCGCAGGCTGAAGCGCTCGACGGCATCCTCGCCGACAAGGGCCTCAAGCTCGACGCGGTGATCGAGTTCAAGGTCGACCAGGACAAGCTGGTCGACCGCATCCTGCAGCGGGCGCGCGAGACCGCCGCCCGCGGGGAGCCGGTCCGCAAGGATGACGACCCGGAGATCTTCAAGACCCGGCTTGCCGCCTTCAACCGCGATACGGCGGTCGTCGCTCCCTATTATGCGGAGCGCGGCCTGCTCACGGCGGTCGATGGCATGAAGCCGATCGACGAGGTGTCCGAGGCCATCGCCGGGCTGCTCGAAACCGTCTAGATCATCAGTGTGGCTTGACAGGGTGCGTGAATCGCCCTATGAGCCGCGCTTCACTTAATCGGGTGCCGCGCATCGACATCATCCAGTGATGTCGCGCGGCCTCGTGCGTATCTCCGCAGGGGCCGGGCTCCACCGGACGCGGGGTCATCTTCCGGCTTGCCGGATTCACATGGAGAAGCCGTCGTGGCTCGTATTGCAGGCGTAAACATTCCGACCAACAAGCGCGTGATCATCGCGCTTCAGTACATTCACGGCATCGGCCCGAAGTTCGCGGCCGAGATCGTCGAGAAGGTGGGCATCGCGCTCGACCGTCGCGTGAACCAGCTCTCCGACCAGGAAGTGCTGCAGATCCGCGAAGCTATCGACCGCGACTACATCGTCGAGGGCGATCTGCGCCGTGAAGTGTCGATGAACATCAAGCGCCTGATGGATCTCGGCTGCTACCGTGGCCTGCGTCACCGTCGTGGCCTTCCGGTCCGCGGTCAGCGCACGCACACCAATGCCCGCACCCGCAAGGGTCCGGCCAAGGCGATCGCCGGCAAGAAGAAGTGATCGGGCGGGCTTCGGCCCGCCTTTTCGTGCCGGCGCGCCCGCGCGCCGGTCGTTCCGTTTGTACATTGTCCCGAGCGCCTGGAATAACGGGCGCGCCTGAAGGATCCGAGGTCCATGGCCAAAGAAGCTACCCGCGTTAAGCGCCGCGAGCGCAAGAACATCGCCTCCGGCGTCGCGCATGTGAACGCGTCGTTCAACAACACCATGATCACCATCACCGACGCTCAGGGCAACACGATTTCGTGGTCCTCGGCCGGTGCCATGGGCTTCAAGGGTTCGCGCAAGTCCACGCCGTATGCGGCGCAGGTTGCCGCCGAAGATTGCGCCCGCAAGGCTGCCGAGCATGGCATGCGCACCATCGAGGTCGAGGTGTCGGGCCCCGGTTCGGGTCGCGAGTCGGCTCTGCGTGCCTTCCAGGCCGCCGGGTTCACCGTGACGTCGATCCGCGACGTGACCCCGATCCCGCACAATGGTTGCCGTCCGCGCAAGCGTCGGCGCGTCTGACGCCGTTTAACTGCGGCGGCGCGTTCCGCGCCGCAACAGCCGCTGCGTTTGGCATTCCCTCCCGGTGTTGGCCGGGGATGGTGTCGGCGGGACAGGTTCCCGAGGCGCTGTCGAAAGCAAGGGTGACGTCGTGATTCAAAAGAACTGGCAAGAGCTGATCAAGCCCGAGAAGCTCGAAGTTTTGGTCGGCAGCGATCCGAAACGCCTTGCGACCGTGGTCGCCGAGCCGCTGGAGCGTGGCTTCGGCCTGACGCTCGGCAATGCGCTGCGCCGTATCCTGCTGTCCTCGCTGCAGGGCGCCGCGGTCACCTCCGTCCATATTGACGGCGTACTCCACGAGTTCTCGTCGATCCCCGGCGTGCGCGAGGACGTGACCGACATCGTGCTCAACATCAAGGACATCGCCATCAAGATGGCGGGCGATGGTCCCAAGCGCATGGTGGTGAAGAAGCAGGGTCCGGGTGTCGTCACCGCCGGTGACATCCAGACCGTCGGCGACGTGCAGGTGCTGAACCCCGAGCTGGTTCTCTGCACGCTGGACGACGGCGCCGAGATCCGCATGGAGTTCACGGTCGATACCGGCAAGGGCTATGTTGCCGCCGACCGCAACCGTCCCGAGGACGCGCCGATCGGTCTCATCCCGGTCGATAGCCTCTACTCGCCGGTGAAGAAGGTCTCCTACAAGGTCGAGAACACCCGTGAGGGCCAGATCCTCGACTATGACAAGCTGACCCTGTCGATCGAGACCAACGGCTCGGTCGCTCCCGAGGACGCGCTGGCTTATGCCGCCCGCATCCTGCAGGACCAGCTTGAGATCTTCGTGAACTTCGAGGAGCCCAAGCGCGAGGCCGAGAGCCCCGCGATGCAGGAGCTGCCCTTCAACCCGGCGCTGCTGAAGAAGGTGGACGAGCTCGAACTCTCCGTCCGCTCCGCGAACTGCCTGAAGAACGACAACATCGTCTATATCGGCGACCTGATCCAGAAGACCGAGGCGGAGATGCTCCGTACCCCGAACTTCGGCCGCAAGTCGCTGAACGAGATCAAGGAAGTGCTCGCCAGCATGGGCCTGCATCTCGGCATGGAAGTGCCGGGCTGGCCGCCGGAGAACATCGAGGATCTCGCCAAGCGGTTCGAAGATCACTACTGAGCCACGTCTACTTCGTCTTTTACGCGGCGTTCGAGCCGTCACCTTCACCCTTCGGCTCGAAAGCCGCCGTACGACAGGATACTCGCCATGAACCACGGCAAAGCCTATCGCCGGTTCAACCGGACCGCAGAGCACCGCAAGGCCATGTTTGCCAATATGGCCCAGGCGCTCCTCACCCATGAGCAGATCGTCACCACCCTGCCCAAGGCGAAGGATCTTCGCCCGGTGGTGGAGAAGCTGATCACCCTCGGCAAGCGCGGCGGCCTCCATGCCCGCCGTCAGGCGATCGCGGAAGTTCGCGACGTCGCCGTCGTGCGCAAGCTCTTCGACGTCATCGGCCCGCGCTACAAGGAGCGCAATGGCGGCTACACCCGCATCATCAAGGCGGGCTACCGCCACGGTGATTCGGCCCCCGTCGCCGTGATCGAGCTGGTCGACCGCGACGAGAGCGCCAAGGGCGCCGCCGACCTCGCCCGCCACGAGGCGGCCAAGGCGGAAAACGCCGCGGCCTGAGCCCGGCTTTTTCCAGCGACACGATCGGGGCGGCTTCGGCCGCCCTTTTCTTTTGCGCGGCGAGGAAACGTGCCTACCCTTTTTCCGCCGCGCCGGGAGGGCTATATCTGCGGTCATGATGCGCACCCGCTCCCTCCTTCTCGCCAGCTTGTTTCTCGCGGCCAGCCTCGGGCCGACCCACGCGCAGGTGCCGGCGGGGCCGCCCGCCGCCGGGCAGGCCGCGCCGCCCATGCCGATGCCGGTGCAGCCCCTGCCGGCGGAGCCGCGCGTGCCGGCCTCGCGCGCCGAGATCGGGCTGAGCTTCGCCCCCGTAGTGGCGAAGACCGCGCCGGCCATCGTCAATGTCTACGCCATGCGCGCCGTCCAGACCCGGCGCGGCGCCTCGCTGCTGGAAGACCCGTTCTTCCGCCGCTTCTTCGGCGCACCGGACGGGCCGGGCTTTGGCGGTCCGAGCGAGCGGATCCAGCGGGCGCTGGGCTCGGGCGTGATCGTCGATCCCTCGGGCCTCGTCGTCACCAATAACCACGTCATCGAGGGGGCCGACGAGGTCCGCGTGGCGCTGGCCGACAAGCGCGAATTCGACGCGGAGATCCTGCTGCGCGACCCGCGCACGGATCTCGCCGTGCTGAAGCTCAAGGGCGGGAAGGGGGCTTTCCCCTCCGTGGTGCTGGGCTCGTCGGATGATCTGCTGGTCGGCGACATCGTGCTCGCCATCGGCAACCCGTTCGGTGTCGGCCAGACGGTGACGCAGGGCATCGTCTCGGCGCTCGCCCGCACGCAGGTCGGCATCACCGACTACCAGTTCTTCATCCAGACCGACGCGGCGATCAATCCCGGCAATTCCGGCGGCGCTCTGGTGGATGGCGCGGGCCGCGTGGTCGGCATCAACACCGCGATCTTCTCGCGCTCCGGCGGTTCGCAGGGCATCGGCTTCGCCATTCCCGCCGACATGGTGCGCGTCGTGCTGCAATCGGCGCTGAGCGGGGGCACGTCGGTGCGTCGCCCATGGCTCGGCGCGACGCTGCAATCGGTCAATCAGGACATCGCCGACAGCCTCGATCTCGCCCGCCCCGTCGGCTCGCTGGTGCAGACCGTGCGACCGGGCAGCCCGGCGGAGAAGGGCGGCCTGCGGGTTGGCGATCTCATCGTCGGCGTCGCCGGTCAGGAGGTCGACGACCCCGATGCCTTCGGCTACCGCTTCGCCACCCGCCCGCTCGGCGGCAGCGTCGAGGTGTCGGTTGTCCGCCAGGGCAAGACCGCGACCTTGCATATCCCGCTCCTGCCGGCGCCCGAAAGCACGCCGCGCGAAGAAGTGACGGTGACCAACCGCTCGCCGCTTGGCGGCGCCACGGTGGTGAACCTCTCTCCCGCCGTCGCCGAGGAGCTGCGCACCGTCGAGGCGGAAAGCGGCGTCGTCGTGCTGGCCATCGTCGACGGCTCGCCGGCTGAGATGACCAATCTGCGCGCGGGCGATGTGATTCTTGAGGTGAACGGCGTGAAGATCACCCGAACGGCCGATCTGGTGCGCGTCACCGGCCAGCCGGCGCGGGTGTGGCGTATCACGCTCCAGCGCGGCGGGCGCACGCTCACCGCCATGCTGCCGGGTTGACGGCGTTGAGCGATCTCTTTGGGGCCGGCGGTCTGGACTCCTCGGTGCCCCGTCCCCTCGCGGACCGGCTGCGCCCGCAGAACCTCGCCGAGGTCGTCGGCCAGGAGCACCTCACCGGCCCCGACGGCCTGCTCACCCGTCTCGCCGGCGGGCGCTCCTTCGGCTCGCTGATCTTCTGGGGGCCGCCCGGCACCGGCAAGACCACCGTCGCCCGGTTGATCGCCCGGCAGACCGACCTGCATTTCGAGCAGATCTCCGCCATCTTCACCGGCGTCGCCGAGCTGAAGAAGGTGTTCGAGGCCGCGCGCGGCCGGCGTGCCGTGGGGCAGGGGACGCTGCTCTTCGTCGACGAAATCCACCGCTTCAACCGCGCCCAGCAGGACAGTTTCCTGCCCGTGATGGAAGACGGCACGATCACGTTGATCGGTGCCACCACGGAAAACCCGTCCTTCGAGCTGAACGCGGCGCTGCTGTCGCGCGCCCGCGTGCTGGTGTTCAAATCGCTCGACCCCGACGCCATCGAGCGCCTGCTCCAGCGCGCCGAGGCGATCGAGGGGCGGCGGTTGCCGCTCCAGCCGGATGCCCGCACCGCGCTCGCCGGCATGGCCGATGGCGACGGGCGCTATCTGCTCGGGCTGGTCGAGGAATTGCTGGCGCTGGCCGATGGCGCGGACCTCGATGTCGCCGCCCTGTCCGAGACGGTGCAGAAGCGTGCGCCGATCTACGACAAGGGGCAGGACGAGCACTACAATCTGCTGAGCTGCTTCCATAAGAGCCTGCGCGGCTCGGATGTGAACGCCGCCATGTACTGGGCCGCGCGCATGATCGTTGGCGGCGAGGATCCCGGCACGGTGTTCCGCCGCCTGTGCTGCGCCGCGTCCGAGGATGTCGGCATGGCCGATCCGCAGGCCATGCCCATGGTGGTCGCCGCCTGGACCGCCTTTGACCGCGTCGGCTGGCCGGAGGGGCGGCTGTTCCTCGCCCAGGCCATCGCCTATGTGGCGACCGCTCCCAAATCGAACGCCGCCTATGCCGCCTTCAACGCCGCCATGTCGTTGGCGCAAAAGACCGGGTCGCTCGCGCCGCCGAAATCTATCCTGAACGCACCGACAAAGCTGATGAAGGATCTCGGCTACCACGCCGGCTATCGCTACGATCACGATTATCCGGATGCGTATGCCGGGCAGGAGTTCTTCCCCGACGAGCTGGCGGGCGAACGCCGGCCCGAGCTGTACCAGCCGAATGAACGCGGCTTCGAGCGCGAGGTGAAGAAGAGGCTGGACTATTGGGCCCGGCTGCGCGCCGAGCGCCAAAGTCGCTGAGAAACAGGTCGCGGACAGGAGCGAGAGTAGGCCGGCATGAACAGCATGGTGATGATCTTCATCGGGGCAGGCATCGGCGGCGTGCTGCGCAACGCCGTCAACATGCTCGCGATGCGCCTTTTCGGGATGCATTTCCCCATTGGCACCATGGCGATCAACATCGTCGGTTCCTTCGCGATCGGTCTCGTCGCCGGCTGGCTCACCTTCCGCGCCGAGTGGGCGTGGAGCTATCACGCGCGCGTCTTCATCATCACGGGGATGCTCGGCGGCTTCACCACCTTCTCCTCCTTCTCGCTCGACACCGCGCTGCTGATGGAGCGCGGCGAGATGGGGCTGGCGGCGCTCTATGTCGGCGGTTCGGTCGCCCTTTCCCTTGTCGCGGTGTTCGGCGGTCTGGCCATCATGCGCGCTCTCGCGTGACGGCGGGCCTTGTCTCGGCTATGTGCTGGGGCAAGGAGAATTTCCACATGGCCGTAGAAACACGCCTCGTCGACCGCGACGAAGAGGGAATGCGGCTCGACCGCTGGTTCAAGACGCATTTCCCGGACCTGTCGTTCGGGCATCTGCAGAAGCTGCTGCGCGGCGGGCAGATCCGCGTCGATGGCGGCCGGGTGAAGACCAATAGCCGCCTGTCCGCCGGGCAGAGCGTCCGTATCCCCCCGCTCGACGAGAAGCCGAAGCTCTCCGCCGCCGATTTCCTGGACGCGCAGGAAGGCAAGGCCCCCCTGCGCGAGCGGGCCGCCCCCGGTGAGCGGGCGGAAGCCAACGGCGAGCGGGCGGAGTCCTCCGCTTCGCTCGCGGCGCCGGCCGTCAGGCGCGCCAGTTCGGACGACAAGGACGCCGTCGCGCTCCGCCAGATGACGCTGTACGAGGACCGCGACGTCCTCGTGCTGAACAAGCCCTTTGGTCTGGCGGTTCAGGGCGGTTCCGGCACCTACCGCCATGTCGACGGCATGCTGGAGGCGCTGCGCGGCGATGACGGGCAGAAGCCGCGTCTTGTGCACCGCATCGACAAGGACACGTCCGGCATCCTGCTGGTCGCCAAGACCCGCCTGTCGGCCTCGACGCTGGCGAAAACCTTCCGCTCCCGTTCGGCCCGCAAGGTCTATTGGGCACTGGTTCCCGGCGTGCCGCGCCCGGCGCAGGGGCGCATCTCGACCTATCTGGCCAAGGATGAGGCAGCCGAGCGCATGCGCGTCGCCCGCCATGGCGACGACGAGGCGAGCCACGCCATCTCCTATTACGCCGTCGTCGACCATGCGGCGCAGAAGATGGCCTGGCTGTCGATGAAGCCGGTGACCGGCCGGACCCACCAGCTGCGTGCCCATGCGGCGCATATCGGTCATCCCATCGTCGGCGATCCGAAATATTTCGACATCGAGAACTGGCCGCTGCCGGGCGGGTTGCAGAACCGCCTGCACCTGCTGGCGCGCCGCCTCGTCATCCCGCATCCGCGCGGCGACAAGCTGATCGATGTCTCGGCACCGCTGCCCCCGCACATGCAGCAAAGCTGGAGCGTGCTGGGATTCGACGCGACTCAGTATGACCCCATCGTCGAGGCGCCCGAGTCCTGATCCGGAGTCCTGATCCCGGAGATCTGACCCCGTGGGGCCGTTCCGGGCCCCATGCTGCACTGCAACGTGTCCCCCGTGCAACGGTCGTGCAGGAAGTGCACATGCGGTCGGCCTAAACCAGTACCGCCCCATAGGCGTGGCATGGTTATCGCCTGTATCCTGGCGCTAGTTGCAAATCATCGCTGTCTCGGCAGAAGAGCCGCTCGAAATCGCCAGGAAGAACGCGCCGATTCATGCGGAAAGTATCGGCAAGTGAACTGGCGCGCGGCCTCCCTGCGGAGATCGGGCATGCCCATGAATTGCCGGCTGTTGGGGGACAGTCACCTATGAGCGAAACCGGAACCTATTACGAGCTGTCCGAACGCACATCGGGTGAGGGGCGCAAGGACCGCGCGCGTTCGCGCGCCCTTTTGAGCCGCCATCGTAATCTCCTGCGGCTGTCCCTCATGCTCGGTGCTGTCGTCGCCGATATTGCGACGATTGCTATGTCGGGCATTCTGGGCGGCTTCATTCGCTATGGCGATCTGTCGCCGAGCGACTGGGATCGGACGCTGGCGCTCCTCGCCCCGTCCTTCCTTCTCGCCGCGATAGCCCTTCGGGCCTATAATGTTCGCACCTTGCGTTCCTTCAGCCGGTCGATCCTGCGGGTTCTCGCCGCCTTGGTCATCGCCGCGGCCATCAGCTTCAGCGCCACCTTCGCGATGAAGGTCAGCGCCGAACTCTCCCGCCTCGAGGTCGGCTACACGCTGCTGCTCGCGGCGCTGCTGCTGGCCCTCATGCGAGCGGTCGGCGTCAACATGATCCGCAAGCTGTTCTTCTCCGTGGTCGAGCCGCGCATCGTCGTGCTGACCGACGGTGTCGGCATGGAGCGCCGCACCGGCAATATGATGACCATGATGGTCAATGTGCGGAAGCACAACATCGTGCCGGCGCTCAGTGACCCGATGTTCTTCGACCGGGTGAGCCGCACCGTGCGCGACGCTGACCGGGTGGTGCTGGCCTTCTCGGAGGCCGATGAGCGGCTGAAATGGGCCGAGGCGATGCGCCTCAGCGGGCTCGACGCGGAAATCATCGCCGATCTCGGCGACGTGCAGCCGCTGGCGATCTCGCACTGGCAGAATCACACCACGCTGGTGATCTCGCGCGGGCCGATGAAGCTCGGCGAGCGGCTGCTCAAGCGCGCCTTCGACCTCGCCGTCACCAGCGCCATGCTGCTGATCGTCGGTCCGGTAATTGCCGTCTGCGCCGTTCTGGTGAAGCTCGATTCGCCCGGCCCGGCCTTCTTCGTGCAGGAGCGGGTGGGGCGCAACAACCGGACCTATCGCTGCTTCAAGCTGCGCAGCATGCGGACTGACCTGCTCGACACGACCGGCAGCGTATCGGCCTCCCGCAGCGACCCGCGCGTGACCCGCATCGGCAATTTCCTGCGCCGCACCAGCCTCGATGAACTGCCGCAGCTCTTCAACGTGCTGAACGGCGATATGAGCCTCGTCGGGCCGCGCCCGCATGCGCTCGGCTCGCGGGCGGAGGGCGCGCTGTTCTGGGAGCTGATCCCGGATTACTGGAGCCGCCACACCATGAAGCCGGGCGTGACCGGGCTCGCCCAGGTGCGCGGCTATCGTGGTGCCACCCATAGCCGCGTCGACATCGAGCGCCGCGTGGCGGCCGATCTCGAATACATCAATGGCTGGTCGCTCTGGCTCGACATCAAGATCCTCATCATGACGATCAAGGTCGCCGTTCACCACAACGCCTATTGAGCGCGCGCCGCGCCGGCGGCGGAAGGCTCTTCAGTGTGGCGCCGCCGCTCTGGCGGCGGAAGGTTTGCGACGTGTTGCGCCGCCGCTCTGGCGGCGTAAGACCTTCAAGTGTTGCGCCGCCGCTCTGGCGGCGCTGGGGCGAACGGGGTAGCTAGGCGCGGGTTCGATCCGCGCGCCGGAGTTGCCATGCGCCGCCTTGCCACGCTTGCTCTCGTCACCACCCTCGCGGCACTCCCCGCGCTGCCCGCCGTCGCGGCGACCGCCTGCGAGGGGCGCCTCGGCACGTCGCGGGTGATGGAGGTGCAGGCGGCCGGCCTGCAGGTCGGCACCAAGCATTTCCCGCAGACGCTCGATCTCGCCGAGGGCGAGGTGGTGCTGACCTTCGACGACGGCCCGCATCCCGGAACGACCGAGACGGTGCTGCGCGCGCTGGCCAAGGAATGCGTGCGCGCGACCTTCTTCCTCGTCGGGCGGGCGGCGGCGGCGCATCCCGAGATGGTGCGCCGGATCATCGCCGAGGGCCACACGGTCGCCCATCACAGCCAGACCCACCCGATGACGCTGGCGGACATGCCCTTCGACAAGGCCGTGGCCGACATCGAGAAGGGCTTCGCCTCCGTCGACAAGGCCGCCTATGGCGCCGCCGGGCCGCATCCGCGCGTGCCGTTCTTCCGCTTCCCCGGCTTCGGCTCCTCGCCGGCGCTGCTGGACTATCTGGCGAAGCGCGGTGTGGGGGTGTTCGGCGCTGATCTCTGGGCGGGGGACTGGAACCCGATGACGCCCGAGCAGCAGCTCGAACTCACCATGACCCGGCTCGACCATGAGCGGCGCGGCATCATCCTGTTCCACGACACGCGAGCGCAGACCGCCAAGATGATTCCCGCCTTCCTCACCGCGCTTCGGGAGAAGGGCTACCATGTCGTGCATATCGTTCCCGCCGGCGTGGCGACGGCCGTGGCGCCGAACTGAGCGGGCAGGGGCGGGTCGCTGGCGCGAGGTCGATGCCCCGAAGGTCCAGCCGGAAACACCGACGGCGACCCGAAGGTCCGGCTAGAAACACCGACGGCTGCCCGAAGGTCCAGCCGGAAACACCGACGGCGACCCGAAGGTCCGGCTAGAAACAACAACGGCGACCCGAAGGTCCGGCTAGAAACAACAACGGCGACCCGAAGGTCGCCGTGCGTCAGGCTCAGAATGTAAGCACCATTCTGAGAGAATGGTGCGGTCGAGAGGACTCGAACCTCCACGGTGTTACCCACTGCCACCTCAAGGCAGCGCGTCTACCAATTCCGCCACGACCGCATCGCCCGGAGCCGGCGGCGCGCTGTGAAGCACTGGCCGGCGGGAGCGGGGCATCGTCTAACAGATCGATTGAGGGTCCACAAGAGCCGCGCGCCGGGCTGTGGACAGAGTTGCGCCCTGCGCCTGAGTGGCAGGGAGACAGGCGGGGAGACAGACGCGCGCGGAATGATTATCTCTGCGCCATGGACGCGACCACCAGCCCCGCCACCTCCGCCCGCGACGACCTCGCCGCCCGGCTTCTGCCGCTGCCGGGCAGCCCGCCGGTGCGCTGGCGGGTGAGCCCCGGCCTGACCGACTATGCGCAGGCGCTGGCGGAGATGGACCGCCTCGCTGCCGCGATCGCCGGCGGGGAGGAGGACGAGCTGGTCTGGCTCATCGAGCATCCCCCGCTCTATACCGCCGGCACCAGCGCGCGGCCGGAAGATCTCGTCGATCCCGACCGCTTCCCGATCCACCCGGCCGGGCGGGGCGGGCAGTACACCTATCACGGCCCCGGCCAGCGCGTGGCCTATGTGATGCTCGACCTCAAGCGCCGTACGCCGGATGTGCGCCGCTACGTCGCCGCGCTGGAGGAATGGCTGATCCGCGCGCTCGACGCCTTCAATGTGCGCGGCGAGCGCCGGGAGGACCGCGTGGGCGTCTGGGTGCGCAGGCCGGCGCGTGAGGAGGGCGAGGACAAGATCGCCGCCATCGGCATTCGCCTGCGCCGCTGGGTGACGATGCACGGCATCTCGCTGAACGTGGAACCGGACCTCGCGCATTTTGACGGTATCGTGCCCTGCGGCGTGCGCGAGCATGGCGTGACCAGCCTTGTGGCGCTTGGCCGGCCGGTGACTATGGACGATGTCGACCTTGCCCTGCGCCGCGAATTCGAGGCGATCTTCGGCCCCACGGTCGCCGTCTGAGGCGACTTACACCGTCGGCCATACCTCGAATCCCTCCCCGCCGTCGTCCGGCGCCTCGCTGACCTCGATCCGGTCGACCCGCGCCGCCGGCGGGCCTCGGTGGGCGGCGGCGACCAGCGCCTCGATAACGTCCGCCTCGCCGCGCAGCAGCGCTTCCACCGTGCCCTCGCGCCGGTTACGGACCCAGCCCGTGAGCCCGCGCCGGCGCGCTTCCGCCGCGAACCAGGCGCGGTAGCCGACGCCCTGCACGCGCCCGCCGATGAGAAGTCGCACCGCGATCATTGCCGTCCTGAATCCTGACCTGTTGCCGGGGCACCACGCGCGCGCGGCATCGCTCGCGCGCGACAGGGATCGGTTTGCCTTCCCGTAGGATGCTTCATAAGAACGGTTCACGTCACCCCATCCGAATCCGGCCGGAGAGCGGCATGCGCGAAGAGACCGATCTCGCCGCCTCCCGCTCGGGGCGCGGCCCGGAGCCGGAGGTCGATCCCATCGACGTGCCCGGCTTTGTCGAGGCTATCGTCGGCGCTATCGACGCGGGCGAGGCCGATGTCCTGCGCGGCCTCGTCGCCGACCTGCATGAATCCGATGTGGCGCGCCTGCTCGAGGCGCTGCCGGCCTCCGAGCGGCCCCGCCTGATCGAACTTCTCGGCGCGGATTTCGACTTCACCGCGCTGACCGAGCTGGACGAGACCGTCCGCGTCCAGATCCTTCAGGGGCTATCGACGCAGACCGTCGTCGAGGGCATGCGCGACCTCGATTCCGACGACGCGGTCTATATCCTCGAAGACCTCGACGACGACGAGAAGCAGGCGATCCTCGCGCAGTTGCCGATCCCGGATCGGGCGACCCTGCAGCGCAGCCTCGACTATCCCGAGGAGAGCGCCGGCCGGCGCATGCAGACCGAGTTCATCGCCCTGCCGCCGTTCTGGACGGTCGGCCAGACGCTGGACTATATCGGCGAGACCGAGGGCCTGCCGGAGACCTTCTTCGAGGTCTTCGTGGTCGACCCGTCCTACCGCCTCAGCGGCTCGGTCCCGCTCGACCGCCTGCTGCGTACCAAGCGCGGGGTGAAGCTCGGCGAGGTGCTGACGCCCGACCGCCATGTGGTGAACGTCACCGACGATCAGGAAGGCGTGGCCCGCGTCTTCGAGCGCTACAACCTCATCTCCGCCCCCGTGGTGGACAGTGCCGGCCGCCTCGTCGGCGTGCTCACCGTCGACGACATCGTCGACGTGATCCAGGAAGAGGCGGATGAGGATCTGAAGGCGCTCGGCGGCGTCGCCAGCGACGAAGAACTGTCCGACAGTTTCTGGTACATCGCGCGAAGCCGCTTCACCTGGCTGTTCCTCAACCTGATCGCGGCCAATCTCGCCTCCTTCGTCATCTCCCTGTTCGAGGGGGAGCTGCAGAAGATGGTGGCGCTGGCGGTGCTCATGCCCATCGTCGCCAGCCAGGGCGGCAATGCCGGCACGCAGACCATGACGGTTGCCGTGCGGGCGCTCGCCACCCGCGAGCTTCGGCCGAGCAATGCCGGCCGCATCATCGGCCGCGAGCTTCTCGTCGGGCTGTTCAACGGCGTGGTCTTCGCCGTCATCATGGCGGTCGTGGTCTTCGCCCGCTTCGGCGTGCTCGATCTCGGCTTCGTCATCGCCCTCGCCATGATCATCAATCTGGTGGCGGCCGCGCTGGGCGGCATTCTCATTCCGCTGGCGCTGGACCGTCTGAAGGTGGATCCTGCCGTCTCCTCCGGCCCTTTTGTCACCACGATCACCGATGTGGTCGGCTTCTTCGCCTTCCTCGGCATTGCCTCGCTCTGGTTCGCCTGACGCCGATTGCATAAAAATTCAAATGACTTCAACCGGCATTAAGGAACCCGCTCTATCGTGGGGGTATCCGAGGGAGGGAGCATATGTGGGCGCCCATCGGCCGGCTTCGTGGGCAGGTTCCCGCAGCCCGGCCTGATGAACGGGCTGGATCGACGCGTCGCCAGATTGGCAGCGCCCGGCTGGCGCGCACCGGTGACCGGATGATCCTCGCCGTGGCGCTGGTCATCGCCGCCGCCATCGCCTCCATGATCGCCTTCTCGCTGCTGGCCGCCGAGCGTGTCGACCAGGCCGCCCGCGACCGCTGGAACGTGCTCATCCTCGAAAGTCTCAACCGGCGTGCCGGCGATCTTCAGCGCGACCTCGCCAGCTTCGCGCATTGGGACGAGTCGGTGCTGCGTACCGCCTATTTCCTCGACGTGAACTGGGTACACGAGAATTTCGGCCGCTGGCTGCACGACACGCAGGGGCATGACCGCTCCTATGTCGTGCTCGAATCCGGGCTCGGCTACGCGGCCATCAACGGCTCGCTGATGCCGACCGACATCGCCCCGTTCGACGCCGACGCGATGCTGCCGCTGGTGCGCGGGGTGGAAGCGGCCTTCAAGGAACAAGTGGCGCAGGCCTCTCTCACCGCCCGGCAGAACGAGCGTCCGCGCGAACTGCCGCCGGTGTTCCGTGCCGGCTATATGCGCGTGGAGGGCCGGCCCGCTCTGGTCGGGGCGATCAGCATCACGCCGGATTACGGGCGCGTCGTCTCGCCAACGCGCGTGCCGCCCATCGCGGTGACCGTGGTCTTTCTCGATGCCGGCTTCCTGGGCGATCTGATCGCCGAGCTGCATGTCGTCGCCCCGGCCATCACCAATGCGCCGCCGGAAGAGACGCGGCAGGCGGTGCTGATCCCGTTCCACGACGGCACCATCGCGCCGGCCTGGCTGAGCTGGATGCCGGAGAACCCCGGCGCCTCGCTGCTACGCGCGCTGCTGCCGGCGCTGATGGGAACGGCGATCCTGCTGCTCGCCGCCGCGGTCATCATCCTGTGGTATGCCCGCCGGGCGACGCATGAACTGGCCAAGAGCGAGGCGCTGGCCTCGCGCCTTGCCTATGTCGATTCGCTCTGCGGCCTCGCCAACCGGGCGATGCTGATGCGCACGCTGCGCGACCGGTTGCTGCGCGTCTCGCCGGGGGCGCGTCTCGTCGTGTTCTTCCTCGACCTCGATGGGTTCAAGGACATCAACGACACGCTCGGCCACCATGTCGGCGACATGCTGCTGGCCGAGATCGGCGCCCGACTCGGCGCACTGAAGCTGCCTTCGCTGCTGGCCTCCCGCTTCGGCGGCGATGAATTCGTGCTGCTCGCGACGGTCGGCGATGACGATCAGGAGATCGAGGCCATCGGCGCGGAGGTTCTCGCCACGGTGCGGCGCCCGGCGAGGATCGCCGGTCAGATGCTGGCGCTCAGCGGCTCGATTGGCGCGACCATCGCCCCGGACCATGGCACCGAGGCGAGCGAACTGATCCGGCTGGCCGATATCGCCGTCTACCGCGCGAAATCCGAAGGGCGCGGCTGCTTCCGCCTCTTCACCCCGCGCATGGAACGGGAGGTCGTGCGTCGGCGCGACCTGGAGATCGAGCTCAAGCGCGCCCTCGCGGAGGGCGAGCTGGCGGTCTATTACCAGCCGCAATTCGCAGCCGACAGCGAAGCCGTCATTGGCTTCGAGGCGCTGGTGCGCTGGCTGCACCCGGTGCAGGGCCTCATCTCACCCGGCGAGTTCATCCCGGTGGCCGAGCAGTCCGGGCTGGTCACCGAGCTCGACATGTGGGTTCTGCGCCGCGTCTGCGAACAGACGCGCGGCTGGGGCGACACGAAGGTGGCCGTCAACCTCTCGCCGGTCGATTTCCGCAGCCGCGACCTCGCCGACACGGTGCGGGGCATCCTGCGCGACACGGATTTCCCGCCGGAGCGGCTGGAGATCGAGATTACCGAGAACCTGCTGTTCGGCAACCAGCCGGAAGCCTTCGCCGCGCTCGCCGCGCTGCGCAATCTCGGCATCCGCATCGCCCTCGACGATTTCGGCAGCGGCTATTCCTCGCTCGGCTATATCCGCCGCTTCCGCGTCGACACGATCAAGATCGACCGCAGCTTCATCCAGAACATCGGCCATACCGAGGATGCCGCCGCGATCATCGACTGCGTCGTCCGGCTGGCCCGGGCGCTGGCCATCACCGTCACCGCCGAGGGGGTGGAGACGCGCGAGCAGCTGCGCTACCTCCAGTCGGTCGGCTGTCATCACGTGCAGGGCTTCCTGCTCTCCGCACCGGTGCCGCTGGCGAGCGTCGGCCGCTTTCTGGAGCGCACCGTGCGCGGCGAGGGGACGTCCCTGTCGCAGGCGCAGCGCTGAGCGGAGAGGCCCATGTTCTTCACCCTCTCCAAGCTCGTCTGGATGGCCGTCGTGCCATCCACACTACTCACCCTCACTGCACTCATCGGCCTGACTGTTCACCTCACTGCACCGCGCTGGCGGCTCGGGCGCGTGCTGATGGCGGTTGGAATCGTCGGTCTCCTGCTGGCCGGGCTGGGGCCGTTCGGGCGGATGATGACGCAGGCTTTGGAAGACCGATTCCCCGCTTTCGTAGATGATGGACAACCGATCGCCGGTATTATTGTACTTGGTGGCGCGGAGCTGCCGGACATCACCGCCGCGCGCGGCCAGCCGGCCTTTCAGGAAGCGGCAGAACGGCTCTTTGCCCTGGCCGATCTCAGCCGCCGCTATCCCGATGCCCGCCTCGTCTTCAGCGGCGGCAGCGGGCGCCTCGATCCTCCGCCAATCGCCGAGGCCGATGTGATCCGGCAAGTGCTGCCGCAGATCGGCGTCGATCCCGGCCGTGTGATTTTTGAGGGGCGGTCGCGCAATACGGCGGAAAATGCACGACTGACCAGAGGGTTAGTTAATCCGGTCGCAGGCGAGCGCTGGCTGCTGGTGACCTCCGCCATGCACATGCCGCGTGCCATGGGCTGTTTCCGCGCGGCGGGATTTCCGGTCACCGCCTATCCGGTGGACTACCGCACGACAGGGCAGGGGGCCGTCTGGCGCCTGTTCGGCTCGGTCGCCGAGGGACTGCAATTCGTCGACGGCGCGCTGCGCGAATGGGTGGGGCTGGTGGTGTATTATGTTACCGGCCGCACCGGCGCGCTGTTCCCCGCGCCTTAGAGCATTTTCGAGCGAAGTGGATTCCGGTTCGCGTGAAGAAAATGCGTCGAAACAATAAGCTAGAGCTTCTCCGGTGAACTGGAATTCACCGGAGAAGCTCTAGCCTTCGGGCGGGATACCCGGCAGGCCGAGCCGGTAGACGCCGCGGAAATCGTCCGGGTCGACCGGCTTGCCCTTGCGGTAGATCACCAGCCGTCCCTCCCGCGCCATGCGCTGCGCCACCCGCCGCAGCACCGGCAGCGCCGCCTGCCATTCCGGCCCCTTGGCCACACTGCGCGCGACATCCTCCGGCGCCACCGTGCGACCGGCAGATTCTGCAGCGGCCAGAATGGCTTGCTCCATCGCATCTTCCGACGGAAGGCGCGGGCGCGGAGGAGTTTGGCTCGTCGGTTTGTCAGTCACGGCTGGTCTCCGGCTCGGGGTCATCGAGGATCCAATGGGCGTCCTTGCCGAACTGCCGGTTGGTCATGACGATGAAGATGGCGAAGGTGGCGACCATGAAGGCCCACGCGTTCACATACCAGCCGAGATAGCCGAGGGCGAAGAAGAAGGCGCGCTGTCCCCGGTTGAAGTGCCGGCCGGCGAGCGTCGCCATGCGGGCGGCCTTGCGCGCGTGCATCTGCGCCTCCGGGGTCGCTGCGTCGCGGGCGGGCGGCGTCGAGCCCAGCAGGATGGTGGTATAATTGAACAGTCGGTAGGCCCAGGCGAACTTGAAGAAGGCGTTGGCGAAAATCACCGCGAGGCCCAGCGTCTTGAGTTCCCAGCTGGTCCGGTTGGGCTCGACGAAGGGCAGATCCCTGAAGATCGCCATCACCGCGTCGGTGGACTGCAGAATCGCCAGCGTGGCACCGATCGCCAGCAGTGAGGTGGAGGCGAAGAAGGCGGTACCATTTTGCAGCGCGGCGACGATCTGGGCATCGACGATCCGGTTGTCGCGCAGCAGCATGCGCTGCATCCATTCCAGCCGGAACTGGTCCATGCGCCGGTTGAACGAGCGCCGCTCCGACCAGCCGCCCTCCATCAGAAAGTGATAGACGATCCAGGAGCCGATGAAGGCGCTGAAGGCGATGCCGTCGAGATAGGTGAAGCCGAACATGGGGTTGGAGTGCCTTGCGCCGCAGGGCCGCGGTCAGATCGCGGGCGCCGTATGGTGATCCGTCGATCCGTTCGCTTCAATAGCCGCCCGCGCCTGTGCACAGCGGTGCGGGGCTGCCGAATCCAAGCTTGCGCGTGCCTAGCAGGGTTGCATGGGACGCGGGGGATTGTGACTATTTCGCGATTGCGAAAGCGATAACGTTTCATTAAGTTTTGTATCAATCCGGCGCGGCGAACAAATGAGGTTCCCGAGCGCCGAGAGGTGAACCTATCAAGGGATTTTCCATGTCTTCCCTTTCCGAGCACTCCTCCTGCTGGGGAGTTGCACGCTGGACGGTTGTCGCCTTCCTGGCCGCCGTCGCTCTTGTCTACATTTTCGGTGGCTTCCAGGCCGTTCAGGTCGCGGCGGGCTGAGTTTGCGGCAGCTCGATCAGTGGCGCTGATGGGCGCCATGACAGCTGTGCATTTGCATCCGGCGGATCTGTCGTCGATGGTTGTGCCCTCATTCGGGGGACACGGCCATGGCGCTTAAGCTCATCATTGGAAACAAGAACTACTCCTCCTGGTCGTTGCGGCCGTGGATCGCGCTGAAGGCAGCGGGCATCCCCTTCGAGGAGCAGACGATTGCGCTCGAAGCCCCCGACTTCAAGGCGCAGGCCTATGCCGCGTCGCCGGCAGGCCGGGTGCCGGTCCTCATCGACGGCGATGCCGTTGTGTGGGAATCCATCGCTATTCTTGAACATCTGGCCGAGCGCTTCCCGGATCGCGGCTTGTGGCCCAGCGATCTGGCGGCACGGGCGCATGCGCGTTCGCTCGCGACCGAGATGCATGGCGGCTTCGGCGCGCTGCGCAGTGCGGCACCGATGAATCTGTGGCGTCCCATCGAGGCCCGTCCCATGCCGGACGCCGCCTTGAAGGATGTGAAGGTACTTTCACACCGTTGGGCGGAGGCGCGCGGGCGCTTCGGCCAAGGCGGTGATTTTCTGTACGGTTCGTTCGGTGCCGCCGATGCGATGTTCGCCCCCGTCGCGACGCGGCTGCGGACCTATGGCATCGCGATGGATGCGACCACGCAGGCCTATGTCGACGCGATCCACGCGCATCCGGCCTTCGTCGCGTGGAAGACGCTGGCCCTGCAGGAGACCGGCATCGTTCCCGAAGACGAGGTCGACTGGCCGGTCGTCAAGCGGGTATAAGGCCTCTCCCCGCCGCCGGACCCGTCATTCATGCCGCTCCATCTTCTCAAGCTCTGCGTTGGCGCCGAGTCGGTGCAGGATCTCGAAGAGTGGATCGCGCAGGATCTGGCGGCCAAGGCGGCGCGCGGCGCGCCGGCCGAGCAGTTCCACACCACCCGCATGGTGCCGAATCGCGCCCCCGAGATCGTCGACAGTGGCTCGCTCTATTGGGTCATCAAGGGGGAGGTGGCCTGCCGCCAGCGGCTGACCGCGATCCGTCCCTTTGTCGCGGCGGACGGCATACGCCGTTGCCATCTGGTGCTGGAGCCCGTGGTCCGCCGCGTCGAGCCGCGCCCTCATCGTCCCTTCCAGGGGTGGCGTTATCTTACCGCCGCCGACGCGCCCGCCGACCTTTCCGAAGGTTCGGCGGATGTCGCGCTGCCCGAGACGCTTCGGCGGGAACTGCGATCGCTCGGCCTTCTCTAGGCCCTAAGGGAAACCCCATCCGGCCTGCCGCGTTGTCCCTTGCAACCAGGGAGACGAGCGATGAAACAGGATTCGGACGACCACCGCGAAATCGTCGGTGACGAGGTGGTGGTGAAGGCCAATGTCGAGGAGCGTCAGGCGGTCGAGGTGAAGCCGATGCGTTACGTGCTGGGCATCGGTATGGCGCTCGTCATCATCGGCTTCGCCATCAGCTACCTGACGGTAACATAAGGCCTCAACTCGGCACGGCGATGTTGTCGATGAGACGCGTCGTGCCGATACGTGCCGCCACCAGAAGCCGGACCGGCCCCTCGGCAAGGGCGTCGATGGGCGCCAGTGTCTGAGCGTGACGCGCCTCAAGATATTGAAGGTCAAAGCCAGCGGCGCAAACCGTCGCCCGCGCGGCATCAACAGCCTGGGGGATGGGCGTTCCCGCCGCCATCGCCGCCGCCGCATCCTCAAGCGCGCGGTACAGGACAGGGGCCGCCGCGCGCTCCTCCATCGAGAGGTAGACATTGCGGGAGGAGAGGGCGAGGCCATCGGCCTCCCGTAGGGTCGGCACGCCGATGACGCGGAGCGGCAGGTCGAGATCGCGCGCCATACGTGTTACGACCTGAAGCTGCTGATAGTCCTTCTCGCCGAACATCGCGACGTCGGGCGCCGCCTGAATGAACAGCTTGGCGACTACCGTGGCGACGCCGGCAAAGTGCGTGGGACGGAAGTCGGTCTCAAGACCGAGGGCAGGGCCGGTTAGCGACACCGTGGTCGCGAAGCCCTCTGGATACATTTCCGCGACATCCGGCACGAAGGCGAGGTCGGCGCCGGCTTCGCTCGCCTTGGCGAGATCGGCGTCCAAGGTACGCGGATAGCGGCTCAGATCTTCCGTCGGGGCGAACTGCGTCGGATTGACGAAGATGGTCAGCACCACACGGTCGGCATGCTGGCGCGCGGCGGTCATCAGCGCCATATGACCCGCATGAAGCGCGCCCATGGTCGGCACAAGCGCGATACGGTCTCCGGCGGCGCGCCAGGCTGAAACCTGCTGGCGCAATTCCTGGACGGTGTGGACGGGCCGGACGGTTGGGCGGGTCATCGCGGCGGTCTCCTCATCGCAAGCGCCGGCACGGTCTAGCAAAGTCGCCCCGGCGGTCAACCATGCGCGAGGCGCTGTCTCGCCGGGCGTCGCACCGCTACACTCCCCGCGAATCCGATCGAGGCCTTGATGACTTCGGACAAGACACGCCTTTCCACACCCGCGGTTGCGCCCACGGCGAACGTTGCCGCCTTCCTGGCCGAGGTGGAGGCACGGACGCCCGCGCCGCTTGCGACGGGGCAGCGCGGCCGGCTGATCTTTGGTCTCGACGCGACGATGAGCCGGCAGCCGACCTGGGACATGGCGTGCCGGTTGCAGGCGGAGATGTTCGAGGAGGCCGGCAGGATCGGTGGGCTCGACATGAAGCTCGTCTATTTCCGCGGCATCAACGAATGCCGCGCGTCGCCCTGGATCGCCGAGGGTGCACGGCTTGGTGGGCTGATGGCCAAGATCGACTGCCGGGGCGGGCGAACGCAGATCGGTCGCGTGCTCAGGCATACTGCCAATGAGGCCGCGCAAGGCCCTGTTGGTGCTCTTGTTTTCGTTGGCGACGCGATGGAGGAAGCGCTGGATCACCTCTGCGCCGAGGCTGGGCCGCTGGCGCTGCGGGGCATTCCCGCCTTCCTGTTTCAGGAAGGGCACGACCGTGATGCCGAACGGGCGTTCCGTGAAATCGCCCGGCTCACCAAGGGTGCGTGGTGCCGGTTCGATGCCGGCTCCGCCGACCAGTTGCGCCAATTATTGCGCGCGGCGGCCAGTTACGCCGCCGGCGGGACCAGCGCGCTCCAGGCGCTGTCGGCCTCATCAACGGGCGCGCGCTATCTTCTGTCGGCCATGCAGGACGGCCAATGATCAATCTGCTCGTCGGGGCTGCAATCGTCGCCCTGCTTTATTATGGCCTGAAGGCCTTCGGCCGGGCTGACGCCAAGGCACTGGTGCGGATGGGGAGGGGCGTGGGGGGAAGCGTCACGCTGCTGCTGGCGGGCTTCTTGGGCATGCGCGGCCATATCGAGACCGCGATCCCGCTCGGCATCTTTGGACTGTCGCTGATCGGATGGAACTTTCGGAGCGGCATGCCCTGGGATCGGCTGAAGACGACCAAGGGGCGTACATCGTCGGTCCGAACAGCCGCGCTCGATATGCAACTCGATCACGATAGCGGCCGTCTGTCGGGCACGGTGACCACCGGCCCTTATGCGGGTCGGCCGCTTGATGCCATGGACGTCGCCACGGTGGCCCGCCTTGCCCTGGAGCTTGATCCGGAAAGCCGCCAGCTACTCGAAGCGTATCTGGACCGCCGGGCGCCCGGTTGGCGTGAACACGCTCACCGAGACGCGGGCGGGAGGGGCGCTGATGCGCCGCGCCGTGGCACGATGACGGAAGAGGAGGCTTACCAGATCCTGGGGCTTCCGGCGGGGGCGGGGGCGGATGACATCCGCAAGGCTCACCGTTCCCTTATGAAGAAACTCCATCCCGACCAGGGCGGGTCGAATTATCTCGCTGCCCGGGTGAACGAAGCCAAGGATATCCTGCTCCAGCGCCATTGAGGCCTCCCGTCAGTTCCGGAAGACCATGCAGCCGAAGTCGCTGCGCTTCAGCGCCGCGCAGGCCTTGCGGGCCGCAGCCTCGGCATCGAAGCCGGCGAAGCGGGCGCGCACGACATTGGACTTGACCGCCTCGGTGTAGGGATCGGCCTTGGAGAGAGCCGAGCCGGCCTTCTGCTTGGCCTTGGCGAGCTGGGCGCGCGCGTCGGTTTCGCTGCCATAGGCGCCGATCTGGATGCCCCAGCCGCCGGCGCGGGGACGGGCGGCGGTTTCGGCCCGCTCGGTCTCCTGCATCGGAATTTCGGTCGGGCCGGCGCTGGCGAGCTGGACCTTCTTGATGGCCTGCTGCGCGGGCGCGGCGGCCGGCGCGGCCGCCACCGACTGACCGGTGCTGGTGAAGGCCAGCGTGCCGAGGATGCCGGGCTGGTTGCTGAAGGTGGCGGTGGGCGCGGCGGGGCGGGCGACCGGCACGGTCTTCACGGCAACGGGGACGATCGGGCTGGCGGCACCGGCGACCGTGGTCGGAGCGGCCGTGCGGGCCGACGGGGTCGGCACGGAGGCGGTCGTCATCTCGTCGGTCTCGGCCGGAGCCGGCAGGGCGGCGGCGGACGCCATGGCAACGCGCGGATTAGCGGTGGGAACCGGGATTACCTCGGGGGCCGCAGCGGCCACCACGGGCGAGGGCGCCGGCGTCGGGGCCTGAGCGACGGCGACGGGCGCGGCAGCCGGGGCGGCGACCGCGATATCGTCGACGGCCCCCGGGGCGGTGTTCATGCGGGCGACCATCTGGCGGCCGGCGTAAGCGCGGGGAAGGGCTTCGGTGACGAGGGCCGCCATGCGGTTATCGCGCGAGGCAGCGCTGGCGCCGCCCATGACGACGGCAATAACATACCGGCCGTCGCGCTTCACGCTGGTCAACAGGTTGAAGCCGGACGCGTTGGTGTAGCCGGTCTTGATGCCGTCCACGCCCTCGATGCGGCCGAGCATCCGGTTGTGATTACGGATCGCGACGCCGCGATACATGAAGCTGCGCTTCTCGAAATAGGCGTAGTAGGTCGGGAAGCGCTCCTGGATCGCGCGGCCGAGCGTGGCGAGATCGCGCGCCGTGGTGACCTGCTGCGGATCGGGCAGACCGTTCGGATTCTTGAAGGTGGTGCGCGACATGCCCAGCGAGCGGGCGCGCTGCGTCATGCGCCGGGCGAAAGACGAGGAATCGCCCGCGAGGTTCTCGGCGATCACCACCGCGACGTCATTGGCCGAACGGGTGACTAGCGCCTGGATCGCGTCTTCAACGGAAATGGTGGAGCCGGCCTTCACGCCGAGCTTGGAGGGCTGCTGCGCCGCCGCATAGGCGGAGACACGGAGCTGGGAATCGAGGCGAAGCCGGCGGGCCTCAAGCTGCTCGAACAGCAAATAAAGGGTCATCACCTTGGTGACTGAGGCCGGGTGACGGAGGGCGTCGGCGTTCTCTTCGTGGAGGACTCGGCCCGTATTGGCGTCGATGACGATATCGGAGTAGCCGCGCTGCCAGATGCCGTCATTAGCGACAGTGCGGGTGACCGCGGCCTTGTTGCGCGCCTGCTTCGGCTTTTTCTTCGACGCCGCCTCAGCGACGCCCCCGCCCAGCAATGACGCCGCCAGCAACACCACGCCGGCACGCATGGCATACGTGCCGATAAGCCCCGGAACCCGCATCTACCTGTCTCGCCTACTCATCTCGGCTAGCGCCGGTACACTACGATCGGCAGGCCTTCGGCAAAGCCGCACGCATCCGGCGCACTAGCCCTGAACTGAAGGAACGTTGCCGAGCGATCACTTCGCAAACCTTAAGAAGAGTGCGGTTACGAAGTCGTAAATTCCGTGCCCATCATCCCTCCCGATGTGGCGATAAAATGGGCCGGTACCCTTGTGTGGGCCTGTCATGTTGCGGCGCACAAAAATCCCTTGACGGTCATGTTGCGGCGCATTAGAACAATGGCAGGGAGACGCTTCCCAAGCGGCGCGAGTGGGCAGAACCCGGCACGCGTGAAACAACACAGGAGCAGGCGATCATGCAGAACATCGACGACCTCCAGAAGCTGGGCAAAGACAACCTCGAACTGGCCATGAAGAGCTTCGGCACCGTGTCGAAGGGTGTTCAGGCCATCGCCGTCGAGATGGCCGACTATTCCAAGAAGTCCTTCGAGGAGAGCACCGCGACGGCTGAGAAGCTGTTCGGCGCCAAGACCCTCGACAAGGCGGTTGAGATCCAGTCGGACTATTTCAAGCACGCGTATGAGAGCTTCGTCTCTCAGGCGACCAAGATGGGCGAGCTGTACGCCGATCTCGCCAAGGAGAGCTACAAGCCCTACGAAGGCATCATCGCCAAGATCCCCGGCGCGAAGTGATCCTTCGCGATATGTGATCAACGCGGTTCAGGCGTTTCCGGCTCGCGGTAGCCGCGGAGCCCGATGCCGAACAGAGATTTTGAAAGGCCCGGCCGCAAGGTCGGGCCTTTCTCGTTGCTGGGTGATTTCGCGTGTGTGGCGATGGCGTGACACGACAAGGCTACCGCCGCGCAAGCTTGAACGGGTCCATTGTCACCGGATTGCGACAGAGAGACCCGGTCGGGGCTCTGGCGCGAGTGGGGGGCGCTACCTATTATGTCTGATGAAGCCCCGGCATGTTGCCGGTAAGGTCCAGCCTGAATGTCAGCATCTGATATCGAAACGCTGCCCCTGATCCTGATGGCCGACGACGAGCGTCGTCGGCGCGGCGATAGCCCGCCGGGGACGGCGGTGATTACCCGGACGAAGCCGCAGGTGAAGCGGCCAAGCCTCTACCGGGTGCTCCTGCTCAACGACGACTACACGCCAATGGAGTTCGTCGTGCACGTGCTGGAGCACTTCTTCACCAAGAACCGGGAGGAAGCCACCCAGATCATGCTGCACGTGCATCAGCATGGCGTGGGCGAGTGTGGCGTCTACACCTATGAAGTGGCCGAGACAAAGGTCACCCAGGTGATGGACTTCGCACGCAAGCATCAGCATCCTTTGCAGTGCGTCATGGAGAAGAAGTGACGCCCCGCGACGGCTAAACGAAGAGGTCCCGATGCCCACCTTCTCCCGCAGCCTCGAGCAGTCGCTTCATCGGGCCCTCGCGCTCGCCAATGAACGCCACCAAGAGTACGCCACCCTCGAGCACCTGCTGCTATCGCTGGTCGACGATCAGGATTCGGCGGCGGTCATGCGCGCCTGCAACGTCGATCTCGATAAGCTCCGCCGCAATCTCGTCGAGTACATCGACACCGAGCTCGACAATCTCGTGCAGGATGGCGGCGAGGACTCCAAGCCCACCGCCGGTTTTCAGCGCGTCATCCAGCGCGCGGTGATCCATGTCCAGTCATCCGGTCGCGAAGAGGTGACCGGTGCCAACGTTCTCGTGGCGATCTTCGCCGAGCGCGAGAGCCATGCGGCTTATTTCCTGCAAGAGCAGGACATGACCCGCTATGATGCGGTGAACTACATCAGTCACGGCATCGCCAAGCGCGCCGGCATGTCGGAAAGCCGTCCTGTCCGTGGCGCCGAGGAGGAGACGGAGACGAAGACCGGGGAGGACACCAAGAAGAAAGCCGATGCGCTCGACGCCTATTGCGTGAACCTCAACAAAAAGGCGCGCGAAGGCAAGATCGATCCGCTCATCGGTCGGGACAGCGAGATTCACCGCACCATCCAGGTGCTGTGCCGCCGCTCCAAGAACAACCCGCTCTTCGTGGGCGATCCCGGCGTGGGCAAGACCGCCATCGCCGAGGGCCTCGCGCGGCGCATCGTCAACGGCGAAGTGCCGGAGGTGCTGAGGAAGGCCACCGTCTTCTCGCTCGATATGGGCGCGCTGCTGGCCGGCACCCGCTACCGCGGCGATTTCGAGGAGCGCCTCAAGCAGGTGGTCAAGGAGATCGAGGCCTATCCCGACGCCATCATGTTCATCGACGAGATCCACACCGTCATCGGTGCCGGTGCGACGTCGGGCGGCGCGATGGATGCCTCCAACCTGCTCAAGCCCGCGCTCGCCGCCGGCACGCTGCGCTGCATCGGCTCGACGACCTACAAGGAGTACCGCCAGTACTTCGAGAAGGATCGCGCCCTTGTGCGTCGCTTCCAGAAGATCGACGTGCCGGAGCCGACGGTGCCGGATGCGATCGAGATCCTGAAGGGGCTCAAGCCTTATTTCGAGGACTATCATCGCCTGCGCTACACCAACGAGGCGATCAAGGCGGCGGTGGAACTCTCTGCCCGCTACATCCACGACCGCAAGCTCCCCGACAAGGCGATCGACATCATCGACGAGTCCGGCGCGGCGCAGATGCTGCTGCCCGAGGGGCGGCGCAAGAAGACCATCGGCGTGAAGGAGATCGAGGCAACGATCGCCACCATCGCCCGCATCCCGCCCAAGACTGTCTCGAAGAGCGACACGGAAGTGCTCGCCGGCCTCGAGACGACGCTGAAGCGTGTGGTGTACGGTCAGGACAAGGCGATCGAGGCTCTGGCGTCCGCCATCAAGCTGGCGCGGGCTGGCCTTCGCGAGCCGGAGAAACCGATCGGCTCCTACCTGTTCTCGGGTCCGACCGGCGTCGGCAAGACGGAAGTCGCCAAGCAGCTCGCGTCGAGCCTCGGCGTGGAACTCCTGCGCTTCGACATGTCGGAGTATATGGAGCGGCACACCATCTCGCGGCTGATCGGCGCGCCTCCCGGCTATGTCGGCTTCGACCAGGGTGGCCTGCTGACCGATGGCATCGACCAGCACCCGCATTGCGTGTTGCTGCTCGACGAGATCGAGAAGGCACATCCCGATCTGTTCAACATCCTGTTGCAGGTGATGGACCACGGGAAGCTGACGGACCACAACGGCAAGCAGGTCGATTTCCGCAACGTCATTCTGATCATGACGACGAATGCCGGCGCGGCGGACCTGTCCAAGTCGGCCTTCGGCTTCACCCGCTCCAAGCGGGAGGGGGACGATGTGGAGGCGATCAACCGGCTCTTCGCGCCGGAGTTCCGCAACCGCCTCGACGCCATCATCACCTTCGCGCATCTGACCAATGAGGTCATCGCGCTGGTGGTGGAGAAGTTCGTCCTGCAGCTCGAGGCGCAGCTCGCAGACCGCAATGTCACGATCGAGCTATCGGACGAGGCGACCGCGTGGCTGGTGGAGCGGGGCTATGACCAGCAGATGGGCGCGCGACCCATGGGTCGCGTGATCCAGGAGCACATCAAGAAGGCGCTGGCCGATGAGGTGCTGTTCGGCAAGCTGCGTTCCGGCGGTCATGTCCGCGTCGTGTTGAAGACCGACGACGATGGCGATTCCGCACTCACCTTCGAGTTCCCGGAGGGGCCGATCACGCCGAAGCCGGAGAAGATCGAACCGGTCAAGGCCAAGCGCGCCCCGCGCCGCAAGGCGCCCGCAAAGGCGGCGCCCAAGGCGGTGAAGGCCACCAAGCCGGCGGGTGAGGGCGGTCGTCCCCGTCCTGGCGGCTCCAAGGTGCCCAAGGTGCCGCTCGTGAAGGCCTGAGCCTCTCTGACTGAAAACAACCCCGCCGGTTCATGCCGGCGGGGTTTTTCGTTGTTGATCCTGTGGGCATGGCTGCCCTGCATCAGAGGCCGGGGCGCGCCGAAGGAGGCGCTTGACCCCACCGGGTGAAGGGTCGATGAACGGGCGTCCTGTTGAGCCCCCGATGTCTCCCGTGCCCGAGCTTGCGCCACCTGCCCAGCTTTCCGCCACCCGCTGGTTTCTGCGCGGCATGGTTGGTTCGCTTGCCGTGCCCGGCTTCGTGCTGGTGGCGACCTTTGTTGGCTTTGGCGGCTTGCTGCACGATGTCGGCTTCCCGATTGGCGCGGGACTGCTCTCCACCCTGTTCATCTGGGCACTGCCGGCCCAGGTGATTCTTGTCGGCGGCATCGGCGCGGGTGCCTCCCTGCCGGCGGTCGCGGTGGCCGTGTGTCTTTCGGGCGTGCGCCTCTTGCCGATGGTCGTCTCGGTGATGCCGCTGATGCGCGGGCCGAAGCCCCGGCTGTGGCGTGAACTGGTCTGCGCCCATTTCATCGCCATGACCATGTGGGTGGAGGCCCTGCGCCTCCTGCCGCATGTGCCCAAGGTCGGGCAGCCCACCTATGCGATGGGCCTCGGCACCGGCATGACGCTGATGAGCATGGCCGGCACAGCCTTCGGCTTCTATCTGACGGATGTGCTCCCGGGCCCGTTCGCTGTCGCTCTGCTGCTGCTCACGCCGATCTCCTTCACCATCCTCTTGGTGCGCAACGCCAAGGCGCCCGTGGACTGGCTGGCGATCGGTCTGGGCGCCGCCATTTCGCCGCTGGCGGTAAATTCGCCCGGAGGCCTCGACCTGTTCTGGGCAGGCGTTGGCGGTGGCACGCTCGCCTTCTTTATCGCCCGCTACGGCTTCCGGAAGGCGGCATGAGCTTCATCCAGACAGAACTCGGTGCGGCGCTCGTCGTGCTCATCGTCGGCTTTCTGCCGAACGAAGTCTGGCGCGTGCTTGGCGTGCTGTTCGGTCGCCGGATCGATGAGGACGGGCTGTGGATGCAATGGGTGCGTGCGGTGGCGACGGCGCTACTCGCCGCCGTCGTCGCGCGCCTGCTGCTCGTGCCGAACGGCGCGCTGGTCGCGCTGCCCTTCTGGCTGCGGGCCGGCTCCGTGGTGATGGGGCTCGGCGGATTCCTCGCCTTTCGCCGCTCGGTTCTCGCCGGTGTCCTCGCCGCCGAGGCGCTGCTGGTTGCCGGGGCCTGGTGGCTCGGGGTCGGCGGCTGACACCCGCCATCTCTAGCCGGCGAGGGCGGCGGCCAGCTTCGCGGCGTTCTCGGTCAGGATCTCCGGCGCTTCCATCTTGGATTGCGGCGGCAGCAGCTCGATACCCTCGAAGCGCGGAATCACATGCACATGCAGGTGGAACACCACCTGCCCGCCGGCAGTCTCGTTGAACTGCTGCACGGTGATTCCATCCGCGCCGAAGGCGCCCATCTGCGCCAGCGCCACCTTCTTGGCGACCTGGATGACATGGGCGAGATCGTCTGGGGCGATGTCGAGAATGTTGCGCGCGGGTGCCTTGGGGATGACCAGCGTGTGGCCGGTCGAGCGCGGCATGATGTCGAGAAAGGCGAAGGCCTTCTCGTCCTCATAGACGCAGTGCGCCGGCAACTCGCCGCGCAGGATCTTGGCGAAGATGTTGTTGGGATCGTAGGCCATGACGTCCTCCCCCTGTTGCGGCTCCTGATCGCAAGCCGTGCCGCTTGGGTCAAGGCTCCTCCTCGGGTGGCGCGCCGGCGAGGTCATGGCGGAACGGGCCGGCATCGGCGAGTTCCGTCCCGAGCTCGGCCATATAGCGGCGCTCGCTGGCGAGGTAATTGGCCACAGCGGCGCGCAGGCCGGGATCGGCGATGTAATGGGCCGAGCGCGTCGTCACCGGCAGATAGCCGCGTGCCAGCTTGTGCTCACCTTGCGCACCAGCCTCGACCGTTCCGAGCCCCCGCGAGATCGCGAACTCGATCGCCTGGTGGTAGCAGACCTCAAAATGCAGGAAGGGGTGATGCTCGATTGCGCCCCAGTGGCGACCATAGAGCGTGTCGGGTCCGATGAAATTGATCGCCCCGGCGATCCAGCGTCCCGCCCGCTTGGCCATGACCAGCAGGATCTGGTCGGCCATGCGCTCGCCGATCAGCCCATAGAAGGCGCGGGTGAGATAGGGTCGGCCCCATTTGCGGGCGCCGGTCTCCAGATAGAAGGCGAAAAAGGCGTCCCACACCTCCTCGGTGAGGTCCGCGCCGGTGAGCCAGTGAATGGTGACACCCGCCTCCAGCGCCTCGCGCCGCTCGCGCCGGATCGCCTTGCGCTTGCGGGAGGCGAGCTCGCCGAGAAAGGCCTCGTAGTCGGCATAGCCGCGATTGTGCCAGTGGAACTGCTGGTCGGTGCGCGGCAGAAAGTTCTGGTCTTCCAGCGCGGTGGCATCGGCCTCGGGAAGGAACGTCGCATGCACGGAGGAGACGCGGCGCATTTTCGCCAGCGTCACCAGCCCGCCAGCGAGCGCGGCACGAACCGCGTCGGCCGGCGCGTCGGGGCTCGCCATGAGGCGCGGGCCGGTCGCCGGGGTGAAGGGCACGGATACCTGGAGCTTGGGGTAATAGCGCCCGCCGGCGCGCTGATAGGCCTCGGCCCAGCCATGGTCGAAGACATATTCGCCCTGCGAGTGCGACTTGAGATAGGCCGGGCACACCCCGACGACGCGGCCGTCCTCGTCCTCAAGCACGAGATGCTGCGGCAGCCAGCCGGTCTCGGCACAAGCGGAGCCTGATTCTGCCAGCGCGCTCAGAAAGGCGTGCGAGACGAAGGGGTTGATGAGTGGCTTCGCAAGTGACGCGGCAGCGACTTCAACGCTTGATTCAGCGTGTTGAAGTTTTTCATAGTCTTTTGATACCAATGACTTATATGTATTATCTAAAGCATTAGGCGAGCTGTTGGCGGTGCAGCGATTCCAGGAATCAGCGGGAATCGCAGCGATGTCGCTCTCGACCCGGAGGGTGAACGTGCTGTCAGGCATGGGGGTGGGATGGCTCGTTCGGCATGAGGCTCCGCTAGTCTGCGCGCCTTTGCGGGCGAACGGAAGCGAGCTCACGACCTTGCGAAGTGCCGTTACGGTATCCTTGAGCGGCAGGGACGGCGCGGCCCGCCGCTCTCAGGGGCGGAAGCCCTCGAAGATCATCTGATCGGCATACTGCGCCGCCGTCGCGCGATCCTGCGCCGAGCGGACGGTCCAGGTTAGCACCGCGATGCCATGGGTGCGTTGCGCCCAGGTGACCGCCTCCGACGGCAGCTCCTTGACGTAATGGGCGAGGAAATGGGGCTGCATCTCCGCAAAGGGCGCGAGCGCGCCCCAGGCGCTCTTGGTCTCCGGCGTGAGAAAGTCCCACTCCGGGTCGTCATAGCGGCGCTCCATGGTGAAGCCGCGCGGGATATGCGGCGCCAGCCGGCACACGCTGGCCACCAGACCGGGATCGAAGGACATCAGCGCCGCCGGACCTTCATAGCCCGCCAGCACCTCGATGGCCCGACGCGCTACCGCGTCATTACCGTCGAAATGGCTCTTGAGCTCAATGACCAGCGGCGTGCGGCCGGCGACGCGGGCGAGCAGGTCGGCCAGCGTCATGGTGCGGTCGGACGTGCCGCGCAGCTCTAGCGCCTCGAACTGCGCGGTGCTGAGCGTGTTGGCGGGGCCGGTACTGAGTGTCAGGCGCTCCAGCGTGTCGTCATGGAACACCATCGCCTCGCCATCGGCGGAGAGCTGGATGTCCACCTCGATGGCATAGTTGCCCGCCAGCGCCGCATCGACGGCCGAGGGCGTGTTCTCGATGATGCCAGCCGCCGCGTCATGCAGCGCGCGATGGGCGATCGGCCGGGCGGTGAGCCAGGCCGGCGCTGCGGACGGGACGGGGACCGGCATGGCTCAAGCGAACTCGATAACGGCGTCGATCTCGACACTGACATTGAACGGCAGGGCCGATACACCCACCGCCGAGCGCGCGTGGCGGCCGGCATCGCCGAACACTTCGACGAAAAGATCGGAGGCGCCGTTCACCACCTTGGGCTGATCGGTGAAGTCTGGGGTCGAGTTGACGAAGGCGACGAGCTTCACCACCCGCGTCACCCGGTCGAGTTCACCGAGCGCGGCCTTGATCTGCGCCATCAGGTTGATCGCGCACTGGCGCGCGGCGGCCCGGCCGGCGTCGAGATCGGCCTCGCCGGCGAGCTTGCCGCTCAGGAACACGCCGTCCTTCACCGATACCTGGCCGGAGATCCAGAGCTGGTTGCCGCTGATGACCGTGGGCACATAATTGGCCACCGGCGCGGCGGCGACGGGAAGGGTGATGCCGAGGGCCGCAAGCTTGGCCTCAACCTGACCGGACATGGCTGTCTCCGTGCTAAGGTGCGGCGAGACGCAGCGTGGTTTCCCACTTTTGCCCTTGTTCTCGCCTTGAGTTCGGGGTGCGATGTTTGTCTGATCGTTCTGCCGTGCGCAAGCGCATGCGCGGCGTGCCCGAGGAATCTTGTCTTTATGTCCGCTCCCGTTTTCCTTCGCGGCCTGACCGCCTCCGCCGTCCTCGTTTCGATGCTGTCCGCAGCGGCGCCCGCGTGGGCGGTGCAGCTCTCGCCCCATCGCGCGACCTATGCGCTTTCCCTCGACGGCAGCACGCCGGCGAAGCGCGTCAACGGAGCGCGTGGCGAGATCGTCTATGAGCTGCGCGGCAATGCCTGCGCCGGCTACTCGGTGCAGTTGCGCCAGAACACGGATCTTGAAACCGAAGGCGGGCGGCTCAATAGCTCGATCACGACCGCGACCTGGGAAGACGGTGATGGCAATGCCTTCCGCTTCCGCGTTGTGAACACGGTCAATGACGAGTCCCCCGAGGAAGCCGACGGCGTGGCGGAGCGGCGCGACGGGCAGCTGGTCGTCAAGGCGACCAAGCCTGAGGAGGGCACCATCCGCCTCGCCAAGGGCGTGCTGCTGCCCACCCAGCATGTGGTGAAGGTGCTCGACGCCGCCGGCCAGGGCGAGAGCCTCGTTGAGGCACCTGTCTATGATGGGTCGCCCGACGCCAAGAAGGTGTTCGATACGCTGACCGTCATCGGCAAGGGCTCGAATGATCCCAAGGGGCTGGAGGACGCGGCAACGAAGAGCGACCTCGCCGGCCGGATGCGCTATCCGGTGACCATCAGCTATTACGAGCGCGGCACGGACACGCAGACGCCCGACTACACGATCAGCTTCGACCTGTTCGAGAACGGCGTCAGTCGCGCGCTGAAGCTCGACTATGGCGATTTCGCCCTGCGCGGCACGCTCACTTCCTATGAGGCGCTGCCGCAGGAGAATTGCGCGAAGTAGCCGGCCCTGGCTCCGCCGGCTCTGGGGCGTTTCGGTGCGGCTGGGGCGCCGCCGTGCGAGGGGCCGCGTCGAGCGCGATGCCCCGGTCGATGATTCCCTTACCGAATTTGGCGCGTAGCTGATCGGTCGCCAATTCGGCCAGTCCCTTCTTCGTCGCCTGTACATCGATCAGATCGCCGGGGTCAGCGAGCGTAAGATCCGCCAGTTCCGAGACGCCCACGCCGATCAGCCGGAAGCGGCGCCCATCTGCCTCCCTCTCCAGCAATTCGCGGGCGTGGGCGAAGATGCGATGGGCGAGGCGTGTGGGGTCTTCCAGCGCGCGCGCGCGGGTGAGCAGCTTGAAGTCGGACGTCTTCAGCTTGAGCGTGACCGTTCGCCCGGACAGCTCGGCCGCCTTCAGCCGGTCCGAAAGCTTGCGCGACAGCGCGTAAAGCTCCGTTTCCAGCGCGCGAAAATCGCTGATGTCGCTGTCGAACGTCGTTTCGGTCGAAACGCTCTTGGTCTCCCGCTCGGGATTCACCCGCCGGTCGTCAATGCCGCGCGCGAGACGCCAGAGGCGCAGCCCCTCCGCCCCGAAGCGCCGCGCCAGCGCGGTCCCGTCCGCCGCCTGAAGGTCGCCGATCAGCCGGTAGCCCTCGCGCGCGAGGCGCTCCTGCGTGGCGGCGCCGACGCCCCAGATGGTGCCGACACTGCGCGGGGCGAGGAAAGCCGCCGCCTCCGCCGCTCCGATGACCGCGAAGCCGCGTGGCTTGTCGAGGTCGGAGGCGATCTTGGCCAGGAACTTGTTCGGCGCCAGACCGACCGAGATGGTGACCCCGATCTCGGCCTCGATGGCACGGGCAAAGCGGCCCAGCGTGCGCGCCGGGCTCGTCCCGTGCAGACGCTCGGTGCCGGACAGGTCGAGGAAGGCCTCGTCGATGGAGAGCGGCTCGACCAGCGGTGTGAGCCGCAGCATGCGCTCACGAATCTCCCGGCCGACGGCGACGTACTTGGCCATGTTCGGCTTCACGATCACGGCCTCAGGGCACAGCGCCCGCGCCTTGAACATCGGCATGGCCGAGCGCACGCCCTTCACCCGCGCGAGGTAGCAGGCGGTTGAGACGACACCACGCCGGCCGCCGCCGATGATGACGGGCACGTCGCGCAGGCTAGGGTTGTCCCGCTTCTCGACCGCCGCATAGAAGGCATCGCAGTCGATATGGGCGATGGTGAGACGGTCGAGTTCGGCATGGCGGACCACGCGCGGGCTGCCGCACTGCAGGCAGCGCGGCGCGCCCTGCGCGTCCCGCAGGCAGTCGCGGCAGAAGCCCGGCATGCCCGCCATGTCGGTCCTCGCTCAGTCCTCGGGGAGGTCGGCGTGGAACAGGATCTCGCGCGCCGCCACCACATGCCCGGGGTCGATCTTGGCGCCCTCGGCATAGGCGATCAGCAGATCCTGCCGGTTAATGAGGTAGTCCAGCAGCGCCACATGAAAGGCGGTGGAGCCGGCAATGCCGCGCAGATCCGCCGGGGAGAGTCCGCTCTCGGCCAGAAAGGGGCCGATCCGCTCCGGGTCGGCGGCGAGAAAGCCGAGCGCGCCGAGGCTCACTTCACGCGCGGCTTGCTGGTTGGATAAAGGCTTGGAATTGCGAAGCCGCATTTGGGGTTCCGTAAGGAATGGACGGGTAAGCTCAGATCAGAAGATGGGCCTTGCGCTTGCTGACTTTGGCCCGCGTACGGACCGTCGACGACGAAGTTCAGGACTCACGGACCGAGCCAGATGCCCAAGACCGTTCTGATCGTGGAAGATAATGAGCTGAATATGAAGCTCTTTAACGATCTTCTCGAAGCCCATGGCTATATCACGGTCGGCACCCGTCATGGCGCCGAAGCGCTGGTTCTTGCCCGCTCACATCGGCCGGATCTGATCCTGATGGATATTCAGCTCCCGGAGATGTCCGGCATTGACGTCACGCGGGCGCTGAAGGCAGATCCCGACCTCAAGGCCATCCCCGTGATCGCGGTGACCGCCTTCGCCATGAAGGGCGATGAGGAACGCATCCGCGAAGGCGGTTGCGAGGCCTATCTGTCGAAGCCGATTTCGGTCAGCAAGTTCCTTGAGACGGTGCGCCACTTTCTACCCGAGGCCTGATCGACGACGCGTTCCAATCGTCCGCGAAGGATCGATGTACCTGTTGCGTTCTCACGCTGATCGGATAGCCTTGCAACCCTGAACGCCATACCCTGCGGAGTGCTCGGGTCCGCCGCATCTCCTGGGTCCGTGGGGTCAGGCCGGCGGGCGGCGTCTTGGAAGGCCTCTCCGTTTCGCCACCGCCGGCCGTCTCCTCGACTGAACAGCGATCCGATCAACAAAAAAGGCGCCTTGCGGCGCCTTGTTCGTTTCAAGCGATGGCCCGAAGGCCATGTATCACTTGATCTTGCCTTCGCGGAACTCGACGTGCTTACGCACGACCGGGTCGTACTTCTTGACGACCAGCTTGTCGGTCATGGTGCGCGAGTTCTTCTTGGTGACGTAGAAGAAGCCGGTGTCGGCGCTCGACACGAGCTTGATCTTGATGGTCGTTGCCTTGGCCATTGACCGGGTCTCCTGGGGCGTGGCCTCGGCCACGTCTAAAAAATCGGGTTCGCGCGGCAGCGAAGCCGCTCGTTGGGCGTCCGTATCGCGGATCAGTCCCGGAATGTCAAGAAAGCTAGCTCAGCGGTCGCGCCAAATCTGACCGGCGACCACCACCGAGTAGAAGATGAGAAAGCCCGCAAGGCTCCACGCAAAGCCGTGTGGATCCACGGCCTGCATGCCCGCCCCGACCGCGGTCGGCCCGAAGGTCAGGCCGAGCGAGTAGAGCATCACGAAGGCGGCGTTGGCGGTGGCGAGCCGCGCCCCATCGAATCGCGCACCGAGCAGCGCGAGGCCGACCGTGTAGAGGCCGCACACGATTCCCGTCGTCAGGAAGACGGTCGCCCACATCGCCCAGCTATCAGCCGCGAGGGAGGGGATGAGCACGGCGCCACCGAATCCGAGGGTGCTGCAAACCAGCAGCAGCTTGCGCCGGTCGACCCGGTCGCTCAGCAGGCCGAGGGGGAGTTGCAGGAACACGTTGCCGAGCTCGGCGATGGTGAGCAGCAGCGCCGCCTGGCCGTCATCGAGCCCGCGCCGCAGACCGTAGAGCGGCAGGAAGTTGATGAGGCCGGTCTCGACCGCACCGAAGATGAAGGCCGCGAGTGTCGCCGCCGGGGCGATCAGCATCAGGCTGAACAGGCCGCCCGCGCTCTCCTTCTCCACCACCGGCGCGCTCGACGCCCCGATCAGCACCGGAATGGCGGCGAGCCCAAACATGGCGGCGCCGGCGAGATAAGGCGGCCAGCCGGTGGTGCCGACCAGCGTGAGGATGGCGGGCCCTCCGGCAAAGCCGCAGGAGAGCACGGTGCCGTAAATGCCGATGACCAGCCCGCGCTTGCCGGGCGGCGCCGCCGCGTTGATCCAGAACTCGCTGATGATGAACAGCACGGAGAGCGCCGCGCCGAACATGAAGCGTAGTGGAAACCACAGCAGGAACGAGCTGGTGACCTTGAAGCCGAGGAGCGAGATGGCGGCGACGAGGATCGCCCCCATAAGCAGTGGCCCGGCGCCGAGGCGTCCGACCAGCTTGGTGATGACCGGTGCGATCGCCAGTGTGGCCAGCCCGCCTACCGCCGTGTTCATGCCGATCCAGGCGCTGGAGATGCCGCGCGAATCCAGTTCAAGCGCGAGCAGCGGGATCGACAGAGCAAGGCCGAAGCCGACCGCGGAAATGGCACCAATGGCGGCGGCGATGGAGGCGATATTGACCGCGGGGGCGGCGGGGGCATGCATGGACGGCACCTGAGCTGCGAGGCAAACGCCTCCGCCGAGGGCTCTACCCCATGGCTCACGAAAGTCGAATGACTTTTGGCGATGTGCTCATGCAGGCCGATTGTGAGTCGCGGAAGGCGCTCAGGCGCTCAGGCGATCGTGTCGCGGTACATCCGCCCGCCACGGGCGAAGTAATAGGGAACGGGAAGCCAGGGCTTGTTGCCGGAGCCGAGCCGGGCCTCGATCTCCTCAATGATGGCGCGGGTGATCTGCGGCACCTCCGCCTTCTTCGCCTGGGCGATGGTCAGCCAGGCCGTCTCCACCAGCTCGCAGGCGTCCCCGACCACGCCCTCCAGGCGGTGCGCGATATTGCTGGCATCCGCCATGAAGAAGCGGGTGTCGAAGCGGCGGGGCAGGCCGGGCGGGGTCACGGCGCGCGCGACGAAGGTCAGTTCCTCAAGGTTCGGGTAAATCGCGGCCTCGGTGAAGGCCTCCCATCCCGCCGGTGCCCTCTCTGGCGCCCCGGCCTCATCTATGCCGAGGAGCAGTCCGGTTTCCTCACACAGCTCGCGGATGGCGCAAAGTGCCAGCGCCCGCGCCCGGCCCGGACTCGGCCGCGTCACCCGCTCCATCAGGCGGCGCTCGCTCACTTCGTCGAGCATGCCGAAGACCGACATCTGGCGGTCCTGCGGGTCGAGCCGCCCGCCGGGAAACACGAACTTGCCGGGCATGAAGCGCAAGGATGGGTTTCGCCGACCGAGCAGCAGGCGGGGCGTGCGGGCGGAACGGTCGACCAGGATCAGTGCCGCGGCGTCCACGGGACGAATGGCGGCATGCGGCGGGGTGGGGCGCTTCAGCTCGAAGCGCTCGGAAACATCGTGGAGGCTCATGGTCGGGCTCAGGGCTTCAGCAGGACGGCGCCGGAGCGCTGGCTGGGCGGCACGGGATCATACTCGCTGTCGCCGCGATCAAAGCCATGCATGCGGATCGCCCATTGATAGCCGATCAGCGCGCCCTTTACCGGCGGCAGCAGCACAAGCGACAGGATGAGCGTCATCGGCAGCCAGATGATGAGATGGATCCACAGATCCGGGTGCAGCGCCATCTCCACCGCCAGCAGCAGCGGCACGACGATGTGGCCGACAATGGTGATGACCATGTAGGGCGGGGCGTCGTCGGCGCGGTGGTGCCACAGCTCCTCGCCGCAGCTCGGGCAGTGCTCGTTGACCTTCAGATAGGAGGCAAACAGCTTGCCCTCGCCGCAGGCCGGGCAACGCATCCGCAAACCGTTCGCAATTCCGGTGCCGACGGAGCGCGGAGGGGTGGGATGCGAGGACGTCATCGTCATGGTGGCACTCCGGCGCTAGCGGCGCTTGCCGCCGCGCGGCGGGCGGGCAGGGCGTTCATCGGGCCGGCGGAAGCGACCGCGCGGCCCGCGCGGGCCGCGTGCCGCACCGCTGACGCGACTGCCTTCAGATAGGAGCTCGAATCGCAGCGCGCCAGCCACCGGCGCCGCCTCGACCAGCTTCACTTCGACGCGGTCGCCGAGCCGGTGCATCTCGCCGGTCTGGTCGCCGATCAGCGCGTGGCGAGCCTCGTCATAGCGGTAATAGTCATGGCCGAGCGTGACGGCTGGGATGAAGCCATCCGCCCCTGTGTCGTCCAGGGCGACGAACAGACCGGCCTTGGTGACGCCGGAGATGCGCCCCTTGAAGGTCGCGCCGATCTGCTCGGCCATGTGATGAGCGATCAACCGATCAATAGTCTCGCGCTCCGCCGCCATGGCCCGCCGCTCGCTGGCGGAGATACGGGCGGCGATTTCCGCCAGCTCCTCCGGCGTCGTGCTCTCCGGCAGTCCGTCGCGGCCGAAGCCGAGGGCGCGGATCAGCCCGCGATGGACGATCAGGTCGGCATAACGGCGGATCGGCGAGGTGAAATGGGCGTAGCGGCGCAGATGCAGGCCGAAATGCCCGTAATTCTCCTGCGCATATTCCGCCTGAGCCTGGCTGCGCAGGATCACCTGATTGACCAGCGGGGCATATTCCGTGTCGGTGAACCGCGCCAGGATCTCGTTGAACTGAGCCGGCCGGACCGTCTCGCTCTTCGGCATCTTGATGTCGAGCGTCTGCAGGAACTCGCGCAGGCTCGACATCTTCTCCAGCGAAGGCTGGTCATGGACGCGGTAGATGAGCGGAATGCGCTTCTCTTCCAGCGTCTCGGCCGCCGCGACATTGGCGAGGATCATGAACTCCTCGATCAGCTTATGGGCATCGAGCCGCTCGGGGACGATCACGCGGTCCACCGTGCCGTCCGGCTTCAGCAGGATCTTGCGCTCGGGCAGATCGAGGTCGAGCGGGGAGCGGGCATCGCGCGCCTTCTTCACCAGCGCATAGCCGTCCCAGAGCAGGCGCAGCACGCCGTCGAGTAGCGGTTGCGTCACCTCATCCGGCCGGCCGTCAATCGCCGCCTGCGCCTGCGCATAGGCGAGCTTGGCGGCTGAGCGCATCATGATGCGGTGGAAGCTGTGCGACTTCTTGCGGCCATTCGGCCCGATGACCATTCGCACGGCGAGGGCGGGGCGGTCCTCCAGCGGGCGCAGCGAGCACAGGTCGTTCGAGATCCGCTCCGGCAGCATCGGCACCACGCGGTCCGGGAAATAGACCGAGTTGCCACGCACCAGCGCCTCGCGGTCTAGCGCCGAGCCCGGCTGCACATAGGCGGCGACATCGGCGATGGCGACCGTGAGGATGAAGCCGCCGGCA